>CALWIK010000001.1 GCA_944380725.1 uncultured Clostridia bacterium
TCCACGCGCTCTTTCCCCGCGTACCCGCGCACAAACCCGCGGCTGTCGGAAACCGCGGTCAGCGGCGAGCAGGGACCGTCCGCACGGATATTCAAAGTAATGGTATCCTGTTCGCCTTTGAGCATACTGCCCATTAACGACGCGCCGGTCAAAAGCCGCCCGAGCGCGGCGGACACCACCTTGGACGTATTATGAAGCGCTTTCATTTCGCGCACAATTTCGGTTGAATCTATGGCGAGCGCACAAAGCACGCCGTCTTCGTCCATCATTCTGACAAGATTTTGCATGATGATTTAATCCTTTCTGACTGCAAAAAGCAGCCGTTCGCTCGTGTCGTGCGCGGGCTTTTCCGAATACCCGTCGAAAACGTCCAAAACGGTAAAACCTGCTTTTTTAAGCATCGCTTCTAGGGTTTCCCGTGGATAAGCGCGCTCGGTAAAGCGTTCGCTTTGGCGCACATAGTCGCCCGCGTCTGAAACCGGCTCGAAAAAGTCCAAATCCATTTGCACCGTCACGCCGTCGGAAAGCAATGTGTTTTGCCACACGCAATACACGTCGTCGGTGTCATAGACAAAGGTATTATTCCCCAAAACCGCGCGGTGTTTGTAAACGGAATTGACGTCGAACAAAAACACGCCGCCGGGGTTCATAAAAAGCGAGACTTTTTGAAGCGCTGCAAAAACGCTTTCTTCGTCCGGCAGGTGGCAAAGCCCGTCGAGCGTGCAGACAGCCGCGTCCACGGTGCCGTATAAATCAAGCGCCGTCATATCCTGGCACAAAAACAAAATATTCTGCCCGGCGGAATACGCCTTGTTCTGCGCTTCCGAAAGCATTTCGGGCGACAAATCCACGCCGATGACCTCATAGCCCTTCTCGGCCAGCCGCACGGAAACCGACCCCGTGCCGCACGCCAAATCCAACAAAAGCCCTCTGCTTTTACCGTATCGGGTCAGCAGAGAGCCGAGGACTTGCGAAACCTTGTCATAAGACACATTCGCGGTCAGCGCGTCGTAAAATTCCGAAAAAACGCCGTAGCTCATTTTTCGCCTTGTCCCTTTTCGGCCACGCGGGCAAATAATTTTTCATAACCGTTGCAGCCGAACTGCAAAGAACGATTGACGCGGCTTATGGTCGCGGTGGAAGCGCCGGTTTCGCGGACAATGTCGGAATAAACCCGCTTTTCCGAAAGCATTTTCGCCACCACAATGCGCTGGGAAATCGCCTGTAACTCGTTTACCGTGCAAAGGTCCTCGAAGAAGTCATAGCACTCCTCCATAGACTGCAAAGACAATATACACTGAAACAAAAAGTCCATGTTGTCGCTTTTGATTTTGCTGTTGTTCATCACAAGGCCTCCGTCTCTGATTTATACTGAATTTCTAAAAGCATTTTAGCACACTAAATCCTAAAAGTAAACAGGAAAACGTCAGAAAAATGTGCCGGCGGCAGGGGCGGGCACAAGATATAGTGTTCTCAAAAAAAGTCGAAAAATTTTTTGGATTTTTTTCAAAATTCGGTTGACAGAAAAAGGATTTTGTGATATTCTAATTCAGCCGTCGAAATGATGAACGGCAGTTCGGGAGCATAGCTCAGCTGGGAGAGCATCTGCCTTACAAGCAGAGGGTCACAGGTTCGAGCCCTGTTGTTCCCACCAATGTGGCCCGGTAGTTCAGCTGGTTAGAACGCTAGCCTGTCACGCTAGAGGTCGACGGTTCGATCCCGTTCCGGGTCGCCACATTTGCCTCTGTAGCTCAGTCGGTAGAGCAGAGGACTAAAAATCCTCGTGTCATTGGTTCGATTCCGATCGGAGGCACCATTATGCGGATGTAGCTCATCCGGTAGAGCGCCACCTTGCCAAGGTGGAGGTAGCGAGTTCGAGCCTCGTCATCCGCTCCACAAAGGACGCTTAAAACCTTTTTAAGCGTCCTTTTTTACACCAGTGACACAAATTCGGCGACATAGCCAAGTGGTAAGGCATGGGTCTGCAAAACCCTGATCCCCAGTTCAAATCTGGGTGGCGCCTCCAAATTAACCCTCTTGTGATGTTATGACAAGAGGGTATTTATTAAAATTTAAGAGGAGTGATCATATGGCTAGTGAAAAAACTTATATTATGTTAAAACCAGACTGCATTAAAAGAGGTTTAATTGGTGAAGTAATTTCTAGAATAGAAAAAAAAGGATATAAAATTACTGATGTAAAAATGATGTGTCTTGATGAAAAGATTCTTCGTGAGCATTATGCACATATTGCAGATAAGCCGTTCTTTCCTGAGATCGTTTCTTACATGACTTCTGGGCCTGTTTTGGGAATGATTGTGGAGGGAGAGAATGCAGTTAAAGGCATGAGAATTTTAATGGGAGCCACCAAATTTGAAGATGCGGTAGCAGGAACTATTCGTGGAGACTATGCTTTTTGTACTAGTGAGAATCTTATTCATGGTTCGGATTCAATCGAAAATGCTGAAATTGAGATAAAGAGATTTTTTTGTTAAAGACGTTTATATATAAAAATACGGCGTTACGCGATTTAGGTGGCGTCGTATTTTATTTTTAAAATGAAAAAAATTTTGAAAACAACAAAGTAGAAATTAAATCTATAACAGAAGATATTATAACAATAATAGATATGCAACCACTTCGTAATAAATATAGTTTTGTGTGTTTATAGATGTTGTCAGGTTTATTTTTGCAAAATATTGCAGAGGAAAAACTATTAGAAATTTTTATAGATTCTCTGGCCATTAAAAGAACTGCAATTGACGAAATAAATATGCCCGGTAAAAAAACTAACGTGTGAAAACAAATTCCTTTTATACCATATACAGAATAAAGGTAACATTCTGAAAGACCAATACAAATTCCTCTTATGAAAGGAATTATTGGTGTTAAGACGAACCCCCACATAGATAGCCCCATAAAAAACGAAATTAGTATAAATATAAATGTTGAAGATATGGAAGAAACAAATGTATCTAACAAATTTTTGGATAAACTCTCTTTGAAATCACTTAAAAACAAAATGTTTATTAATTTTAAAATATTCTTATCAGCTAATTTTATTAGCACTGCACCTAAAAATATTCCGCTGAGCAAAATAATTGACAAAAAAATTAGCAATTTATTATTATAAAGAAATTTTTTAAAATTATTATTTTGTGCATGAGAAAAAAATTTTTTTAATTTTATGTACTTCATAAATTTTAACACTCCATGATATAATTATTTTTTATAAAGTATTATGAAGAGAAAAACTAAAATATGCAGATTAAAAATCTAATTTGTTGCTGTAATATTTTGTGCTATAATTGGTTTATATTTTGTTTAAAAAAAGAGGTTAAACTTATGTATAATTCATTTGATGAACTTGAAAGAGACTGCAAAGCCTGCAAAAAATGTGAACTTTGCAAAACTCGGCAAAATGTAGTCTTTGGGGTAGGCAATAAAAAAGCCGAAGTTTTATTTATAGGTGAAGGCCCTGGCGAAAATGAAGACATTAAGGGAGAACCATTTGTAGGTAGAGGTGGGCAGTTGCTTGATAAGATGATAAATGCGGTAGAACTTGATAGGAATACAAATATTTATATTGCTAACATAGTAAAATGTAGGCCTCCTCAAAATAGAGATCCCCTTCCAGAAGAACAGGAGGCTTGTATGGACTGGCTCAGAAACCAAATTGCGTTAATAAAACCTAAAATAATTGTATGTCTAGGCAGAATATCTGCGATGAAATTAATTAAACCAGATATAAAAATAACAAAAGAACATGGAATCTTTTTCGAAAAAAATAATTTTATTATAATGGCAACGTTGCATCCCGCGGCATTACTTAGAAATCCTGCAAATAAGCCAGCAGCATTTGAAGATTTTTTGAAACTTAGAGAAAAAATTAATGAGGTCTGTGAACATACATATTAAAAATAAAATACGCCAGAATATAATATCCTGGCATTTTTATGCATTTTAAAACCCGTTTAGATGTAGATTTTTTATTATAGATGGGTAATCTACATAACAATAATTCAGGTCAACACGACCGTTTATTCCGGGGACATACCCATCGCTTGTATATTGCCAAATACCATATGGCCACTGACACCCACAAATTGGATTCCAATGAGCAATCCATAATTCATGACCGCCAAGCCTATTCATATCAAGACAATATCGCTGCCAATTCAAAAAAGTATAATATCCCGTATAATATCCAGATTCTTGAAGCTTCTGTAAAAATGCTAAAATAACGTCTGTTTTTTGAGAATTATTTAGTTTTGTTTGGCATTTGTCTTCAAAATCAATAAAAACTGGATATTCCCATTGAGACCACTTAAGTCTTTCTATAAAAAAATCAGCTTCTTTTAAAGCTTCTTGCGGGGTAGTAGCATAGCTATAATGGTAGGCTCCTATAGGCATACCTACAGATTTTGCACCATCTATATTTGCTTTTAACTGTCTATCAGTCTGTTTGTCCCAAGCATCCCAACCATAGCCTGTACGAATAATTGCAAATTCTATTCCAGAGTCTTTTACATCCTGCCAGTTGATGTCTCCATTATGGTGAGAAACATCAATACCTTTTTTTATGTAAGGAGTTGCCGGTTTTGGCTGTGTTGGTGTAGCAAAAGATGAGATTAGATTTTTTTGCTCAGTAGGCTTAGTTTTTACTTCGTTTAATGTTTTTGGTTGATTAGCATAACTATATATATGAAAGTTATAGATAAAAATCGAGAACAAAGTCAAGCAGACAAAAAATGAAATGCACCTAACGGATTTAATCAATTTATTTTTCAACTCCCATTCAAATTTTGCTAAATTACGACAAATTAATTATAATTTTAAAAAATATTAGTACAGAATTCAATAGTGCTCAGGCATATTTTTTGTAGAAGTTTTTTTAAATTTTTTAGTTAACTTAAAAAAATAGACGTTGATTTTAACAAAAAATTATATTATAATAATATTGCAAACTTAAATTGGAATAAAATTTATAAGGTAAAGCTAATCCAATATATTTGGATATGTAAGCGGGCAGGCACTGTGCGGTCTAGTCCTGTGAACTATGTCAGGCGGGGAACCGAGCAGCATTAAGCAGTATGCTAGGGGCGATGCAGCTAGTTTGCTCGCTTGCATATCCAAATGTATTGCGCTTCTTGTTATATAGGTCTGCTTTGCTTTTAATTTATTTGTGAAAGGTTTTTTATATGTATCAAGCTCTTTATAGGAAGTATAGACCAAAAACTTTTAGAGATGTCATTGGACAGCCACAGGTAACTACCACATTACAAAACGAGCTTTTATCTGGACGGATTAGTCATGCTTATCTTTTTATTGGTTCTAGAGGTACAGGAAAAACAACTTGTGCAAAAATTTTAGCTAAAGCAGTTAATTGTTTGAATCCTAGGAATGGCAACCCATGTGGAGAATGTGAAATTTGCCGCCAAATTGATTCGGAGGAGATTCTGGATATTGTTGAGTTGGATGCAGCAAGTAACAATGGTGTAAATGATATAAGAGAAATTTGTGAATCAGCTGCGTTTACGCCTGCGAAATCTAAATATCGTGTTTATATTGTGGATGAGGTGCATATGTTGTCGGCGGGTGCTTTTAATGCCCTGCTAAAAACTTTAGAAGAACCACCTAACTATGTTATATTTATTTTGGCAACAACTGAAATGCATAAAATTCCTGCCACTATTTTGTCACGCTGCCAGAGATTTGAGTTTCATAAAATATCTGTAGATGACATTGCTAACCGTATTGAGTATGTTTCGGAGAAAGAGAAAGTCAATATAGAGAGAGGGGCCGCACGTTTAATAGCGAAAGTATCTGATGGAGCTATGCGTGACGCTTTAGCAATCCTTGACAAATGCATGGGACAAAGCAAAAACATCACTATGGCCGATGTTACAGAAATAGTTGGAGTAGCGTCTCAGGATCAAATTTTGAATTTGATGCAATTTGTTGTTAAAGGTTTACCGCAGGATGCGCTAAAATTAATTGATAATTTTGACAAAGCATCTAAGGATATGCTAAGGCTAACTTTTGAATTGTTGTGTGCTTTTAGAAATTTAATGCTTATTAAAACGTTAAAAAATAATGCAGAAAATTTGGTGGTTGTTTCTGAAGACGAATATAAAAACCTATGTGAAATAGCTCAGGCGTTAACTTTAGAATCTATAATTTTTATTATGGATACATTACAGATTTCTTTTGAAAAAATGAGCAAAGGTTGCAATGCAAAAATTGAACTTGAGATGTGCTTAATAAAATTGTGTGATCCTAAGCTAAATTATAGTAAGGAAGCTATTGTTAACAGACTTGAGAAATTAGAAAAAAAATTTGATATGTTAAGTTTAAACGCTGAAGGAATAAAAAAAGATGCAAAGACGGACTTAAAAGATAGCCCAGAAAAAAATATTGCTGAAAATCAAAAGTTAAGTGAAGAACTAATAAAAAGTTCAGAAAAAAAATTGGAATATAATTTAGAAGTTGTTACTTTGCAAAAAAATGCTCAAAAAATGCTTAATTGGCCCGAAGTTTTAAAGATTTTGAATGAATATTCACATACAATTGCAACGGCGTTTAAAGATTCTAAGGCTTATGTTAGCGGAGATTTTGTCTTGATTGATTCGGATAATAAAATGGCATTTGAATTGTTGCGAAAATCTAGTCAGCGCGATAAAATGAGAACAGCGATAAAAAATATTACAGGAAAAGCATATAAATTAGGACCATACTTAAAGCCAAAAGAGAATGATGATAGTGAAAATGTCGATCCTCTAACAGAGTTGGCCGAAAACGCTAGACAGATGGGAATAAACGTTACAGAAAGATAATTTTGGAGGAGTTTAAAATGAAAGCAAGATTACCTAAGGGATATAATAGTGGAGTAGATAACTTACAAAAGTTGGCTATGCAAGCGCAAAAAATGCAGGAAGAAATGAATGTATTAAATAGTGAACTGGAGGGAAAGGAATATATTGGCACTTCGGGAGGAGGAGCTGTAAAGGTTACTGTTGGAGGCAATATGGAGGTAAAAAATATTGAGATAGAGTCTGAAATTGTTAATAAAGATGAGCTTGAGATGCTTTCGGATCTAATTATAGTAGCAACAAATGATGCCCTTAGTAGTGCCATGAATGAAAAAAATGAAAAAATGGAAAGATTATCAGCAGGACTTAATATGCCGGGGTTATTTTAGCAATGATGGAGTATAATGTATTACCGTTAGCTAAGTTAATAGAACAGTTTGAACGTTTGCCTGGGATAGGCAAAAAAACTGCACAGAGGTTGGCTTATTTTGTACTGCAGCTGTCTACTGATGATGCTAAAGAATTTGCTGAAGCTATAGTTAATGCACATGATAAAATAAAATATTGCAAGATATGCAAAAATTTAACAGATCAAGACTTGTGCTATATATGCCGGAATAATTCTAGAGATAAAAGTATTATTTGTGTAGTAGAGGATCCTCGGGATGTTGTTGCGCTTGAAAAAACAGGGGAATTTTTCGCATCTTATCATGTTTTGCATGGAGCGATTTCTCCTTTGAATGGTATAGGACCTGATCAATTGTATATTAAAGAACTTTTAAATCGGATCCGTAGTGAAGAAATAAAAGAAGTAATTATGGCGACGAATCCTACAGTGGAGGGAGAAGCTACGGCTATGTATATTTCTAAATTGTTAAAACCTCTGGGAGTAAAGGTTACGCGGTTAGCTTACGGAATACCAGTTGGAGGAGATTTAGAGTACGCAGATGAAGTTACACTTTCAAGGGCGTTGTTGGGAAGAAGTGAAATATGAACTTTTTGTTGATATGAAGTTTATTTTTATATGATAGGAAGACAATCTTATATTGACATGGATAAAATTTTATGCTATAATTATCATACTTATGTATGCTGATTTTTATTAGCTTTGCATATTAAAAGGGGTTCAAAATGAAAACGGGAGCTTTTAAGATCGTTGCACAAAATAAAAAAGCCTATCATAATTATTTTATAGAGGAAAAATTAGAAGCGGGGATAGAACTTTTTGGTACGGAAGTTAAATCAATACGTGAGGGCAAAGTCTCTATAAAGGAATCATGGTGTTCTATTGTAGATGGAGAGCTCTTGATAAATGGTATGCATATCTCTCCTTATGAAAAGGGGAATATTTTTAACAAGGACCCGATGCGTGTAAAGAAATTACTTATGCATAAACGTGAGATTTTGCGCCTTTTGGGCCTTGTTAAGCAGGCTGGGTATGCATTGATTCCGTTAAATGTGTATTTTAAAGGGTCTCTTGTTAAAGTTTGCGTTGGGTTTTGTAGAGGCAAAAAGCTATACGATAAACGTGCGGCGATGGCTAAAAAGGATGCTGATAGAAAAATTGAACGTATGCTTAAAGAATATAACCGTTGAAAATGTATGGGGATGTAACGGGTTCGACGAGGATTGTGAGTTTTGGTAAGCGAGTAGCGGCGCGAATACGCTTTAAAATTCGTAAGTTTTTAAAATTAAACGACAATAACAACGTTAATGTAGTAGCTGCTTAGTCGGCTACCGTCTTTTGGAGATTACTGCGGCTCTATATAAGGCGTCGAATAGCAGTGAACGTGAACTAGATTTTGGCTCAGATTTAGTCATGATTTATAGCCTACTGAAGGTTAAAGCCTGTTATTGGGCGTTAACTTGAGGGATTTTTAATTCAATAACTACACTCGTAGAAAGCCTTTATGAGCGGTTTTCGGACAGGGGTTCAATTCCCCTCATCTCCACCAATGAGGCAAAAAATTAAAATACAAAGGGATTTTTATGAAAAGAATAATTTCATTTTTTATGTCTATAACAGTGAGCTATTGTGTTGGAACTTTTTTGCATATGCCATGTGTATTTGCAGAGGAGAATGTGAATGCGGTTAACGATAAATTTGTTTTAAGTGAAAATTTAGAAGCACTTAATGTTTTAAAAAGTATTAGTGAACTTAAGTTAGATAATTTAACTCTGTCGATTCCTAAGAAAGAAGACTTGAAAGATCTCGCGAAATATTATAAAGATGTAGAGATAAGATATTATTTATACGGCAATGATATGGAAATGTCTGAAAAAGAAGCTTTTGCGGAGCTTGTAAAATACAATTCTGGTAATAATGTGTCTTTTATCATTAAAGATAATGACAATAATACATTGGGTGAAATTATTTTATCTTGTTTAAAAAATAAATTTGTCAATATAGCATACTGGATAAAACCAGAATTTAGAGGGCATAGTTATTCATCTAAAGTATGTGTGGCTCTTATAAAAGAAATGCATAGAAAAGATTCTTCTTTTGTATTTTTAATTAATTTTGATGAAAAAAACTACAACTCAATTAGAGTTTTTGAAAAAATAAAATCTGGGTTAACTTTAAAAAATACGAGTAAAAAGGCTAACAACTTTAAAGAAAATAATTATAAAATTGGGGATATGGGTTTATTTAAATTGAAATATAAAATTTTGCCAGCGGCTGATGATACTTTTTACTTTTATATTTTTGTTAATGACAAAGAGATAGCATCTGGAGTACTTACGAAAAGGCAGATTGAAGAAATAACTTATAAAAAGATTTTTGAACTAAATGAGATTGAGATTAATAAATTAAATTATTTTATAAAATTTGCTTCTTAAATTTTTATGCTGGGAGATTAATTTATGATTAATAGTATGATGATAAAAAAAATGTCTGAGAGCAATATTCAAAATTCATTTAATGAAAAAAAACAGAGAAAAAAAAGCAAATCTCTTAACACAGGCCTTGGACTAAGAAAACATGCAGAAAAAATGAGAACAGACCCTGAATATAGAAAAATAATGATAGAGAAATATAAAAATAACAGGCCAAACGCAATTGCTATTGATATGATTGACAAAGATACTATGGAAGTTGTTATGACATTTCCTAAAATTATGGATGGAGCGGCTTGGATAAGAGAAAATACTGACTATAAAAAAGCCGATTATGCAACTATAAATAAAATTTGCAAAAATCAAGGAAAAACGGCGTATGGCTATAAATGGAGATATACTAAGGACAGGAAATAGATGCAAACAAAAAGTTGGTATATTTAGCAGTGGGCATATTATAATAGCTCGCTGCTTTTTGCTATAGAATTTTTTCCGTTGATTTAATTCTTTTATGGTTGTATAATTTAAGATAATTTAATAAGTTCTTTTTGGAGGAATTTTTGAATGAATTTTGCCAGAAAATGTAATGAAATTAGGCAGTTGATTTTAAAAACTATAGGAACTTTAGGAGTGGGGCATATTGGAGGTTCTCTGTCTATTGTTGAGCTTTTGGTAGTACTTTATGAGAAACATATGAATATAGACCCTAAAGATCCCAATATGGCAAGAAGAGATAGATTGATAGTTTCTAAAGGGCATAGTGGACCTGCAATCTATTCTATTTTGTGCAGCAAGGGATTTTTCCCAGAAGATTGGCTTTTAACACTTAACAAACCAGGAACAAATTTGCCGAGCCATTGCGATATGAACAAAACTCCTGGAATTGATATGACAACAGGATCTTTAGGACAGGGTTTTTCGTGCGCAATGGGAGCAGCTAAAGCTTCAAAAATAAAAAATGATGGGGCAATTATTTATACTATAATAGGTGATGGAGAAAGCCAAGAGGGTCAAATTTGGGAGGCTGCAATGTTTGCGGCGCAGCAAAATTTAGACAATGTGATTGCCTTTACAGATTATAATAAAATGCAACTGGATGGACCAATTAAAGAAATATGTAATATTGAGCCGTTGACTGATAAATGGCACGCTTTTGGATGGAATGTATTGGTAATAAAAGATGGTCATGATTGTGCAGAAATAGATGCAGCTATAAATTTGGCAAAGTTCTCAGATAAGCCAACTATGATAATTTTAAACACAATTAAAGGAAAAGGAATTTCTTTTGCAGAAAAAGCTGGAGCTGGTAATCATAGTATGCAGGTTACTCCAGAAATGATGGCCCAAGGCTTGGCAGAATTGAGGGGTGAAGCTTAATAATGGAAATGCGACAAGTTTTAGCAGCCGAATTAGAAAAATTAATGGCGCAAAACGAAAATATTGTACTTATTGATGCAGATTTATCCAAACCAAATGGACTGGTAGGATTAAAAAATAGTTTTCCTGATAGAGCAATGGACATTGGCATTGCTGAGCAAAATATGGCTTGTATAGCGGCAGGAATGAGTAGTTACGGAATGATTCCGTTTATTTCTACGTTTACTCCTTTTGCAACAAGACGTATTTGTGATCAGATTGCAGTTTCTTGCTCTTATGCAAAGCAAAACGTAAAAATCATTGGAACGGACCCAGGTATTAGCGCAGAATTTAATGGAGGTACTCATATGAGTATGGAGGATATAGGTGTTTTGCGTAGCATACCTCAAATCGTTGTCTTTGAACCGGTAGATAATAATCAGCTAAAAAAAGCCTTGCCACAAATTGTAGATTATTATGGAGTTGTATATATTAGAGCTTTTAGAAAAGAAACTCCGGATATATTTGATGAATCATGTGATTTTGATTTATTTAAGGCCTCAAAAATAAAAGATGGAAAGGATTTGAGTATTTTTTGTTCAGGGCTTATGGTTCATGAAACTTTGATTGCAGATAAAGAGCTAAAATCACATGGAATTAATGCAGAAATTATAAATATTCATACAATAAAACCTATAGATAGATTTGCGGTAACAGAATCTGCCCAAAAAACAGGAGCCGTGCTTACTGTCGAAAATCACAACATAATTGGAGGGTTAAAATCTGCAGTTTGTGAAGTTTTAATGGAAGAATGTCCTGTTCCTCTAAGAGCTATTGGTATTGAGGATAAATTCGGCCAGGTAGGGAAAATTCCATATTTAAAAAAAGAGTATAATATGAGAGCAGAAGATATTGTAAATAAAGCTTTAGAAGTTTTAAAATTGAAAAGTAAATAATGAATGATATTAAGCACTTTTACAAAGAATATTTGTGGAGGTGCAATGTAGTGAAAAAAAACAAAGATTTAACATCCAATAATTCTAACGGACAAGTTGATGAAAATATAAGTGAAGCCAATCCAGCGAGTAGAATTCAAATAGATCAAATTAACAAAACTGGTGCGGTTGTTGTAAATAATGGAAGACATACGATTTATTGCTTGATGATTTTTGGGGAGATTGAAGGTCACGGATCTGCAGATGCGTCTATAAAGACTACAAAATACGAGAAAATAATCCCGCAACTTGTTGCAATAGAAGAAAGTCCTTCTATAGATGGCTTACTTGTTTTAATTAATACGGTAGGAGGAGACATCGAAGCGGGGCTCTCTTTAGCAGAGCTGATTGCAGGAATGAAAAAGCCAACAGTATCTATGGTTATAGGGGGAGGTCACTCTATTGGAGTTCCTTTGGCAGTATCAGCAAAAAGAACTTTCATTGCTAAGTCTGCTTCAATGACAGTACATCCAGTTCGCACTACAGGAACAACTTTAGGAACGTCACAGGCATTTGAATATCTTAAACGGCTGCAAAAAAGAATTACTAATTTTGTCGCAGATAACTCAAAAGTTTCAACAGAACGCTTTTTAAAGTTGGTGACAAATACAAGTGAGCTTGATATGGATATCGGTACAGTCTTGGAAGGAAAAGAAGCTGTTAAAGAGGGGATTATAGACAAAGTTGGCAATTTATCTAATGCACTAGAGTGTTTGTATGATATGATAGAAAATGAAAATTTTGACAAAACTTCTAAAAATAAAAAATAAAAAAAAAGTAAAACTTAGTTTTTGGGATGCATTATCGTAGGGACTAAAATGTCCCTACTTTTTGATATAAGAATAAAAGGATATGATATAGATTGAATGGTAAAAAAAATGTAAAAAATAAAACAAATAATCAAGAAAATTTAAAGTTTAAAAATCAAGTTTTGTCGATAATAATTTTTGCTATAGCAATATTTTTGATTTGTTTAGTTATTATAAAGGGAGAGAATGTGTGGCTTTTTTTACATAATTTTATCTTGGGCCTCTTTGGAGTAATTGCAATATTTTGGCCAATGTTATTGCTTTACGTAGCCTGGACAACAGCGTTAGCTCAACCAAAAGATAAAATAGGGTTTAAAATTATATTATCTACAATTGTAATTTTTTTAGCCAGTACGTTTGTTTATATATTCGAGAGAAAGCATGATTTTTCAAAATCTAGTTATTTAGAGAGCTTACTAGAGCTTTACAAAAGAGGAACTCAAAATATTGGTGGAGGTTTTTTTAGTGGAGTTTTAGGTATGCCTTTCGTTTATCTTTTTGGAGAGATAGGAGCTAAAATAATAATATTTTTGCTAATTTTTGTGTCAATAATGCTACTAACAGGGACAGGTTTAGGTACGCTATGTGATTGGATAAAAAAGGTAGTGAATTTTATATTTTCTGGTCTAAAAAAATGCTTCTTTAAAGATGAATTGGATGAGGCAATAAACAAAAATTGTAAAAACAGCAATGCTGAACTTCCAGAGCACCCAGTTATATCTAACTTAAACTTTGACGAATTTGAAAATATTAAAGAGAAAAAATCTGATAAAAATAAAAAAGAAGACTGGTTTGAAAATTCCGCAGAAAAAGCAGCAGAAGCATTTATTCAGAAAGATAAAAAGAAAAAGAAAGAATCGTTGGAATTTGAAGCTAGCGAAGTAAAACTAACACCAGATAAAACAAGCGAATGTACATATAATTATCCACCGATAAATTTATTAGAACCAACAAAGGAGCAAAATCAGGCGGATATCAGGCATGAGTTGCAAACAAATGGCCAGATGTTGGTAGATACTCTTAACAGCTTTTCTGTGCAGACTAAAATTGTAGATATAAGTCGAGGACCGGCGGTTACGCGCTATGAACTTCAACCAGCAGCTGGTGTAAAAATAAGTAAAATAACTAATTTAGCTGATGATATAGCCTTAAATTTAGCTGCGCTTGGTGTTAGAATAGAGGCACCGATCCCTGGGAAGGCTGCGGTTGGAATAGAAATTCCAAACAAAATTGTAAATATCGTGAAAATGAGAGAATTAATTAGCTCAGATGAATTTGTAAATTCAAAAAGTAAGTTGACAGTTATTTTAGGAAGAGACATTGCTGGTAACGTAACAGTGGCTGATTTGGGGAAAATGCCGCATCTATTGATTGCAGGTTCTACAGGATCTGGTAAGTCTGTGTGTATAAACTCATTTATTGTAAGCCTGCTCTATAAGGCAAGGCCAGAGGAAGTTAGATTACTAATGGTTGACCCAAAAGTTGTTGAGCTGGGTATTTATAATGGGATACCACATCTTTTAGTTCCAGCTGTTACAGACCCACGCAAAGCTGCCGGAGCTCTAAATTGGGCTGTAACAGAGATGCTAAAAAGATACAATATTTTTGCAGAAAATAATGTACGCGATCTTACAGCGTATAATAGACTAGTTCAAAGTAAAATAAAATCTGGAGTAGTAAAAGAAAATGATGAAAACCTTGAAATGATGCCGCAGATCGTTATAATAATTGATGAACTGGCAGATTTAATGATGGCCGCGCCAAACGAAGTTGAGGATGCAATTTGCAGGCTAGCACAAATGGCAAGAGCTGCAGGAATGCACCTTGTTATTGCAACGCAAAGGCCATCTGTAGATGTTATTACGGGAACGATTAAAGCTAACATTCCTAGCAGAATTGCACTTTCTGTTTCTTCACAAATTGATTCTCGAACGATACTTGACTCAAGTGGAGCAGAAAAACTTCTTGGCCGAGGTGATATGTTGTTTTCTCCAATTGGAGCTTCGAAACCTCTGCGTGTTCAAGGTTGCTTTTTAACAGATAAAGAAATCGAAAATGTATTAAACTTTGTGAAAAATAATGGAGAAAACGAGTACGATCAAAAAGTAATCGAAGAAATAGAAAAAAATGCAATATTAGAGCCATCAAAAGATGAAAAATTGGAAGATAAAGATCCAATGTTAGAAGAAGCAATAAACTGTGTGCTAGAGGTTGGACAAGCATCAACTTCATTGCTTCAAAGACGGTTACGTTTGGGCTATGCAAGAGCTGGACGACTTATAGACGAAATGGAACGTATGGGCATCGTAGGGCCACATGAAGGCTCTAAACCACGGCAGATTTTAAGCAGAAGTTATCAGATAAAACAAACAGATGTCTTAGACAAGTAGGCAAAAAGTGATAAGGAGAACGCAATGAAAAAGAAATTAAATGTGATTCTAAAGAAAAAAGATTTGATAGCTTTATTGTTCTCAATGGGAATAATAATAATTGCAGCGATTATTTCAGTCATTGAGGCATTTGGAGTTCCTGTGTGGAAAAATATATTTAAAGTCTGTGCGGTAAATGAGTATTCATATTGTGCAGATGGATATCCGATGTCTGTGCATATACTTGATGTTGGCAAAGCTGACAGTATCTTTATAACTTGCGAAGGCAAAAATATTTTGATCGACGCAGGAGAAACTAATCTTTACAATTTTGTAAATGAATATTTAAAAAAGCTGCATGTAAAAGATATTGATCAGTTAATTTTAACACATCCTCATAGTGATCATGTTGGAAGTATGAGCTATATTGTGGATGAATTTAATATAAAATCTTTTATAATGCCATATTTGAAAGAAGATATGGTTCCCACTTTTAAATCTTATGAGAGACTTTTAGTTTCGCTAGATAAAAAGAACATTAAAGTTGAAAAGCCAACTCCAGAAAAAAGTTATAACATAGGTGAGATGAAAATTGATGTTTTAGGTCCTGTTTATCAATATGATGACATGAATAGCAATTCTATAGTAATAAAAGTTACATATAAAAATAAAAAATTCTTATTTACAGGAGACGCAGGGACTGAGTCAGAAAAAGATATGATTTCGTTAGGAGAAGATTTAACTGCAGATGTATTAAAGGTGGGGCACCACGGGAGCAAAACCGCAACATCTCAAGCATTTTTGAATAGAGTCCAGCCATTATATGCAGTTATTTCTGTTGGCGAAGATAGAAATAAGTTGCCGAAAAAAGAAATATTAAACCGCTTAAAAAAAAATAACATAAAAACATATCGAACAGACCTTGACGGCACGGTAATTTTAGCTACAGATGGAGAATCTTTAAAAATTTTTTGTGAGGAAGGAAATAACAATTAATTCATGTTTTTATCTATAGACCGCTTTGATGAGAATTATGCAATCTGTCAAGCTGATGATTTAAAACTATATGCGATAAAAAAATCGGAGTTACCCCAAAATACAAAACCGGGAGATATATTAAATATATTGCCTAACGGCAGTTTAGCTTTAGATATTAAAGAGACTGATCGCAGAAAAAAAAGGATAAAAAAATTGCAGAATAAGATTTTTAAAATAAATTAATTACACGTTAATGGGGAGGAGAAGTTTATGAGTTTTAAAGAAGAATTTATTGAAATATATCAAAAGCATATTAAAAGACCGGGCTCGCAAGAACTTTTAAATTGGTTAATAGGTACAGATTTTTTTACAGCGCCAGCTAGCACTAAATATCATTGTGCCTGTGAAGGTGGCTTAGTTCAGCATAGCATAAGTGTATATAAAACGCTAAGAGAAAAATATTTTAACGAAGAGTCGGATTCTGAAGAGAGCTTTGCCATATGTGGGTTATTGCACGACCTATGCAAAACAGAGTTTTATAAAGTTTCAACAAGAAATGTAAAAAATGAAGTTACAGGTGTTTGGGAGAAACAACCATTTTATGCTATCGACGATAATTTTCCATATGGACATGGAGAAAAATCTGTATTTTTAATAGAACGATTTATGAGATTAAAACCGGCAGAAGCTGTGGCTATCAGATGGCATATGGGGGGCTTTGACAATTCTGTTAAAGGAGGAGATTTTTCAGTAGGTCTGGCATACGAAAAGTATCCTCTAGCAGTAAAACTACATATTTCAGATATAGAATCATCTTACCTGCAAGAAAAACATACTTCTGCAGTAACGAGGAGATAATGAGAGGTAGTTTATTCAAAGAGTTCTTGACAAGTCATTAATAAAATTATATAATTGTGAAATGTTGATGTTGTTTTTTCACTTGATTAATTTGAATTTAAGGAGGTTATAAAAATGGCTGTACCAAAAAGAAAGCATTCTAAAGCTAGGCGTGACAAAAGACGGTCTAATGTTTGGAAGATAAAGGTTCCTACACTTATGAAATGTCCACAATGTGGGGAATTTAAATTACCACACAGAATTTGCAAGGCTTGTGGTTATTATAAGGGTAGAGAGGTTGTAAAAAAAGAGGCGTAGGGTTATTATACTAGAGAGGCTGCGATTTTGCACTTCTCTTTTTTTATTTAAAAAGATATAATAAGAAGTATAGAAGAGAAAAGTTAAATAAATTTTTTTATTTTGAGGTGGTTTAGGATTGAGTAAACCAGTTGTCGCAATTGTTGGGAGACCAAATGTTGGAAAATCTGCATTATTTAATAAGTTAATTGGTAAAAGAGTTTCTATTGTTGATGATACACCTGGGGTTACAAGAGACAGGATTTATAGCGACTGTGAATGGCGCAATAAACATTTTTGGCTTATAGATACGGGAGGAATAGAAACATCTGATGATGAGATTGCTTTGCAAATGAAAATACAAGCTCAGTTTGCTATTGATTCATCAGATGCTATAATATTTGTTACAGATATAAAAACTGGTTTGCTGGCAGCAGATTATGAAATTGCAAATATTTTACAAAAGAGCGGTAAACCGGTTATAGTTTGCGTGAACAAATGTGATAAAATAGGTACTATTGATGCAGAGTTTTATGAGTTCTATAACTTAGGACTAGGAGATCCTGTAATGGTTTCATCGGTGCATGGTCATGGCACTGGAGATTTATTGGATAAAGTTTTTGAAAATTTTTCAAGAGGAACTTTTGATGAAGAACAATTAAGATATATAAATGTAGCGGTAATCGGTAAACCCAATGTAGGCAAATCGTCGCTAGTAAATAAAATAATTGGCGAAAATAGGTGTATAGTATCGAACGTTGCCGGGACAACTAGAGATTCTATCGACACTTTTGTTGAGAATAGTTTGGATAGATTTAATTTTATTGATACTGCAGGTATTAGGCGAAAAAATAGAGTATATAATGATATTGAAAAATATAGCATTCTTCGAGCAAAAATGGCTGTAGAGCGAAGTGATGTATGTGTTATAATGATAGATGCAACTACAGGTTTTACAGAGCAGGATTCGAAAGTAGCAGGTCTTGCTATTGAAGCCGGAAAAGCGTGCATTATTGCTGTAAATAAATGGGATATAGTTGAAAAGACTGATAAGACGATGATCAATTATAAGAAAAGATTAGAAAATGATTTTTCATTTATTTCTTATGTACCAATAATATTTATTTCAGCCAAAACAGGACAAAGATTAGAAAATTTATTTGAGCTAATAATAAAAGTGTCTAAAGCGAGCGAAATGAGAATTTCGACAGGACTATTAAACGAAGTTTTGGCAGATGCTGTTAGCCGAGTTCAACCACCTACAGACAAAGGAAAACGATTAAAAATTTTTTATGTTACACAAGTCTCAATTAAGCCGCCAACTTTTGTGTTTTTTGTAAACTCAGAGCAACTTTTTCATTTTTCATATCAAAGATATCTTGAAAATAAAATCAGAGATACTTTTTCTTTACAAGGCACGCCAATACAATTTATAATAAGAGAAAAAGACAAGTAGAGTAAATATTATTAGGAGTGATTTTTTGGATTTTCAGTCTATAAATTTTTTAAAGTATTATTGGGTACATATGGTTATTGTTGGGCTACTTGGCTATTTGATAGGTAGTGTAAGTTTTTCAATTTTATTTACTCGCCGATTTAAAAATAAATTAGATATACGCGATTTAGGCAGTGGCAATGCAGGTTTTACAAATGTTTTGAGATCCGTAGGCTTTGCTCCGGCTGTGTTGACAATGATGGGAGATTTCGGCAAGGGTATGCTAGCCTGTTGGATTGGAAAGATAATTTTTTCTCAAATTAATTTACCAGGAGTTCCACACTTTTGTATAATTCAATATGGAATATATATAGCGGGTTTTAGCTGTATAATTGGTCATGTTTATCCATGTTTTTTTGGATTTAGAGGAGGCAAAGCGGTTTTAACAGCACTTTCTCTTTTAATTATGACAGATTGGCGTGTTGCATCTCTTGCGTTAACAGTTTTTTTAGTGACTGTTATTATAACTAGGCTAGTTTCTTTGGGATCGATATTGGCAGCTATTTCGTATCCGATTCTTACTTTTTTAATTACATATTTTTATGATTATCTTGGCTCAAAGCGGCCAGTAACTTTTGGATATACTATTATAGTAAGCATGATCGCAGCTTTAGTAGCAATCTTTGTTATCTATAAACATAAAAAAAATTTGGTAAGGCTATTAAATGGAAAAGAAAAAAAATTAACCCTTGCTTCAAAATAGTCATAAATTTAAACTAGAGCCCGCACTATACCGCGCGGGCTCTATAATTTTTATTTAAAGAGATCCTTCTTTAATTGTTCATTAAAAGCATAAGTGCTACCACCAGCAGCAGCTTCAAGAGCATCTGAATTTAATTCGATTCCATCTGATATTTTTTGAAATAACCTATCTAATTCATCTTTTGAAAAGTTTAAGCCATTAGATTTAGCCAAAGACGCTAGTTCTGGTTTAGTTTTACAGTCTTTTGCAAAATTTAAAAACTCTTTAATAGTCATAATAATTCACCTCAAAAAATGGATATATTATAATATGTACATTTTAAATTCAACAGACACGTAAACCTATAAAAATAAAACCCAGGATAAATTTATTATACCTAGGGTTTTATATAGAAAAAGCAAGTAAATTAACAAAAATTAAAATAAAAAAGTCAAACAGACCTAACAACCCTACCAGATCTTAAGCAACGAGTACAAGCATGAATTCTTTGAGGGGTGCCATTAATTAAAGCACGAACGCGTTTAACGTTTGGTTTAAAAGTTCTATTTGAACGTCTATGAGAATGAGAAACTTTTATACCAAATGTATTTTTTTTACCACAAATAGCGCATTTAGCCACACATATGCACCTCCTTAAGGGCAAATTTATTGATAATAATATACTAACAGAGTTTAAAAAAAAAATCAAGTTTTTTGAAAATCTTATCAAGTGGTATAAAATATATAAGTTTTTACTAAACTTGAAAAATTGTTTATATGTAGTTATAATTCTAATTGAGGAGTGATTTATGAATGTGGTTTTTGCAAAATGGCATGACTTTAGAGATAGCATTAGTTACAATAGCATCAACTCTCATTACAATTTTTTTAGTTATGCCTATTCATGAATGGGCTCATGGATTTGTAGCTTATAAATTAGGCGATAATACAGCAAAATATAGCGGCAGATTATCGTTGAATCCGTTAAAACATATAGATCCATTGGGTGCGGCGTCGATGATCTTATTTAGATTTGGATGGGCAAAGCCCGTGCCTGTAGATCCAAGAAATTTTAAAAATCCTAAACTCGGGATGGCACTTACTGCACTTGCAGGTCCTACAACGAATTTGTTTGCAGCGTTAATTTCAATGATAGGCCTTTATTCTATATATTATTTTAGTGCGACTATGGTTGTTAAAGATGAATTTGCTATAAAGATGATTTCTTTTGTAGCCGCGTTTTTAATGGCTTTTGTACAAATTAATGTTGGTTTGGCTGTTTTTAATTTATTACCATTACCGCCACTTGATGGGTATAGAATTTTAGCTGCTTTTTTGCCAGATAAATTTATTTACAAATATTACCAATACGAGACATATATAATGTTTGCAGTTTTTTTCTTGCTATTTACTAATATTTTAACAGGTCCGTTATATTTTCTTCAAAATTTAGTTTTAGACGCAATAGCACAGTTAGCGGCATGGCCTCTTGTTTTGGCAAAATAAGGACTTTATGGAAAAGATATCATATAAAATAAATGATTTTGAAGGGCCTTTAGATTTGTTATTAATATTAATAACAAAAAATAAACTAAATATTTATGATATACAAATTTCAGAACTTTTAGAACAGTATATGAATCATATAAAAAAGCTAAAAGAACAAAATATGGATGTGTCTAGTGAGTTTTTAGAGATGGCTGCAAGATTAATTTATATAAAAACATCAATGATGCTTCCAAAGCATGAAGAGGCCGAAGCTTTAAAACAAGAATTAACTGAACAACTTTTAGAGTATAGACAATATCAAGAAATAGCCAAGCAATTGTCAAAAAAGATAAGCTTTGATTTTATTTCTAGAAAGGCAGAGAAAATTTCTTTTGATATGTTTTATTCAAAAAAACATAATATTAAAGAACTTTTGGAGGCTTATATTAATTGTGTTGGCAATAAAACTAATAAAAAGCTACCTTCTGAAAAAATTTTTTCAGAAATAATTTCTCGAAAATTTTTTTCTGTATTTTCAAAGATTAGATCTATTTTGAGTAAACTAAAAAAAGCAAAATCTGTAAATTATAATTCATTATTTTACGAAAGTAAGTCTAAGTCTGAGATAGTAGCAACATTTTTGGCAGTTTTAGAGCTAATAAAAGACAAGAAAGTAGTTTTGAGTGAAGAAGATAAAAAAGTAAAATTGTTAGATGGAGGTGATGTGGAATTTGGATGTAAAAAAAGCTAAAACTGTTTTGCAAGCGATTTTATTTGCAAGTGGAGAGGCGATTTCGGCGGATAGACTTGCGGCAACTCTTGGTATAGAAAAGTCGACGATTTTAAAATTGTTACAAAATTTGATGGATGATTTTGATAAAGATGAAAGTGGAATCTGTATTAAAAAACTAGATGATAAATATCAGATGTGCACAAAACCTCAATATTTTGACTTTATACAAAGAGCACTGGATTTTCGCAGGCAAGTTCCGCTTTCTCAGGCAGCTATGGAAGTTTTGGCAATTATTGCATATAACCAGCCAGTTACAAAATCTTTTGTAGAGAATATAAGAGGTGTAGACTGTTCTAATATTATTTCAAGTTTAGTGACAAAAAATTTATTGGAAGAAAAGGGTAGACTTGATTTACCGGGGTGTCCACTTTTGTATGGAACTACTTTAAACTTTTTAAAATGTTTTGGAATTAATTCCATAAGCGAGTTACCAGAATTAAAATTTGATGGGGAATATATTAGTTTAAAATTTTTGGAGGATAGATGATATATGTATACTTTTTTTTGTCATTGATTTTACTTTTGCTTGTTTTATTGTGTTGTCCTGTTTTTTTACAGTTATCGTTTAGAGAATATTTAAGTTTAAAAATTAAATTTTTATTTTTTTCTGTTAACATATGCCCGCGTCAAAATAAAAAAAAATTAAATAAAGAAACAGAAAAAAAAGACAATAGAAAAAACTTTAGCCTGGTAAATAGCAAATTTTTAAGTATAATAAAAGAAAGAGGTTTTTTGGGGTTTTTAAAAATTTTAAGATATTTAATTGATTTTTTTATGGGTTCGGCAAAAAGTCTGTTTAAAAAAATACACATAACTTCATTTAAACTTTATTTGATAATTGCCGATGAGGATGCGGCTAATTTGGCAATTAATTATGGTAGAGCTTGTACGCTGGTAAGCTGTGCTAAATCGGTTTTGCTAAAAGATGTGGAAGAAAAAAAATGCAAAATAAAAATTATTCCGGATTTTAATAGAGAAAGAACTGAAGTAGATTTTTTTGCAAAAATTTATTTTTTCCCGATATCAATACTGAAATTGATGGCAATATCTTCATATAAATTTGTTAAAAATATGTACATTAATACAAAGGCTGAAAGGGTGTAGAAAATGAGTGACTGTTCAATAAATAATATGGTTGATACTACAATTGAAAAAATAAAATCTTTGGTTGACGTGAACACAATTATTGGAGAAACCATTAAACTTGATGATGGAACGGCGATTATTCCGGTGTCTAAAGTTTCTTATGGTTTTGCGTCTGGTGGTTCTGAATTTTCTGGCAGAAAGATTAATGACGAAAATTTATTTGGTGGAGGAAGCGGTGCAGGAGTTACTATTTCTCCTGTAGCCTTTTTGACGGTAAACAAAAATGGCAATATCAAAGTTTTGCATGTTGAGCCAGTGTCGTCTACAACAGAAAAAGTTATCGATTTAGTTCCTGATGTGGTAGATAAAATAGGGTCCATGATAAAAAAATCAGATAAAAATTTGAAAGATGATAAAAAGTAACTCTTGCTTTAAATTTAATAATTTATTTTTTGATGCATATAAATTAGCTAAGAACCTTTAAACTTATGGGGATGTGGCTAATTTGTACAAGAAATGTTTATTTGCAATGATTTTGTCTGGCTTTTTTATATCAATAAATTCAACAGTTGCTAAGGCAGAGGGCCTATCTTTATCAGCAAAATCAGCTGTTGTAATATGCGCAGATAATGGCAAAATTATATATGGAAAAAATGAACAAGAACCAATGCCGATGGCAAGCACAACAAAAATTATGACAGCACTTTTAACTCTAGAAGCAGCTCAAAGTGAAGATGTTAAAGTGACAATTACAGACAAAATGGTTCCGGTAGAAGGCTCGTCAATGTATTTGCAAGTTGGGCAGGTTTTGCCATTATCGAGTTTGGCAAAAGGAATGCTTACTGTTTCTGGCAATGATGCAGCAAATTCTGCCGCAATTACATTGGGCGGTTCGTTAGATGGTTTTGTGGATATGATGAATAAAAAAGCAAAACAGATTGGGATGGTTGATACATATTTTGAAACTCCATCTGGATTAGACAGGGGAAACCATCATTCAACAGCTTACGACATGGCTTTGCTGGGCGCTTATGCATTAGAAAATAAGTCTTTTTATGATATCTCTTCTAAAAAAAGAGTAGAGGTTCCTTTTATAAACCCAGACGAGATTAGAACTCTTTATAACGAAAATAGGATGCTCAAACGTTATGACGGCTGTATAGGAATAAAAACAGGATTTACAAGGTTAGCAGGAAGATGCTTGGTTTCTGCAGCAGAAAGGAACAATACAAGACTTGTAGCAGTAACTTTGAACGCTGGAGATGACTGGAACGACCATGAAAAATTACTAGATTACGGATTTTCTCAAGTAGAAACAGTTATTTATGACAACAAAAATAGTGTCACATTACCTCTGGTAGGAGGAACCGTAAATGAAGTAGAAGTTTTTGCTAAAGACCAGGTATCATTTACTGTATCAAAAGATAATAAAGATAAAATTGAAAAAATTGTAGAAGTGCCAACATTTTTGTATGCACCTATAAAGCAAGGAGAAATTGTGGGCAAGATTAAATACAAATTAGCAGATGAAGTTTTGGCTTCGAATGATTTAATTGTAGCTAAAGATGAGGGATCTATTAGACCCCAAAAAAATACTTTGCAAAGGCTATACGGATTTTTTTCCGGTTTATTTAGCTGACTTTGGAGGATTTTGTGAAAAAAATAAGAATACAAAAAGTTCTTTCTGAATATGGTATAGCATCTAGAAGAAAAGCAGAAGAAATGCTAAAAAGCAAATTAGTCGCCGTAAATGGTAAAATAGCTCAAATAGGAGATAAAATTGATTTGCAGCAAGACAAAATTTATGTTGCGGGCAAGCCGATTGAGATTGACAAAAAAAAATATTATCTTATGTTGTACAAGCCACGTGGTTTTATTTCTACAATGAGGGATGAATTTGGAAGAAAGTGCGTAGCAAACTTAGTTAGAGATATTCCAGCAAGAGTTTATCCTGTAGGAAGGCTGGACAAAGACTCTGAAGGGCTATTGCTTATGACAAACGATGGAGATTTTTCAAATGGAATTCTTCATCCCTCTAAAGAGATAGAGAAAAAATATAGGGTAACAGTTAAACCTAAAATTACAGAAGATCAATTAATTAAACTTAGCTCTATTACAAAGATAGACGAATATAAAATAAAACCGGCCAAAATAAATGTTTTAAAAATAGCTGAAGATAGAACAGTTTTAGAATTTATAATAAAAGAAGGGAAAAATAGACAAATCAGAAAAATGTGTGAGCAAGCAGGTCTTAAAGTTGCAAGACTAAAAAGAATTGCGATAGGGAATCTAAAATTAGGAATGCTTCAGCCAGGCAAGTGGAGAGAAATTTTGCCTCAAGAAATAAAGATGCTATTAAAGAAATAAAAAATACTTAACTTTTGTTACTTTTTGTTTATAATTTAATTATAAATATTTGCTTGGAGGCCGGATATGAAACATTTAAAAATTACAGTTGATGGAAAGACTTTTGATGTTACAGTAGAAGAGCTCAGTGAGAAAAAAAATGAAAACATAAAGAAAGAACCTATTTCTTGCATGCAAGAAGAGAAAGTAGAAGATATTTCCTCTATATCTGGAGAAAAAATAATTGTGCCTATGGCAGGAAATATAATAGATGTTAAAGTAGCTACAGGGCAGTTTGTAAAAAAAGGAGACGTGATTGCAATCATGGAAATTATGAAGATGGAAAATGAGATTGTAGCTACAGTGGATGGCAAAGTCGTCGCGTTACAGGCAAAAAAAGGCCAAAATGTTGCCGCCAACCAAATAATCGCCGTTTTAAATTAATTATTATTTGCCCTGATTTAAGATTTGAACGATTGAGGATAACGTGTTATCAAGTTAAAGGCTATTTTGAGGAGTGAAGCTTTGTTGAAGAAAAAAATACTAATAACAGAAACTATTTTACGAGACGCACAACAATCGTTAATTGCGACAAGAATGCCAATAGAAGACATGTTGCCTATATTAGAAAAATTAGATAAAGTTGGGTTTTATTCATTAGAATGTTGGGGCGGAGCAACGTTTGACTCTTGTCTGAGATATTTAAACGAAGACCCCTGGGAGCGCCTGAAAACAATAAAAAAATATTGTAAAAACACAAAATTACAAATGTTACTTAGAGGACAAAATGTTTTAGGATATAGACATTATGCGGATGACGTAGTGGAATATTTTGTACAACGTTCTGCGTATAATGGCATAAATATAATTAGAACATTTGATGCACTGAATGATATAAGAAATTTAAAAACCTCAATTAAAGCAGCCAAAAAAGAAAATATCCATGTTCAAGCTGCAATAGCATATACTACAGGAGAAGTTTTTACAGAGGAATACTTTGTTAACTATGCAAAGCAATTAGAGGCTGAAGGTGCAGATTCAATATGCATAAAAGATATGGCAGCATTATTAACGCCCAAAGCTACAATAAATTTGGTAAAGGCGTTAAAAAAAGCTGTTGAAATACCCATCCAATTGCATACACATTATACATCCGGCTTAGCTTCTATGTGTATTTTAGAAGGAATGGCAGCAGGTGTTGATATTGTAGACACTGCACTTTCGCCATTTGCACAAGGAACATCTCTTGCACCTACAGAATCTATAGTTGCTGCGCTGCAAGAAAGTGCATATGATACGGAATTAGATCTGATTCTTTTAAATGAGATTCGTGATTATTTTATAAATCTTAGAGAAAAATATATAGATTCTGGACTGTTAGATCCAAAGCTATTAGTATCTGATACGAAAGCTTTAATTTATCAGGTACCAGGCGGGATGTTGTCTAATTTATTATCTCAACTTAAGCAATCTGGCCAAGAAAACAAATTTGAAGAAGTTTTAGCAGAAGTACCCAAAGTACGTAAGGATGTGGGCTACCCGCCGTTAGTTACACCGACATCTCAAATTATTGGAGCGCAAGCTTTGTATAATGTTGTTTTAGGGCAGAGATATAAAATGTGCAGTAATGAATTTAAAGCTTTAGTTGCAGGTAAGTATGGTAGAACTCCGGTTTCAATATCTGCAGAAGTAAAAAAAGAGATTATTGGAGATGCGGATGTATTGGACTGTAGGCCTGCAGACTTGTTACAGCCTGAGTTAAATAATTTAAAAAAATCAGTAAAAGAATTTTTAAAAACAGAAGATGACGTACTGACATATTCTCAATTTCCAGAGATAGCACTAAACTTTTTTAAACATCGCAGTTAAAGCTAAAGGCTACCGATTGATTAAACGGTAGATCTTTTTATTTAATGCAACAATAAAGAATATATCAACTTTATTCTAAATTTAATCATGTTTAATAAATTTTTATTTTTAAATCTGCTAGCGTTAGAAGAATGTCGGCGATACTTGATTAAAGGAGTATCTATAAAAGCGATAGAACGTTTTTTTTCTGCCATTAAGCCTATCCATTGATCGTGCATAGGAATATTTTTGGGAAAAGGTATAACATTTTTTAAAAAATCTCGTTTTAAAGCCATGCAACAACCAATATAAGAGTTATGTAAAATATTAAATAAGAAACCGCGATGACAATGTCTTATTTTAAAAAAAGATGAAAATTTAACCTCATTTTTTTCACCAATAACCATGCAATCATGTAAAATGACATCGACATTTAAATTTTTAAAAGTTTTAATTACCTCATAAACCTTATTGTCAAACCAAATATCATCCTGATCGCTTAAGAATATATAATCATTTTTGCAATGTCTAAGAGCGTTTTCAAAGTTTTTTACAATACCTGAAGATGCCCCATAAAAAATTTTAATTCGGCTATCACGAACAGCAAGATCCGATATTATGCGATATGTGTTGTCTGAACTTTTATCATAAGATATAACAAGTTCATCATTGCATCCAAGCTGATTCAAAATAGATAAAATTTGTTCTTTAATATATTTTTCTCCGTTATAAACGGCCATAGCAACCGAAACTCCCATATTTTGCACCTTTAATCTAAAAAATCTCTTTAAAAGATGGCAGTTTAAGATCTTTTAAAGAAAGTGAAATTTTCATATCATTATTAATGGGCCAATTTATATTGATGTCAGGATCGTTATAAATTATACCAGATTCATTTTCAGGGTCATAAAAGTCTGTACATTTATAAACGAACTCTGCATTATCAGATAGAACCAAAAAGCCATGTGCAAAACCGGCAGGAATATATAGTTGACGTTTATTTTTAGCACTTAGAACAGCACCAACCCATTTTCCAAATGTAACACGATCAGCACGCAAATCCACACCAACGTCAAAAACTTTGCCACTTATCACTCTAACCAATTTCCCTTGAGGTTTTTTGGTTTGAAAGTGTAAACCACGCAAAACTCCTTTTTTAGATTTTGACTGATTATCTTGAACAAATTTTACATCTATACCGCCTTTTTTAAATTCATCATAACGGTAAGTTTCAAAAAAGTATCCCCGATCATCTTCAAAAACAGTAGGTTCAATTATAAACATGCCATCAAGTTCTGTTTTTATAAATTTAAAATTACTCATAAAGTTAAAAATCACCACGCTATTTTACTTTTTAAAAACACAAAAAATATCTGCCAATCTACCCTTAAAAGTAACAGATTTTAGATATGTGCTAGAATATTTATAAAGGCTCAAAATTTTGCGTAAACTTTTTTCTTGCAAAGCTTCCAAACGATTTTTAGCAAACTTAATACTTTCATTTAAGACATTTAATTTATCTTCCGACAACAAATATTGATAAATAGTCAATGCTTTAAGATAAGAGTAAATTTTTTTGGCGTTATTTAGCCTAAAGTTATATGATGCTAATTTCTTTTTAGAATTTTTTTCAGTAAATTGAGGTATTCCAATTGTATTTCCAGAATGTATACGATAATTTATCAAAGGGGTATTAAAGAAGTATAGTCCATCCAAAAAAGAAGCAATCATAGCAAGTTCCCAATCGTGAACGCAAATGCTCTTAGTTTTTTCAATAAAAATATCCCGAACTTCTCTAGTAAACGCAAGCGTGCATCCAGGAGAAATATTATAGTTGCATATAGTTGATAAATTTATTTTTACAGTTTCAAAAGGTATAATTCTAAACTTAATAAGATTATTATTTGAGTGTAGAGGGTTCTTATATTTTTTTATAAAAAGATCGTGCTCATCAATGACATTAAAACTAGAGTAAAGTGCTTTTACACGTCCATCAGATTCAAATCGATTTAACATAGAATCAATTTTAGTTTTATACCAAACATCATCCTGATCACACAAAAAAATAACGTCTCCAGTAGTTTTTTCAATAGCACTTTTAAAGCTTTTAAAGAAACCGATATTTTTTTTATTAACAAAAAAATGCCAATTCAATAATTTATTTTTTTCTATAAAATTTTTAATAATATTTGCAGTTTTATCAGTTGAAGCATCATCTATAATTATGACCTCATCAATGGGTCTTCGCTGAGAAAGCAGAGAATTAAGCTGTCTAGAAATATATTTTTCACCATTATACGTTGCAATAGCAACAGACACCTTGCTCATATTAATTTTCACCATATATTCTTTTATAATAGTTTTTATATTGACCGTTTGTAATATTTTTCATCCAAGATTTATTATTAAGATACCAATCTATAGTAGTTTTGATCCCAACATCAAAAGTAGTTTCTGGTTTCCATCCCAAGTCGTTATATATTTTATCAGGACAAATTCCATAACGCTTGTCGTGGCCTTTTCTGTCTTTAACAAATTTAATTAAAGATTCTTCAACAGAGACATCAACATTTTCTTTTATATAAGATACAATAAATTTAACAATGTCAATATTAGTTCGTTCGTTGTGGCCACCAATATTATAAATCTCTCCGATTTTGCCTTTCTTTAAGACCAAGTCGATGGCTTTGCAATGGTCCTCAACATATAACCAATCTCGAATATTTAAGCCATCTCCATAAACAGGCAAATTTTTATGATTTAAAGCATTATTTATCATCAAAGGAATCAATTTTTCAGGGAATTGATAAGGGCCGTAATTATTTGAGCAGCGAGTAATATTAACCGGAAATTTATATGTATCGAAATATGCCTTAATAATCAAGTCAGCACTTGCCTTGCTTGCCGAATATGGGCTGTGCGGACAAAGAGGTGTGGTTTCAAAGAAATACCCAGTTTTACCAAGAGAACCATAAACCTCATCTGTTGAAATTTGCAAAAATTTGCAACCATCACGATATACGTCTTCATCAACTGACCAATACTTTTTAGAAATATTCAAAAGATTAACGGTGCCTTCTATATTAGTTTTAACAAAGGTTTCAGGGTCATTAATACTTCTATCCACATGACTTTCAGCTGCAAAATTAACAATGTAGTCAATATTGTACTGCTTAAAGATATTTTCAATAGCAACTTTATCACAAATATCCGCATGAATAAATTTATAATTTTTATTTTTCTCAATATCTTTTAAATTCTCAAGATTACCAGCATAAGTCAGCTTGTCAACGTTAATAAGATTTATGTTATTATATTTTTTTATCATATATTGAATAAAATTTGAACCAATAAAGCCTGCGCCACCGGTTATCAAAAAAGTTTTCATAACTTGTCCTCCGTTTTTAATCTGTTTATATAACTCCAAAGAGCCTCTTGCCAAGGTCGCATTTCATCACCGACCGTACACCGTAGCATTAAATTATCAAGCATAGAATACTTGGGGCGTTTAGCAGATCGAGAGATTTCTTGAGTGGAGCAAGGTTCTACCTGACAATTTAGTCCAGCATATTTAACAATTAAAGAAGCAAAATCGAACCAAGAAGCCTGTGTGCCATTTCCTGAGCAATGATATATTCCATAATTTTCAGTACAAGCGATTTTTAATATATGGTATGCTAGATCATTAGTATTTGTAGGGGTTCCAACTTGGTCATTAACAACTTTTATCTGTTCTTTTTCTTTAGCAAGACTTAATATAGTTTTAACAAAGTTATTACCGTTGTATCCATATAGCCAGGATGTACGAATTATAAAAAAATTATCTGCTTGAGCCCGAACATATTTTTCGCCCAAAAGTTTAGACTTGCCATAAATCCCACAAGGGGCGCAGATATCCCACTCACAATAAGGCACAGAGCTATTGCCCGAAAAAACATAATCGGTAGAGATATGTACAAGTTTTGCATTGATATTTTTGCAAGCTTTTGCAAGATAAGAAGCTCCCATAGCATTTACTTTCATAGCAAGTTCTAGATTAGTTTCGCAAGCATCAACATTAGTAAACGCTGCGCAATTTATAACGATATCTGGCTGAAGCTTTTCAAAAACGCATGCAATATTTTGTTCACTTGAAATATCAAGAGCATTACTATCTGTAGCAATGATGTCACATTTACAGTATAGTTTGTCAATTGATCCGATTTCACTTGATTTATTTTTTAAAACAGAAATCAGTTCGCTTCCAAGCTGACCATTTGCACCGGTTATAAGTATTTTCAAAAAAACTCCTCCGAATAATTTAAAATCTAAATTTAATTATCTTCTTTTGATATTTTATAAAGATACTGACCATATTCAGTCTTTCTTAAGGGTTCAGCTAATTTTAATAATTGTTCTTTATTTATAAATCGCTTCCTATAAGCAATTTCTTCTATACAAGAAATATAAAGTCCCTGACGGGTTTGTACAGTTTCAACAAAATTAGCAGCAGCCAACATAGCTCTATGGGTTCCGCTATCTAACCAAGCCATGCCCCGACCAAAAAGCTCAACTTTTAATTTTTTTTGTTTTAAATATTCATTATTTACAGAAGTAATTTCCAATTCACCTCGTGCTGAAGGTTTAACATTTTTAGCGATTTCAATAACATTATTATCATAAAAATACAACCCAGGAATAGCGTAATTTGACTTTGGATTTGAAGGTTTTTCTTCAATAGACAACACATTCCCTTCACAATCGAACTCAACAACACCAAATTCACTAGGGTTACTAACATGATACCCAAAGATAGTAGCGCCTTCTTTGCGAGCAGCAGCTTTTTGCAAACGACTACTAAAGCTGTAGCCATAGAAAATATTGTCACCCAAAATAAGGCAAACATTATCATGGCCAATAAAGCCTTTTCCCAAAATAAAGGCTTCAGCAAGGCCACGGGGCTCTTTTTGTACAACATATTCAAAGTTAATACCAAGTTTAGAGCCATCACCTAATAAATCTTTATACAGTGGAAGATCACGTTCTGTAGATATTATAAGAATTTCTCGTATATTTGATAGCAATAAAGTAGACAATGGATAATAGATCATTGGTTTATCAAAAACTGTCAACAATTGTTTAGAAACAGCCAAAGTAGATGGATAAAGCCTAGTTCCGGAGCCTCCAGCTAAAATAATGCCTTTCATCAATCGAAACCTCCATTTTTTTTATGCCATTTTTTAAAATATTTTATCATAGAAATAACGTGAGTACACAAATAATTTAATTTTTTAGAACTAGTTCGTTCCCAAATATGTGTAGCATAAAACCCAGGATGCAATATAGTCTTGCCATATTTTTTAGCTCTTCTAGTCAAGTCAGCGTCTTCAAAATACATAAAGAACCGCTCATCAAAACCATGTAATTTTTTAAAGACTTCTGTTTTAATCATAATAAAACATCCGCTACAAAAATTGACTTCCGTAGGATCTTTAAAAAATTTTTTTCTGCAAGTATACTCATCGCGCCAGATTTTAAAAAGTCCGCCAAAGCGCTCAAGTCTACCACTTATTAAATATTTAAATTTAGGAGTCAGCTTTGGCAAATCCTGAACAGACCCGTCTTCATTTAGAATTTGAGGTGTAACAATAGCTACATCAGGGTTATTCTGAATATAGTTAGAAAGACCATCAAAAATATTTGAATTAAATGTGATATCGGGATTTAAAATTACATGAAAATCCGAGTCTAATTTATTTAAGACCTGGTTGTGTCCATAGCCAAACCCTTTATTCTGAGGTAAAACAATCAAGTTTATTTGAGGGAAATTATTTTTAACAAGATCCACAGTTTTGTCAGAAGAATTTTCATCAATAACAAAAGTTTCAATAATAAAATTTTCAGAATATTTATAAATGCATTTAAGAACAGATAAAATGTTATTCTCATTATTATAAGTAACAATACAAACAGATATTTTTTTCATTTAAGCCTCTTTTAACGACATATTTACATAGAAAATTTTATAATAAGTAATAACCAGTGTCAAGCTTAAAAAATATAAGAGCTAACGCTATTGAAAAAGCTGCTAAAAAATGATAAAATTAAAGTAATTTGAATTCGAGATTGTAAGGAGATCTTTACTGCTATGCTAATGAGCAAATTATTTGGCGAACGTTTAAAAGCAAAACCTGCCGATGCAACTTTGATAAGTCATGTATATTTGTTAAGAGGTGGCTATATTAGGCCGGTTGGCAGTGGTATACATTCTATGCTAACGCCTTGTGTAAGGATTCAAAGAAAAATAGAGAAAATTATTAGAGAAGAGATGGAAAAAATCGGGGGGCAGGAAGTAATTTTGCCTGTAGTAGTTCCAGCCGAATTATGGAAGGAGTCGGGCCGATTTGAAAGTGTTGGAAGTGAACTCTTAAGAATGAAAGATAGGTCCAATAGAGATATGGTTCTATCAATGACTCACGAAGAAGTCGCTGTTAATTTAGCCAAGTCAGAAGCAAAGTCTTATATTAATTACCCTTTTATGATATATCAAATTCAAACAAAGTTTAGAGATGAACCTAGAGCTCGAGGAGGGCTGATAAGAGTTAGAGAATTTACGATGAAGGATGGCTATTCATTTCATACTTCATTTGAGGATTTGGACGAGTATTACAATAAAGTGTATAAGGCTTATGAAAGAATTTTTGCGCGAGTAGGCTTAAGTGTGGTTCCAATTTATTCAGACACAGGAATGATGGGAGGAACAGGAGCGCATGAGTTTATGCTGCTTTCTGATTCGGGAGAAGATTCTATAGTAATATGCGACGAATGTGGATATAGGGCCAATATGGAAGTAGCAAAATCTAAACTTGAGAATGAGTGTGAGGAAGACGGAAAAAAAGAAAAGAAACTTTTACATACGCCGGGTATAAAAACTATAGATGCTTTGGCGGAATTTTTAGAGACAAATAAAAATAAAATAGTAAAGACTGTTGTATACTATGCTAGCTCTTTAAAAGAGCCGGTAATAATTTTTATTCGTGGAGATTTAGAGGTTAACGAGGCAAAGTTAAGAAGCATTTTGCAGTCTGATATTAAAAATTTGGATGAATTGGAACCGTATGGATTAATGGCAGGCTTTATAGGGCCTAGTGATGAAATTTTAAAAAAGTTTAAAGTGCTTTTTGATGAATCACTAAACAACCAAAAAGATTTGGTTGTTGGAGCAAATAAAGTTGATTATCACATTATATGTTTTGATTTTAATAGAGACTTAAAATTTAAAATAAAGTTCGATGACTTATCGAAAGTAAAAGAAGGACAAAAATGTCCAATTTGTGGAAGCCGTTTAAAAATTAAACGTGGAATTGAAATGGCGAATATCTTTAAACTTGGTACTAAATATACCGAAAGTATGAACATGAAATATGTTGATAAGGATGGAACCTTAAAAATACCGATTATGGGATGTTATGGCATAGGCATAGGCCGATTGATTGCAGGAATAGTAGAAGTATCTCATGATGAATTTGGCCCGATTTGGCCTAAAAATGTAGCGCCGTGGCAGATCCAAATTTGTGTTCTTAACTTTAATAATGATAATGTAAGAGAAAAAGCTTTTGATATTTATAATGAATTAAATAAAAAATATGAAGTTATATTTGATGACAGAAATTTATCAGCCGGAGCGCAATTTGCAGATGCAGATTTGCTAGGGATACCAATTAGAATTATTGTAAGTAAGCGCAATATTGAGGAAAATAAATTTGAAGTTGTTTTTAGAAAAAGTAGAGAATCAAAAGTTGTAGATTACTATGAACTTTGTAATTTAATCGATAATTTTTATAAAAATTAAAATTTATAGGGGAGGGGAAGGAATTTTAAATGAATTGGTTAAAAAAGTTATTGTTTATAGGTGTAAGTGGCATAATGTTGGGGACAATGTTAAACTCTAATACCTATGCAAGTTTTTTTGTTGATGAAGTTGAAAAAGTTTATGATGAAAAATTGCAAAAAGAAAGAGAAAACCTTGCTAATTTAAACAGGTTTAAGAAGATAGAAAAAATTTTAACAAAAGCTTTTGATGAAAAAGACGAGAATATAATAAGATTTATAAAATTTATTTTTGATGAGCAAAATTCCCTTACTATAAATCAGGGGGAAATTGTTGAAAAATTTGAGGATATATTTGATTTTTCAATAGATGAAACTTCAGCAATAGTTAAAATTATAAAAAATATTGTTGAACTATCAATGTATGAAGATGTAATTGGAGATGAAAAATATAAAGGTTTAGCGGTTTTTAAAGATCATATTTTGCAAGATAGTAATTTAAAAATTATAACTAAATTTATGACTAGAAATGACTGTTTTTCGCAAGGAAAAACAATTGATATTAAAGGGATAATGGTTCACTCTACAGCTAGCCCTGGAAAAATGGCAGATTTTTGGTATCTTCCATGGAACCGTTCCTATGAAAACGGCGAAATGAGTAGAGAAGTTTGTGTTCATGCATTTTTAGACAATATAGGAGTGTATCAATATTTACCTTGGAACCATAGAGGTTGGCATGCCGGAGGACCTGCAAATAACACGCACATAGGGTTTGAGATCTGTGAACCGGAAGGAATAATTTATTCAGATGACTATTCTCAAATTATTTCTATTGATGTTGAAAAAACAAAAGAGTATTTTGAAAAAGCTTATAATAATGCCGTTAAATTATGTGTTATGTTGTGTAAACAATTTAATCTGACAGAAAAAGATATTATCTGTCATTGTGAAGGGTACGAATTAGGTATAGCTAGCAACCATGGAGATGTTATGCACTGGTGGAAGTTTTATGGTAAAAATATGGAAATGTTTAGAGAAGATGTAAAAAAATCGCTACAAAATAGATTTGTTTAAGTGAGATAAAGTTTTTATAATGTTTAGTTTAATGTTATAATAAACTTATTAATTATACATAACATAATTTTAAAATTCTTGGGAGTGATTGCTTGATTGACGTAGCTATTATTGGTGCCGGACCAGCTGGACTAACAGCAGCTTTATATGCAGCTAGGGCAGGTTTTTCAGTGCTTGTTTTTGAAAAGAATATTTATGGAGGTCAGGTTGCGAGTACAAGCGAAGTGGAAAATTATCCTGCAATTGAAAGAATTTCTGGTGTAGAGTTTTCGATGAATATTTATAATCAAGTCGTCAAACAAGGCGTTGAAGTTTTGCTTGAAGAAGTAAAATATGTTGATTTAAATGGTAGTATAAAAAAGTTAAACACTGAGTTTGGAGAATATGAAGCAAAAACGATTATAATAGCAACCGGCGTTAAAAGAAGAAAACTTGGTTGTGATGGAGAAGAAAAATTTTTAGGTAGAGGAGTCTCTTATTGCGCTACATGTGACGGAGCCTTTTTTAAAGGTAGAGATGTAGTAGTTGTTGGTGGAGGCAATACTGCGCTTGAAGATGCCTTGTTTTTATCAAATATTTGTAAAAGTGTTACTCTTTTAGTTCGCAAAGAAAAAGTAAAAGGTGAAAAATTTTTACTGGAATCAGTAAAAAGTAGAAATAATATAAATTTAATGTATAATACGACAGTTAATGAAATAGGCGGAGTAGGAGAAAATGTTTCATTTGTAACCGTTTCTGATAAAAACTTAAAAAAAGAAGAACGATTAGAGGTTTCTGCAGTTTTTATTGCAATTGGGTTAGAGCCAGATAATTCTATTTTTTCTGATCCTATAAAGCTTGATGAAAGCGGGTATATTTTGGCAGATGAAACCTGTAAAACAAATGTATCGGGGGTTTTTGTTGCCGGAGATACAAGACAGAAAAACCTAAGGCAAATAGTTACAGCAATATCTGATGGGGCAATAGCAGCAGATAATGTAACACAGTATTTAAATTCTCAAATGTAAACTTTAACCATGTTTTAGCAACAAGCCTTTGCTTGTTGCTATTTTTTGTTTTTGGGAAATTAACCCAATCATAATTATTTATAATTATTAGTATGCTTAACTGAGGGATGATATAAAAGGAGGATTTAATTGTCAGTCAAGGCCTATAAAAAATTAAGCAAGCCAACAATTTTAACCGTTTTTTGTTTAATTTTAATTATGATATTAGTATTTATTCTTTTAAGATCATATATGTTATCAAAGCTAAATACGGATAAATTTTATGATGGAATATTAATAAATGGAGTAAATGTTTCCGGAATAAATAAAGAAGAAGCAAAGGAAATGGTTTATAGGCGATTAAAAGAAGAAGAAAAGAATATAATTATAGATTTATATTGTGAAGATAAAAAATTAGAGTTATTGGGAATGAATTTTGAATATAAATACAATCTAAATTATACTGTAAATTTAGCATATAATTACGCAAGGGAAGGGAGTTTGCTTTTTAGATATTTTAGATTTTTAGAAATAAAAAACAATAAAGATAAATTTGTTGTAAAATCTTTTTTAAGAGAAGAATCTCTAAAAAAGAATATTAATATTATAATAAATAATTTTGATGATCCGAATTTAGAGGCTCATGTAGAAAAATTTGAACCAAATAGCAAAAATATGTTTGTTTATGCACAAGGCAAAGATGGCTACAGATTAAACAAAGAAGAGGTAATGCAACAGTTAAGAGATTTATTGCAGAGTAGAAAAAGTGGAAAAATTTATTTAAAAAAACATGAATATAAAAATACCACAACAATAGAAGATGCAAAGAATAGAACGCAACTTATTGGAGAATTTAAAACTATATCGACAAATAGTTATAATAGCAATAAAAACATGAAATTGTCGATGAAAGCGATCAATGGAACGATATTAAAACCAGGAGAAGTGTTTTCATTTAATAAAGTAGTTGGAGATTCTAATAATCCCAAAAGAGGATTTTTGCCAGGAGCAACCATTCTAAATGGATCTATTGTAATGACCTATGGAGGAGGAATTTGTCAAGCAGCAACAACGGTTTATGGAGCAGCCATCAGAGCAGATATGGCTATTATCGAAAGAAAAAACCATCGATTTAAATCGTCATATGTACCCTATGGTTTAGATGCAGCTATTGATTACAAGAGCATAGATTTAAAATTTAGAAATGATTTACAATATCCTGTTTATATAAAGGCAACAATGAAGAACAAAGAATTAGAATGTAAAATATGGGGCCCAAAAAATAAAAACTTCGATAAAATAGAAGTAAGTTCTTGGGTGGTAGATAAAAGTAAAGACATAACAGTAGAAGCAGAAAAATTATATTATAAAAACAATAAAATAATAAAGAAAAAAAGGCTACCGCCATCTGTATATAAAATCAAATGATGCTACTCTTGATTTGTTCTCACAGTTTTGATAAAATATGTAAAAAGCTGTATTTGTGGATTTAATGGCTTATTTTATAACAACAAAGTATAGCTGATCTATAACCCAATAAAATGTATAGTTTGGAGGCAACAAATGAAAAAAAAGATCAGCATTAAATTTGTTTTTAATTTTATCTTAATAATATTTTTAGCTATACTATTTGGTTATTTATGTTTTTCAGATAACGGCCTTATTGATTTAATAAAAAATTCTAAAGGTTTTAACAAAACGTGGCTTACAATGAGTTTTTTATGCCAAATAATTAATTTATTTATAGATATTTATTTGGTTTACAAATTTACCAACAATATGGATGAAAAATACACGATAAAGAAGGCTATTCGTTCAGCCATGATAGGGCAGTTTTTCTCAGCAATCACCCCAGGAGCTTCTGGAGGACAACCAATGCAAGTTTATGCTATGGCAAAGCAGGGTGTCGATAGTGGAATTTCGACTTCTGCACTTGTTCAAAAATTTTTAGTTTATCAAACAGTTCTAACGTTTTATAGTATGATGGCAATTTTGATTCGTATTGATTATTTTAACAGTCTTAATAAAATTGTCTGGTCTATTGCTATTACGGGTTTTATTATGCAAGCCATAGTAATTGCAGCTATTTTGTTATTTTCTTTTAATAAAAAAATTACATCTAAAATTATTTCTTTAGTATTTATTTTGCTTGGTAAGCTGCATATTTTAAAAAAAGTTGATGAAAAAATAGTTTCTATAAATAAACAATTGGTTTTATTTCATGATGGTAATAAGGCTCTTTATCAAAACAAATCAATGTTTTTAAGAACATATGTGTTAACTGCAATTCAACTTACGGCTACTTTTTTAATACCGTATTGTATTTATCGAGCATTTAATTTGTACGGAGAAAGCATGATAAGTATGATATGTGCGCAGTCTTTTATTACAATGACTTCGAGCTTAGCACCAATTCCAGGCGCTTCTGGAGCAACTGAAGGAGCAAGTTCTATATTTTTCAGTCCATTTTTTGACGAAACAACGATAAAATCAGCGATTGCGTTATCTAGATTTATAACATATTACTTTACAATTTTAATTTCTTTGCCATTTTCTAGATTTGTAAAGAATAAGAAAGGAAATTAAAACAATAAAAAATCAGTATGGTTTAGAAAATTTTATGTGAATAATATTTTTTTATTTAAATTAATATTTATTGTTGGTGTATTAAAAAGTTTTTTTAAGGAGAGATTTTAAATTGAGTTTTGGAGATCCAAAAATAAGTTTGATTATACCAGTTTATAATGTAGAAAAATATATTCATAAAACAATAGACTCGGTGCTTAGGCAGACTTTTAAGGATTATGAAGTTATTATGATTAATGATGGGTCAACCGATAATAGTTTGTCAGCTTTAAAGGAATATGCAAGCAAGTATAAAAATTTTGTATTGATAGACCATTGTAATATCGGAGCAAGTAGAGCTAGAAATATGGGGATAAAAGTAGCTAAAGGCGAGTATGTTGCCTTTCTTGATAGTGATGATTTTTTAGCACCAACTTTTTTAGAAGAGTTGTATAATAGTGCAACAAAAAATGATGCCGAGATATCTTGCTGCAATTACTATCTTTACTATGATAAAATCTGCAAAAAATTTTATATGCCGTTTACGGCAAAAACAGGAGTATATTCAAATGAAGAAGCATTAAAAAAACTTATTTTAGATACAACGTTTCACTTTTTTATGTGGAACAAATTATTTAAGAGAAGCCTGTTTATCGAGAATGATATTAATTTTTATGATATGTATTTTGAAGATATTGCAGTATGCCCACAACTATTTTACTATGCTAATAAAGTATCTTTTGTAAATAAGCCACTTTATTATTACAGACGGCATAAAGGCAGCATAATATCGTTGATTGATGCACCTAAAACTAACGACTTTATAAAATCGTTAGGCATTATTAGAAATTTTTTAGAAGAAAAGAAGATTTATAAAAAATATAGGTCTGCACTAAAAATATATGCATTTAGATTTAAATTTCAGATAGGCTATTGCATTTTGACAGACCATTTAGATAAAATGAGTTTTTTTGACATTGCATTAAATTTAAAAAGAGCATATATTTCGATTAATTTATTTAAGAGCGATAAATATATTCCTACAACAGAGCCATTAACTTTACCTTTTTATGTTCAAGAACCAAGACAAAAAAGGAAGGCGGTTATAAGGTAATTAATTTTTGAGTTTTAAGGGAGTTTTGTAAAGATGAAAAAATTTTTAAGTATGAAAAATCTTTATTTAATTCTTCTTTTAATATCTTTTTCTATACTTATTTACTTTTGCATTGACGATAACAATTTGATAACCCTGATTGAAAATGTGTCTATGTTAAACATATTTTGGCTAATTATTGCCTGTGGATTTATGCTACTAAATTGGTTAATAGATGCTATAATAGTAAAGATTTTAACCAATTCAGTTTATAGCTTTAAATATAGCATAAAGGATGCATTTAAAGTTACGATGGTTGGTCAATTTTTTAATGCGATCACTCCATTTTGTTTAGCTAGCCAGCCTATGCAAATTTTAACTATGTCTCAGCAAAAAATAGATCCTGGCCCTGCTTTTTCGATTGTTATACGAAAATTTATTATATATCAGACTACATTGGTGGTTTACCTTGTTAGTACAATGCTTTTTAGCTATTCTTTTTTTGCAGATAGGATTCCTGAATTTATGAATCTTGCAATGTTAGGGTGTGTATCACAATCTTTTGCTGTTTTATTAATCGCTTTTTTTACGGTCAAAAAGAAGCTTACTTTGAGAATAATTTCCTGGGTTTTAAATCTTTTAAACAGAATGAACGTTATATCTAACAAAGAAGAAAAAATGGAATCTATAGAAAAACAGATGAACATTTATGTTGAGAATAATAGAGCAATAGGAGAAAATTTAAATTTAACTTTAAAGGCATTTATTTTAACGTGTCTGCAATTTACTATGATGTTTAGTATATCTTTTTGCATATATAAAGCGTTTAATAACCCTGGATTTGATCTTATCGACATGATATCAGGTCAAGCTTTTGTTATGACAACCGCAGCATATACTCCCTTGCCAGGAGGTAGTGGAGCAATGGAGGGATCTTTTTTGACGGTATTTAAGTTATTTTTTTCTTCTGAAAATGTTAAGCCAGCGATGCTGCTTTGGCGATTTATTACTTATTATTCTTGCATAATATTTGGAGTATTTTTTGCAATGAATATTAAAAGAAGGAAATTTTCCATTACAACTTAATTTTATTTTCGCCTCTCCGGAGTTGCATTATGTCGCGTGGCGCCGGGGGGCTTATTTTTAACTTTTAAGAAGATTTAATATTTATAAGATGAGCAATGGAAGGAATGCTTTCGCCTTGTTGAGTAGAAGTAGAAGACATAAGAGCGCCAGTTGCCATAAATAAGATATTTTTGAGCTCATTATTTTTTAATTTGTTTAAAATGGCTGAGCACAATACTACAGCAGAACAAGCGCAGCCAGAACCACCAGCATGAACATCTTGTGTTTTTCGATTATAAATTAAAAGTCCACAATCATTATGCTTATCGTTTATTCTAATACCGTCATGTTCTAGAAGTTCTTTCATTAATTTACTACCCACTTCTCCGAGATCTCCGGTTAAAATCAGATCGTAGTCATCCGGTTTTGAATTGGTATCGCAAAAGAAATCCTCCAAAGTTGCAACTGCAGCCGGAGCCATTGCAGCGCCCATGTTATTTGCGTCCTTTATACCAAGATCTGTAATTCGGCCTATAGTTATGCTTGAGATTTTAGGATTTTGTCCATTTTTACCAACAACAATAGCTCCCGCCCCGGTAACAGTCCACTGTGCGGTGGGAGTTCGCTGACCACCGTATTCTAAAGGAAACCTAAACTGACGTTCTGCAGAACAAAAATGAGAGGAAGTTACGGCAATGCAGTTATTAGCTACTCCGGTGTCTACCATTATTGCAGAGAGAGCCAAAGCTTGGGCCATAGTCGAGCAAGCACCGTATTGTCCTAAAAATGGGATATTTAAATTTTTGAGACCAAATGTGGAAGAAATACACTGATTTAATAAATCTCCTGCAAAAATAAAATTAATTTCTTTTAATTTTATGTTTGACTTTTCAATTGCAAGGTCTACAGCTTTTGCCTGCAATTTACTTTCAGCTTTTTCCCAAGAAGATTCGCCGAGGCTAGTGTCGTTGAAAGTTTGATCAAAAAATTTTCCTAGAGGGCCTTCGGCCTCTTTTTTTCCGCAGACAGAAGCGTAACCCTCAATAGATGGCATATTTTCCATCTGTATAGTATACTTTCCTATTCGTTTTGCCATTTTAAACCTCTTTTCTTTAATCTTTTGCACAATATTTTACAGTTATTATCATTTGGAAAAAAGATTAAACTATTCATACAATAGAAACATATGTGTAAAAAATTTAAAAGAAAGACAAATTTTTCTTGATTTTTTCTTTTAAAGAATATAAAATATAATTAGCACTCAAAGAGCAAGAGTGCTAAAAAATTTTTTTATGCTTTAAGGAGGCATATATTATGAAAATAAAACCCCTAGCAGACAGAGTTGTTATCAAAATGGAAGAAGCTCAAGAAACAACAAAAAGTGGAATAGTTTTGGCCGGCACGGCTAAAGAAAAACCACAAATTGCGTCTGTTGTTGCTGTTGGCCCTGGTGGAATGGTTGATGGCAAAGAAGTTCAGATGTATGTAAAAGTTGGCGACAAAGTTATAACTAGCAAATATTCTGGCACTGAAGTTAAATTTGATGACGAAGAATATACAATCCTTCGCCAAGCTGATATATTAGCAGTTGTAGAATAATTTTTTGCTGCTTATTTATACATATATATTAATATCAAAATTAATTTAATTTAGGAGGAACTTATATATGGCTAAAAAAATAATTTATGGAGAAGATGCAAGAAAAGCGTTACTAAGTGGTGTAAATCAACTTGCAGATACAGTTAAGATTACCCTTGGTCCAAGGGGCAGAAATGTCGTTTTAGATAAAAAATTTGGTTCACCGCTTATCACAAACGACGGTGTGACAATTGCAAAAGAAATTGAACTTGAAGATCCATTTGAAAATATGGGTGCTCAACTCGTTAAAGAAGTTTCAACAAAAACAAATGATGTAGCAGGTGACGGAACTACTACAGCAACTCTTTTGGCTCAAGCTCTTATTCGTGAAGGAATGAAAAATGTGGCCGCTGGAGCCAATCCTATGGTTGTAAAAAAAGGTATACAAACAGCTGTAGACAAAGCCGTTGAAACTGTTATTAACAATTCAAAAAAAGTTAACGGAACCGACGATATTACAAGAGTTGCAACTATTTCTGCTGCTGATGACTTTATCGGTCAATTAATCGCAGAAGCAATGGAAAAAGTTGGCTCCGACGGGGTTATAACCGTTGAAGAGTCTAAAACTGCCGAAACTTATTCTGAAATCGTTGAAGGAATGATGTTCGACAGAGGATATGTGTCTCCTTACATGGTAACAGACACAGAAAAAATGATTGCAACTATTGAAGATGCTCATATATTAATAACTGATAAAAAAATTACAAATATTCAAGAAATTTTGCCATTACTTGAGCAAGTGGTTCAATCTGGTAAAAAATTGGTAATAATTGCAGAAGACGTTGAAGGTGAAGCTTTGGCAACCCTTATATTAAACAAACTTCGCGGAACATTTACTTGTGTTGCAGTTAAAGCTCCTGGCTTTGGCGACAGAAGAAAAGAAATGCTCAGAGATATCGCAATCTTAACAGGTGGTCAAGTAATCACTGAAGAACTTGGACTCGATTTGAAAGATACAACAATCGATCAATTAGGCAGAGCTCGTCAGGTAAAAATAGAAAAAGAAAATACTATAATAGTTGACGGCGCTGGAAATTCTGAAGAAATAAAAAACAGAGTTTCTCAAATTAGAGCTCAAATCGAAAACACAACTTCTGAATTCGACAAAGAAAAATTACAAGAACGTCTTGCAAAACTTGCTGGAGGCGTTGCTGTAATTAAAGTTGGCGCTGCAACAGAAGTTGAAATGAAAGAGAAAAAGCTTAGAATCGAAGATGCTTTAGCTGCTACAAAAGCTGCTGTAGAAGAAGGTATTGTTGCTGGTGGCGGTGTGGCTCTTATCAACGCTATTCCTAGTGTTGAAGCTCTTTTAGACAGCTGCGAAGACGATGAAAAAACAGGTGTTAATATCGTATTAAAAGCTCTTGAAGAACCTCTTCGTCAAATAGCTCAAAACGCCGGTGTTGAGGGCTCTGTTATTATTGACAGAATAAAAAATGAAAACAAAATTGGCTTTGGATACAATGCTCGCACTGAAAAATATGTAGACATGATCTCCGCTGGAATTGTTGATCCAACTAAAGTTACCAGATCTGCTTTACAAAATGCTGCTTCTGTGGCTGCCATGGTGTTAACTACAGAGTCTTTAGTTACAGATATTAAGGAAGAAAAAGCTCCTGCAATGCCTATGGATCCTGGAATGGGCGGAATGTATTAATTTTATAATTTAATATTGTAGTACTTTAAGGCAAAATGAAGTAAATCATTTTGCCATTTTTTTATTTTTAAATGTTTTTTAGATTGAGAAAATTCTATTATTTTTATATCTATGATTTAGGTAAGTTATATTTCATATTTGGAAGATACAACTATTTTTAAAACAAATTTTAGCAGATTTATTGACATATAAATGAATATATAGTATAATATTAATATAAATGATTTAAAAATATAATTATTTATATTAACATTATTGCACAGATGATTATAATAAAGGAGGTGGTTATTATAATAGGATCAAGTTTTGTTTAGACATTTATTTTTAAAGAAAGGATGATTAGAAATGAAAAGGTTATTTATAAAAAGAATAAGTTTATTTTTTTTGAGTAGTTTTCTGTTTTTTAATAATATAGGATTTAATGGTTATACATTTTCTAGTGAAGCACATAGGTATACTACTCAAAGAGGGCTCAATATTTTAGATTATGTAAAAGGGGGAGAGTTTTCTAAATTTTATACAGACAAAGATAGAGAACAGCTCCTGTTTTATTGTGTGCAACCAGATGAAGATGAAAATGATGGAGCTTATAAATATCATTTTTATAATCCAGCAACCGAAAAAAATTTTATGCGCGAAAATGATTCTGCACTAACTAGATGCAGTCATCATTATAAGAATGCAATATATCATTTTAAATCTGGTGATAGGGAGTTTGCTTTTGAAGAATTAGGACGTTCACTACATTTTTTAGAGGATCTTTGTACACCAGTACATACAAATAATCAAAATTTATTAGAGACAGCATTTAATTTATCATTTCATGTAAGTTTTGAAAATAAATGTGAAAAAATTCAAGAAGAAGTAAAATCTTCTTTGTTAGATGGAGAATTTCAATATTATAAATTAAATTTTATTGATAGCATAGCAAAATCATGTGCATATTTAGCTAATGATAATTTTTTTGCTCTATATGAAGAATTATTACCCCGACAAACTGTAGCAGAGAATTCAATAAAAAATGCTCAAAAATCTGTGGCAGGAGTCTTGTATAAATTTTATTTAGATGTTAATTAATTAAGAAAATGGTAGGAAGGGAAATTTATCATGAAAAAAATATGGTCTCGACTTATAAGCCTGTTAATTTTTATTACAAGTTTTGGATTTTATCCTAGTGTCGCTTCAGCAAATGAATCAAAGTCAGGTGCAGAGATACAACATAAAAAGAGCTTTGTTACTTGCTCTGGTATAGACTGTGTATCGGATATAAATGTTAGTGAACCTATTCTTTGTGAAGAAAATAAGAACGGAACAAAGACGTATAAAAAGAAAATAGACATAAAAAATGAATTCTTTTTATCAGAAAATAATGAACATATATCTGGCAATTTTTTGTCTTTTTATTTTGTGTATAATAATAAATCTGCTATTCTTGATGAAAAAGGTTTAATGAAAAAGAAAATTTATAATTTTAATAATTATTGGAAAATAGTTGATAATGAAGAAATTTATACTTCGGAAGAACAATGTATAGTTTCTCAAATTGTTAGTATGTATAAGAGGGATTCTTCATTACATAATTTAGAAAATGTAGATGAATTTCATATCGACGCTATATGCTCATCAACAGGAGAAGTTATTTTTAATATAAAATCGACAGACACAGCAAAAAAAGAGGAAAAAAAAATTTCGGAACCTTTAGTAAATACAGTAAAGATAAACAAAAAATTATTTAGAGAAGTTTTCGAAAAAAATATAGAATATATTAGCGATTTAAATAGTAATACTGTTGATAGATATAGATATATTACAAGAAATATCCACGTAATTTATAAAGATAATAAAGGGAATCTGCTAGCAGACACCGTGCTACAAGCCACATTTAGGTATAATATTGGAACTCGTGAAGTGCAGTGTTTGAGCACTTCTAATAAAGAAAAAAATGAAAAAATAGATGTTTTGATGAGGAAATGTAACGAGACAAGAGTCTATGGTGGAGCTTATGCAAAAATTAAAGTTAAAAAAGTTAAAAATAAAAATAAAAAGAACTACAAAGAATCAATAATAATAAAATGTGACTCAGAAGGAAAGATTACAACTCAGTTTGTAGATTGAAGATCACATTTTTAAAAAATTATCATTGATTTTAAATTAATTAAAGTTTATCATATTATTAATCGAAGATTAGATAAATAAATTGTGCTTATGATAGGCTTATGTTTGAGTATTTGGAGAAAGATTATGCGCTGCAAAAATTGTAATACAAATAATTTTGAAAATGCTAAATTTTGTTATAGTTGTGGAAAAATTTTATCGACGAAAAAAAATAAGCAATATTTAAAAAATTTTATTTATAAAAATATTATTTTATCAGAAAATAAATATAGGAACATATTTATTTTATTATCAATATTGGTTTTATGCAGCGCATTATCAGTTCCGTTGTGCCAAGGTTTATTTGAATCTTTTAACATTGCAATAGATTTAGTCCGTATGAGCATGAGTCAACAAGTAGCAAAATATGCTTTAAAAAATCAAACAGAACTGTATTTCAGAGATTTTTTCTTAAGAATTATAATGATTTTATTCTTTTGGATACTGTTTATATTTGACATAATAATTCTAGTTTATAGCTATGTGCTGAAAACCAAAAAAATAAAAAATAAATATTGAGTTTTAATAATTTTTGTTTTATTATATTTTAAAGAGGTTTTGTTTGGAGGTTATAATATGGAATTTTTGAGAAATTTAGGAGAAACTTTTAATGGCGCTGTAGACTTTGTAATTGAAAAAAACAGGAAGTTTAGCAAAGTAGCTAAAATAAAAAAGCAGATAAAAAAAGAATCAAACTCAGTGGTTAAAGCTTATATAACGCTTGGCAAACATTACTATAATGAGTTAAGAGATGTTCCTAATCATGAAATGCAGAAAATTTGTTGTTCTATAGATACTTCTAAAAAAGAAATAAAAAGACTAAGAGATAAATTAGAAGAAGTAAAAAATGAGGTTGATTTGTCAGATTTTGAAGAATTTGTAGAAAATGAAGAGCCAAATGAAGTAGAAGTACTTTTTAATGAGTCAGAGGAGAAAAATAATAAAGAAGAATTATATGCTGAAGAAAATGAAAATAAAGAAGAGTAAAAAGCAAAGAAGTCATTATATTTTTAATGACTTCTTTTTATGTTTATAATTTTGTATGAAGAGATCTTTTTATTTCGTCAATAAATCTCCCTTTTTTTATTGTAGTTCCATCTATAACGTAGATACCCATGTCATGAGCTCTTGTGTATGTGTAGGAGCGGTCTTTGTTAATTTTGCTTACGATAACAAGAGCACTTTTAGAATTTGATCCACCAAAGTAAGATGGATACATGCTTAATTCACGCAGAGCATCGGCAGAGGGCTCCGAGAGTTTGCAGGAGATAAAGTATGGGTGGATTCCATAAAAGAAAGTTAGGTCAATCTCATTAGTTATCTCCATGATTTTATTTTTATTGTTATTCCACTCAAATTTTACGCTCATACGCACATCATGAAAAATTTTTTCTTGTTTTAATTTAATGTAGCAAAAAAGTTCTAGCCAGATGCCAAAATCAGAAAGATATGATTTAATTTTTTTATCTCGATAAAAGAAAGAAATTTTTTTGGAGGTTACATTTAATTTATAAATAAGTTTTAAATTTTGAGCTAGTTCTAGCAATTTAAAATTATTTAAAGACACATTTATATTAGCCTTTGAAATATGTTTATCAGCCTTAAAAAAAAGATTATTATATTCTTGCGAAGAGTTTGTATTTCCGCTCTGCAAATAAAGACAAGTTTTTTTCCAAAGATCAATATCGTCAAAAACAGCAAAACAAAATATCAATAATTTATTAAAAATCTCGCTAGAAGGGCTAGCGTGGTTATATCCAGTAATACAGGCTCCATGCAAAGCGAAGATATTTTCTATATTAAGTCTTGGCATAACAAAATTTTTTTCTAACGATTTACATCCAAAAACGTTTATAAGTTTTTGGCCTAAAACATCCAGCTTAAAAATAGGAGTAAAAGTTTTTCTGCAGGCCTGATAAGCTCCAATTGCTCCAAATTCGCCAGCACCGGTTATATCAAAAAAGCATGAATTTTTTCTATGAATAATTGAAGCGCAGGTTTTAGCAATATTTTCAATGCTCAAACCATCGTAGCCTTTATATTCTATTACAATATTTGGAAATCTAGACCTACAAACATTCTTAATATATTCAAGATTTTTAACAAGAGTGTATTTATAATCATAAAGTATAACAACATTTTTGGGCCTAAAAGCAAATATGGGCAGTAAATTGTTAATTTGTTCCTTGTCATATAAAATAGCAAGACAATCCATAAATACACCCCTTTACAACTTATTTTTGTAATAGCTTGTACATTAAAAATAAATCTATTGTATCCACATCGCCATCATCATTTATATTAGCAGCCTGCCAAGCTGGGACTTCGAGCTCTGACTTGCCAAGAAGATAATTTATAACAGATGCTATATCGCGGGAAGTCAAAGTTCCGGTGCCAGTTATGTCTCCTTTAACAATTAACTTATACGAAAATTTTTCCATTCCATCCTTTACAAAAGTTATAGAATAACCTGTTCCAACTTTTGTTGAGTTACCACTTTTTATATTGCCATTAACATCTTTTAATATTAAGCTATACCCGTTAAAAATTAAATTATTTTTCAATTCAGCAAAAGTAGTTCCCACTTCAATATTAGATATAACATATTTTTTAGAGTCAACATCGTGAATATCGCTTGTAATTTGGTTCTCTAAATCCTCATAAGGATTTTCAGGGTTGGGTTTATCTTCTTCGGGTTTTTCTGGTTCTTCTGGAGTAGTTGGATCTGGAGGCGGAGGAGTTATTTCGATTAGATTCTCGTTAGTCAAAAAAGCAACATTGTTTGGTAATATAGAAGCATTCTCAGTTTTTCCGGTTATAGCGATGACTTTTTCTCCAGAAGTAGAAAGTGTTAAAATATTGTTTTCAAGCTCTATTTTGCCAGTTATAGCTCCATCAGAACAGCGAACCCGAGAGATAATGTTATCTTCGGTCTTGACTAAAATAGAAGAGTCATCCAGCCCTGCAGTAACGCAACTTGGATAATTTTTTATTTCTGCAGCAATTTTGACTTTAGAGATGAAACTAGAATCAGTTTTATTTATAGAAAAAATATATCCATCCGAAGTTACAAAAGTAGTATCAGTTAAAAATTTTAAATTTTGTATAGCATCTTCATTAGACAAAGCTTCTAATAAATAATCTCCAGCGCTGAACTTATATCTTAATAATTTATTTGAACTATTAATAGCATATAAATAATTTTTAGAAACATCGGTTGTAATTGTGTGAAATGTTTGTCCATCTTTAATAAGTTTGTTTCCAGAGTATCCTCCATCATTGAATATCTTTATAGAATCTGCTGAGGTTTGATCTAGTATAAATAGATTACCATCATTACTTAATGCTATTTGTTTTGCAGAATCAATTTTTACTCCATCAGTTAGTGGTAATGTAATTGAAGGCACACAAAGTTCTCGCGAGGTAGCAATTTGGTATTTATTAATAGTTGAATTATTGCCGTTTATACTTGTTAAGTAAAGAAAATCATTATAAAAATTAGCAGTAGTATAGGCATAGTCTAGAGTATCTTTTTGCTTACTATTTATAAAAAATTTAAACTGCTTAATATTTTGGTTGCTATCAGAACTAGAAAGATATGCAAGCGAACTTTTAGTTTTATCTTTGTCATAACTTAAAATGAAGAAATTGCCGTTGTTGTCTGGCAGGACATCGAAACCACCATCAAGCATGGTGTTAAAGGGAATATCCAAAGAAAAGCTATCAAAACTAAAATAATTTGCCAAAAATAAAAATGTGGCAAAGATGATTAAAAAACAAAGGATTATCCTTCTTGCTTTGAACATGTTATCACCTGTTAAGGATTATTTTTGTATTAATTTTATTATATTTAATTAGACCTTGCAATTTAAACATTAATATTTTTGTCTTCAACAAGTTTGAGCTTATAAATTTAATAGGTATCACATATATTCCTCAAAGCATATTATTGAATAATAGATCTATTAAATTTAGGAGGCTATTAGTATGGATAACAATAAAAATAGTTTTTCTTCAAACGAAGGTTTTAATTTAACAGATTTTTATGAAATAGAAGATTCTAAAGATAGTTCTAATCAAAGTCTAGAAAAATTAGCTGGATACAATTTAAATGATTCAGAAATGAGTAATGAAACTAATAATAATGCAAGAATAAATTTAAAGACTACTAAAAGAATAGTTAAACAGAATAGTAGTGACAATACTCAGGAAGAGTTATCCAGACAATATTTACAGATGTCAGAACAAGCCCCGTTACCACAACGTCAAGAGCAAACCATGCCAATAACTCGATCAGAAAATAATGAATTTTGGGGAAATATTGGTAATTTAGAAAATTTAAATATGTATGTCGATATGAATGATTTTTTACGGAGTCAAATTGATAAAGATGTTAGTATTCAATTTTTAATTGGCAATAACGCTCTAACAGAAAAGTCTGGCAAATTAGTTGCAGTTGGAGATGATTTTGTAGCATTAAGACAATCAAATTCTGGAGAATTCTTAGCTTGTAATTTTAACGATATTAAATTTATAAAATTTGACAATAATTAACCGTTTAGTATCTTACCTGATAGCTAAAAAAAAGAAGATAATACCTTTTCTTCATAGCTAAGTTTAATAAATTAAATTTTATAAATAAATAGACTAATTAAATAAAATTATTTAATACGTTTTGTCCTTTTTTTGACTCTGCCAAGCAAAAGATCTGTTGGAATATTTAAAGTATCAGCAATAGCAAGTAATTCTTTATCGGTTACAAATCGTGTTTGACCTTCTAACTTAGACAATCCAGATGCACTTAAATCAATGCCTGTAACTTGGAGTTTAGCAAGAAAATCTTTTTGCTTCAATCCGTTGCTTTTTCTTATTTCTGAAACTTTTTTCCCTATAATATTTTTATTACCTAATTCTTGTTTTCTGAACCGCAATTTAAACATCCCCCATAAAAATAATATTAGTTATTATTATATATTATTCATATCATACAACATAAAAAAAGCAAAAACAAGCATTTTGAATTAAAGATAAAAAAATTATATATTTTTTTAAGATATTATTACATTTAAAACTATATAATTTATAAAAAAATTTATTTATCATTATAAATATTATAAAATTAATTCTTTTAAGCAAATAAAAAGATATTTTTACTTTTTATTCTGTAAAAATATCTTTTTGGATTATTTTTTATTTTTTGCTTTTTATTTTACTGAATTTCACCTTTGTCTTCAATTAAAGTAATATTTATATCTAAAGTGGTAGCTTCTTCACTCCGGACAGCAGACAAACGATAAATTGTTATACTAACGGTATCACCGGGCTTGTGTTTAGAGAGCTCATTATATAAAGCTGAAGTGTTACGGGTGTCGATCCCACTAAATTTAGTAATTATATCGCCAACTTTTAAACCATTTATGCCGGCATTACTGTCTGCAGCAATTTCCATAACAACAAGTCCCTGAGGAACGTTATTTATCTGTGCTTCGTATGCAGATAGTGCGCGAACGCTAATTCCCATTTTTACACGTCCAGAAACATATCCATTTTTAATAATGTCATCAACAACAGTTTTTACCGTATTGCTTGGAATTGCAAAACCCATTCCCTCATAATCACTGACCTTAGAGCTATTTATTCCAATAACCTGACCATACATATTAAGCAAAGCTCCACCAGAGTTGCCAGGATTAATTGCAGCATCAGTTTGAATATATTTTACAGTTGTGTTAGCACTTGAATTTGTATTGCTGCTAATTGAAGATAAAGACCGATTAAGTGCAGATACCACTCCACGGGTTAAAGAGTTAGAGAACTCGAGTCCGCCAGGATTTCCAATAGCTAAAACACTAGCACCTACAGATAATTGATCTGAGTTACCAAAATTAGCTGCTTTAAGCCCAGAAGCATCTATTTTTAAAACTGCTAAGTCAGTTCTAGTGTCAAACCCAATAATTTTAGCACTATATTCCTTATGATCACTAGTAACAACAGTAACATTATACTTGTTGCTGTTGCCAATAACATGTGCATTTGTAACTACGTACCCATCGGAGTTAATTATTATACCGCTACCTTGTCCGGTTGCAGCAGAAATTAACCCTGCAGACGGGTTATATGTTACTACGCCAACGATAGATGGAGCAATTTCTTGATAAATTTCTTCGGCTGTTTTTGCATTCTCATTTTCAGGAATATCAAAAGTATGGATATTTACAGAGCTATTGTTGCCCTTATTTTCAGTTGAGGATAAAAGATTAAAATTTGGATTATTTTTCAAAAAATTAGCTAGAATAGAAGCACCAAAAATTAAGAACAAAGCTCCAAAAATAATGGTAGAAGTTATCAAAAAAACTTTTAATCCTTTGTCCATTTTATTTTTTCTTATATCTGTATCAGATTTTTGACTAACTTTGCTTTTATTATTTTTGTTTTCATTTTTCTGAACATTTAGATAATGAGAATTTACGGTAACTTGGTGTTTTTTCTCATTTGAATTATGTTCAGATGAAGGCTCGTTAGACCAAGATATTAAATCTTTATCTTCCGAGCGATTATTTTTTGACGTATAATTATCAGATTCAGAGCCAGAATCAAAATGGCTATTTAAATTTTCGTTATCATTAAATTTGTCATTCATAAAATAAACCTCCGTAAAAACAACTTCAATGATTATTATACTACTAAAGTCAATTTAAATAAACTACTAAAAATTATATTTTTAATTTTAAAAATTAAAAACAAAAATAATTTGAAAAGATATTTATAAGCAAATTCAAATATATTTCACAAAAAAAACAATATAAATTCAAATTATTTATTTATAATCTTACATAATTTAAGAAATTATAGAGATAATAAAGGAAAAGGAGTGATAAAGTGGAATATGTAAAAGCTTTTTTAGTAGGCGGTTTAATCTGTATGGTAGGACAAATTTTAATTGATAAAACAAAGTTAACACCAGCGAGAATTTTGGTGTTGTTCTTGACTTTAGGAGTAGCTTTAACTGCAGTAGGCCTATATGAACCACTAGTTAACTTTGCTGGAGCCGGGGCAACAGTGCCTATAACTGGTTTTGGATATACTATGGCAAAAGGCACTATTGAAGCTGTAAAAGAAAAAGGCCTTTTGGGAGTTTTAACTGGTGGTTTTGCAGCTAGCGCAGCCGGCATTGCCGCAGCAATATTTTTTGGATATATTGCTGCAATTGTTTCAAGATCTAGCGATAAAAATTAATTGTTAAAACTAATATTATTTGTTTTACATGTAAATCTAAAAAAATAAAATAAAAAATCTTCAAAAATTTAATTATAAAAAATATGGAGGTATAAATTAAAATGAAAGCAACAGGAATAGTAAGAAGAATAGATGATTTAGGTAGGGTAGTAATTCCAAAAGAAATAAGACGTACTTTGCGCATAAGAGAAGGGGACCCACTAGAAATATATACAGATACGGAAGGTGGGGTTATTTTTAAAAAATATTCTCCGGTAGGGGAGCTTGCCCAATTTGCTACAACTTATTCAGATGTTTTGTCTCATACTTCAAATTTTCCTACAGCAATTTGTGATAGAGACCATGTAGTTGCTGTATCGGGTTTGCCTAAAAAAGAGTATCTCGAAAGAAGGCTAACGTCATCATTAGAAGATCTGATGGAATCTAGGCGTAGCTATGTTCTTACAAAAGAAGAGAATAAACCGATAGTGCCAATTGAAGGGATTGAAACAAAAGCAGTAGTAATTTTTCCTATAATAGTAGCTGGAGATGTCACTGGAGCGGTAATTTTATTGCAGAATGATAGCAACAGTATACCGAGTGCTACAGAAGCCAAATTAGCCCAGGCTGCGGCAGAATTCTTGGGCAAACAAATGGAATAATAAAATTAAAAAAATAAACTGTCCGAGTTTTTTCGGACAGTTTTCTTTTAATTGTTAAAATTATTGCAGCCGCATCCGCAATTACCATTTGAATCACTACTGTTATCTGTAGAGCGAGGAGGGAAAAATTCTTCTGTAGGAAATTCTAGTCTATTAAATAATTCACAAGGGTTATCGGATGTAGTAACACACTCTTTTTCAGGAACACAAAAGTCGTAAGAAGGAACTAGCATTTGAACACTGCGCTCTAGTTGAACTATAGTGAAAATACCGATTGTAACATAAACCGTATTTGCATTGTTAGTTAACTGAAATTCTCCACCAAACTTTTTGCACACGCATTCTGGTATATGACAGCCTAATTCGCAACCATCGTGATGATCACAACAAATCTTTGCGGATAGCCCGATAGGTTCAGCAACTTGCACTGTAGCTTTGGGCAGATTTTTAAGTGGAGAAGAATTTAAATCTAAGTCGTCATAACAAGCTCCAGAATTAAAAATCTTAACCTTTCCTTCGCTGCCAAATAATATTACTTTTTTAGAAGATACTGCAAGACCGGTTACATTAACAGGGCAAGCTGCAGGAGATAAAAATACATCAAGATTAACTTCAAAGAAAAATGTCATGTCAACAGAGTAAAAACCCTTATTAAAAGGAAGCGAATCAAGATCCACATAAACAGTTAAAACATCCACTGTCTTGATTCTAACTGTACAGGCTTGATCAATAACATGCTGGCCAGCTTCTGTAAAATACACATGTAGATCTTGTAGGCAATCTTTGTCTGTACAAGAATCATAAACTCTAGAGGTATTAATGCAGACAGCTTCTTTAAAACTTCCAGTAGAATTTTCACATGCACCGTTTAACGTATTTGTTGCAGTCGGAAATGTGTTTTCAGACATAAATAAAAGCCTCCATTCGAAGATTAACTATGTTTTCAATACCATACTATGTTAAAGGCAGTGTAAAGTTACAGAAATTTTAATTTTAATTATCCTGTTTTCAAAAATAATCTATATATGTTATAATATCTCTAAAGTGAATTAAAATCACGAGATCTCTATATTTAAGATAACATAATTTTTTACTGCATTTACACTTATTACCAGGTTGAAATGTCCGGTGGATACTATTTTGCTTTTATTGGAATAATTATTTAACCGCAACAAAGATTAAAAAATTTTGCAAGGAGTGCTAAAAATGAGGGTCTTAAATAGTATAAAAGAAAAAGATGTTTTTGATTATAGCACCGTTTTGCAAAAAGAAAAGGATGTTTTATTAAATAAAAAATCTAAAGACAAAGTTTGTACAATACAAGATTTATATGATATGACAGTGCTAAATAATGATATAAACATAGATTTGGCTGCAGATTTAATATATAACGCAAAAAGTTTAAAAATAATTGCGGATTCTAGTAAGGACATTTTTGAACTATTTGTGAATTTTTCTAAAGATATTAAGTTGTTAGGAATAAATTGTGCAGAGTTATATTCGATGGGAAATAATGTAATTTTAGAAAAAAATGATACAGTTCTTGTTTTTTATAATAATCAAAAAGGTGAATTGTACCGTAGTTTCTTGTGGCAATGTTTAAAGAAAAAATTAAAAATTATAAATATTTCATCTAAAAAAATTGAAAAATTCGAAAACAAAAAAACAATAACAAATTTATATTATTTAAGCTGCTCACAATTAAACAAGGTGATGTGTATTGAAATTCTTATAAAATGTGTATATTTAGGATTATTAACAAAGTTTAAATCTTAAAAATTAGAAAGGTGAGTTTTATAAAACACAAGGGAGAAAACATGAAAAAATTTAAAAATTTGTGCATAAAATGTATGAATGATAAAGGAAATCTAAAAAAATGTCCTTTTTGTGGGCATGTAAATGATAACTATTATACTGTGAACGCAAATGAAAAATTATTAATTTTGCAAGATAAATATGTAGTAGGAAATAAAATCTGGAAAGACGCAGAGTCCGTTTGTTATATAGGTTATGATATAAAAAATAATTCTAAAGTTCATATTCGAGAATTTTTTCCGGCTGAAATATGTAAAAGAGATAATAATGAGCGACGTTTGTTAATAAAAGAGAGCTGTGAAAAAAAATATGAAAGTTTAAAAATTAGTTTTTTAGATTATTTTAGGTCATTAGCAAGAGTGAGAGATATAGATGCGATTACCTCTGTTTATGATATTTTTTTAGATTATGGAACAGCTTATATTGTTTCAAAAGCTATAGAAGGAATAACTCTTTTAGATTTTATAAAGAAAAACAAAAAACCTTTAGATTGGGAAACAGCAAAAATATTATTTATGCCTGTTATTTCAGCATTTAGAAGATTAAGTCAAGTGGGCATTTTGCACCTTGCGATAAATCCTAGGTCTTTAATAGTCGCAAAAAATGGAAGAATGTATGTCTCAAACTTTTCTCCTCCAGAATTAAGACAAGTTGGAACATTTTTAGATTTTGATTTTTACAAAGGGTTTACGGCTCCTGAACAATATGTTAAAAATTTTAAATTGACTACTTCAGCAGATATTTATGGGATTGCAGCAACATTATTTTTTGCGTTGGTAGGGTTTGAACCCAAAGATGCTTTGGCAAGAGAATCAGATGATCGCTTGTTAATACCCGTAAAAATCTTAAAAAATATTCCACCTTATGTTGTATCTGCAATTTCAAATGGAATGAAAATCAATGCAAAATCACGCATACAGGATTTTGCTACTTTAAGAGATGAGCTTACGGAAACATCGGCAAAACATTTTAAAGAAAATGAATATGGTTATAATAAAATTAATTATAAAAATATCAAGAATATAAAAAAGAAAAATCTTATTTGGATTATAAGTGCCACAATTATAACACTAACATTATTTTTTTTTATTTTTTATTTAATAAATAATGAAGGAAATAAAATTAATAGAATAAATGCTAATAATGACAATATTTTATTGCAAGACTCTACTGGATTAAAAGAAAATATTATTGTTCCTAATTTTATTGGCCAATCTTTTGATGATTTACAAAAAAATTTTAGTGAAGAGGATTATAGCATATTGCTTGCTGAAGAAGTCTTTGACGAAAATGTTGATGCTGGAAAAGTTTTATCACAAACTCCTCAACCTCAATCTTCGGTAAAAAAAGGCTCTAATATAATTTTAACTGTTAGTAAAGGACCCAAATTTAGACCTTTGCCAGATATAGATGGATTACCTTTATCTCAGGCTGCTTCAGCTTTAACTAAAGAAGGTTTTGTTCCTATTAAAGAATCTCAATATAGCAACAATGTTCAAGAAGGAAATGTGATTGGATACAAAAATCGTTCTAAGGGAAGTAAGTTAGAGTATGGCTCACAGATAACTATTCTTGTTAGCAAAGGAAAAAGGTAATGGAATTTTTATGTTTTTTTCAAAATATAATAACTTAAGCCGCCGCGCAGTATAGTGCGGCGGCAAAAATATGTTTACAGCAAATTTATTTTGTGGTATAATAATCAAATGTTAACCTTGGCTAACTTTTATTTTAGAGAGGAGACTTTACGTGAAATCTGTAAACGATTTGAAACCAGGTCAGTTAGGAATTGTGGATAAAATTATTTGCGAAAAATCATTACGGCGTAGAATTGCTGATATGGGAATAATTCCGGGAGCTTTAATTATTATGAAACGTATCGCTCCTTTTGGGGACCCTATACAAATAAATGTACAAGGTTCTGATATTAGTATTAGAAAATCTGAAGCTGAAAATATAAAAATTAAAGAAAGGAAATAGTCAATGTCTACTTTTACGCCAATAAAAGAAAAGAATTTAAGCACTGTTAAGTCTAAAAACTTAAAAGTAGCTTTAGTAGGGAACCCAAATTGCGGAAAAACAACACTTTTCAATAAATTAACAGGAAGTAATCAACATGTTGGCAACTGGCCAGGTGTTACGGTTGAGAAAAAAGAAGGTTTTTTAAAATTTAAAAATATGACCATTGATGTACTTGATTTGCCGGGAATCTATTCTCTATCGCCATACTCTTCGGAAGAAATTATTACTAGAACCTGCTTGCTGGAAGATGACCCGGATTTAATTATAAATATTATTGATGCAACAGTTTTAGAGAGAAATTTATATCTTACGACGCAACTTTTGGAACTTCAAAAGCCGATGATTGTAGCTTTTAATATGATAGATATTGTTGAAAAAAAGGGAGATTTAATTGATTATAGGAAGTTTAGAAGTGAATTAAATGTACCAATTATACCAATATCTGCAAATAAAGGGACCGGAATTAAAGAACTTTTAGATTTAGCTATTGAGCATATTGTAAACAAAGATAAACCAATAATAAAGAAAATATATGAAGACAAAATAGAAGATGTTATCTCTAAAATAGAAAACGAATTAAACTCAGGTTTTAGCTTGAGTCGAGTTAAAAGAGAAATAAGCTTACGTTGGTTAGCTATAAAATTATTTGAAAATGATGAAATGATCTTGAAAAAAATAAACTTGTCTAGATCACAAAAAGAAAATATACGTTTATACGAGAGTGTGATATCGCTTCCGGAACATATGGATGCTCAAATGCTTATAGCAGATCAAAGGTATAGATACATATATAAGCTGTGTAAAAACGCAGTAAAAAGAAAAAATACGCCAGAACATATAACTTTAACTGATAAAATTGATAGAGTTGTTACAAACAAATTTTTGGCAGTCCCGATTTTTGCACTTATAATGATTTTAACGTTTTATATAACTTTTGGCCCTATTGGTTCTTTTTTTAGGACAGAATTTGAGTTTTTTATAAAAGATATATTGGGTGGTAATATATCAAATTTGTTGATGAATCTGGGAGCCTCTGAATGGACAAAAAGTTTGATAGCTGGAGGAATAATTGAGGGGGTAGGTTCGGTAATTTCGTTTTTGCCGCAAGTCGTTATATTATTTACTTTGCTTTCTATCTTAGAAGATAGTGGATATATGGCTAGAGCTGCTTTTATTACCGATAAACTATTGCGTAAAGTAGGTTTATCGGGGAGGGCATTTGTGCCGTTATTAATGGGTTTTGGATGTACTGTTCCTGCTGTGCTGGGAACTCGTATTTTAGAAAAAGAAAATGACAAAAAACTTACTATATTAATGATACCTTTTATGTCTTGCAGCGCAAAAATGCCAGTTTATGCAATGTTTATTGGGGCATTATTTAAAGAACATCAAGTTTTAGTTATTTCTTCAATTTATTTATTGGGCATTTTGATGGCAATTTTTACTGCGGCCATTTTTAAAAAGCCTGTGTTAAAAGGAAAGACTTCTTCTTTTTTAATGGAATTACCGGAATATAGATTTCCTAATTTTAAAAATTTATGTATGCATGTGGGCGAAAGAGTAAAAGACTTTGTAGTTAAGGCAGGAACCATTTTGCTTGTAGCTACAATAGTGATTTGGTTTTTACAGTCATTTAATTTTAACTTGCAGATGGTCTTGGATAGAAGAGATAGCATTTTGGCTTCTTTTGGGATGACTATTGCTCCTATATTTTCTATTTGCGGATTTGGAGATTGGCGTGCGGCGGTTTCTTTGCTTTCAGGATTAATTGCTAAAGAATCGGTTATTAGCACGATAGCAGTCCTTTATGGAACAGGAGGGCTAGCGTGCACATCTCAAGTTATAATGGATCAATTTTCCGTAATTTCTGCTTATGCGTTTATGGTGTTTGTTTTATTATATACACCATGTATAGCAGCATTATCTGCGATACATAAAGAGTTTAAAAGTTTTAAATGGACAGCAATTGCAGTTATTTATCAGCTAACTTTGGCTTGGCTTGTTTCTGCTATAGTATATCAGTTGGGAACTTTTATATATAATGTTGTGTGAATTATAGGAGGCTTTGAAATTATGATAGATTTATTAGTTGCTTTTTTTGCTGTTGCAGTAGTTATTATTGTTATTGCAAAGCAGATTAAATTATATAAGAAGAAAGGTCTTAAGGCATTTTGTGAGGGGAATTGTATTTTTTGCCAAAAGTGTTGTTTAGAATATAAAAAAGGAGAATGTTATGAAATCCAGCGTAAAGTTGAAGTTGACAAGCTCTCTTGAGGATTATTTGGAAGTAATTTATTTACTTACAAAAGACAAAGGTGAGGTTAGAATTACGGATATTGCTGTATTTATGAACCTTTCAAAACCGAGTGTAAATAGGGCGATAGTTAGCTTAAAAGAAAACGCATTATTAGAACATGAAAGATATGGGACAATAAAACTTACGAAAGATGGCTTACTTTTAGCAAAAGAAATTTACTTTAGACATGAAACGTTAACAAAATTTTTTGTTAACACTCTTGGTATAGATCCAGATATTGCTCAAAATGATGCCTGTAAGATAGAGCATATTATAAGCCATCAAACATTAAACAAACTGGTTGCATATATGAATAAATCTATTTAATTAAGTTTAGAATTTTGAAATTAGTTTTAAAATATAACATGTAATTTTCAACAAAAAATACGATTTTTTTGCCATATACTGTCGCAAATAAACAAAGTTTTATTTTTTTATTGTAAAGTATATGCAAAAGAATATTGTTGTGTTATAATTATGAAGAAAAATTAAGGGGGGTGTATTTTGCGTTTGAATTTTTTGATTTGAGGGATAAGCGAATCTCGTCAAGCTGAAATCATATAATATGCTTATATGTGTACCCCCAATTATTATTAAGAATGAGTAGAAAATGTTTTTATTGAAATTTGCATTTTCTAGATCAATGTTTTATTAACTAAAATGGTTTTAACTTTCATTGTATTAAAATAAAAATTTTCATGAAAAACAAAAAATATTAATGATATAATGAAAGAATATAATTTTTCAAGGAGAGTTTTTATATGAAAAAATTTTTGTCGGTCTTGCTGTCACTTGCTATAATAACAGCAACACCTAATACAGGCTTATGCTTGTCAAAAGAAGAAAAACAGTCTGCAAAAAGAGCATCTGTTTCTTGGAAGGTAGTAAAAGAAACTTGTAAAGATATTGCGCATGTAATTTATGATAATGCAGCATTAATTTCGGCATCTGTAGCTGCCATTACTTTATCTTCAATACCTGCTTTTAATGGTTTAAAAAATCGTGCCGAAATAAATAGAATTTTATCCGACCTTACTCTAAATAATAAAGAAAAAGCTATTAAGATAGTTAAAATTTTACTTTTAGGCAAGGGTACAACTGAACTCCAAAATATAGAGGAGAAAAATAACGACCCAGTAAATCCAACAGAATCAGAGGAGCCAAAGGAAGAGCAAACAAATCCGACTGAATCAGGGGAGCCAAAGGAAGAGCAAACAAATCCAACTGAATCACCAAAACCAACTTCAACTCCTGCGTCAACGCCAAAGGAAAAAGTTTTTAAGAAGCTATTTGGTTAGAAATAATAAAAAAGTGTAGAGACTTAATCTCTCTACACTTTTTACTATTTTTATATAAAATATGAAAATATTTTTTCAATTAAGTATTGCTATACCCAAATTTAAATATCCGGCCCAAAACACCCACAATATATACGGAACCATTAAATATGCGGCTAATTTTGATATTTTATAAAATAAGTTTGTTGTAAAAATTATTAAAGCTAAAAGCGCAAGCAACCAAAAAAAAGTAAAAAAATACAATCCAAGATTAAAAAACAAAATAGGCCATAAAAAATTAAATAATAACTGAATAACATAGCTTTGAAGTGCAATTTTTATTATGTTCTTTTTTTGAGTTGACGTAAAAACAAAGTACGAAGCAACTCCCATAAGTATGTAGAGAATAGTCCATACAACAGGAAATAACCAGCTTGGCGGAGACAACGGCGGTTTTTCTATTAAATTAAACATGAATATGTTTTCTTTAGAAAAAAAGGTTGCCAAACCTCCAACAGCAAGAGGAATAACAATGGACAAAAACAAAAGTTTACAATTATTGTTCAAATTATCACCTCGTTAATGTATAGCTGTAAAAATTTTAAATTATTCCTAATTATGAATGTAATACAGGCAAAAATAGAAAATGTTTTGGTTTTATAATTAACTTTTAGATATTGTTAAAAAAATTAAGTTTTAAATGTTAGTTTAATATTTAAGTATCAATTTTTAATTTAATAAAAATAAACGAAAAAAAGGCAAAAAAGTAGTTGACAAAGGGAAAGAGGTATGATAGAATAATAATCACGTTGCGAGGCCGGGAGGCCAGTAAGCAGCATAGGACCTTGAAAATTAAACAACGATGACAAAAAATAAGAACCCGTAATTTTCTTGAGAGGAAAAACTTAGTTCTGATAGAAATTAGAATTGAGAACGTACTTTCAAAAA
>CALWIK010000002.1 GCA_944380725.1 uncultured Clostridia bacterium
CTCCCGGTATATCGTAAACTTCTTTTATTTTTCACTGCTTATAGGGTCTGAACCGCGCCGTCTGCGGGTCGGACACATCGATGACCCCGCGTTCTTCGGGACCCAGATCCGCAATGCAGACGCCAAGAAAACGCACCTTTTTCTCAAGCTCTTCCACCGTGCCCAGCTGCACTGTAAACCGGCCGGCATACGAAAGCTCGATTTCAAATATCTGATCCAGGTTGATTTCTTTGATCTCATCCAGTATATCATTTATTTGCGCGGTATTCAATATGGTTTGCAGCGGTTTTTGTTTTTCGGGCTGGGTAAAATTGGCGGTTTTTCCAACCTCAGGTTCGTCCAGTTCAACCCCCGTGACCAGGCAGTAGCCGGCCGCGCCCGCCTTATCGGTCAATTCGAGCAGTTTACAGTCCGCATCGATGATATAGCAGCCCTCTGCCGTCTCAATCGCCGCGGCCGGGACGCACTCGGTTATCGTAATTTCTATTTCGTCCGGCAGGCGGCGGCGCATGACGATCTCGTCCAGATAGGGACATGCGGCAAAGATACGGCTGATGGCGGCGAACTTGTTGAGCATGAACATGTTCTGCCCCGGCTCGATGCCCGACGCTGCGGCGATCTCGTCGCGGGTGTAGCGGCTGTCGCCGATCACGGTGACGGTGCGCACCTTGAAAAAAATCGTCATGGCCGCCAGCACGGCCGCCAGAATCAGCACGATGCACAAAAGCGTCACAAAGACGCCCGACCCGCGCCGCCGGCGGCGGCGCCTGCTATTTCGCTTTCGTGCGGCGCTTCTGCTCATAATTTTTCTTCATTCCTGTATCTTGTCAGTCTGTTCCCGCCGGACGTCAGCCCCCAGGGCCGACAAAACTGTCTCCATGCGCTCGTAGCCGCGATCGATATGATGAATCCCGCCGACACTGCTTTCACCCTGCGCGCTCAGCGCAGCGATAACCAGTGCGGCCCCGCCCCGCAGATCGGTGGCCTGGACAGAAGCCCCGTGCAGCGGCGCGCCGCCGTCCACAACGGCCACGCGTCCCGACACCCGGATGCGCGCGCCCATGCGCGCCAGTTCGCCGACGTGCCGGTAGCGGTTTTCAAAAATGTTTTCGACGAAAATGGTAACGCCCCGGGCCGTGCAGGCCACTGCCATCATCTGCGCCTGCGCGTCGGTAGGAAAACCAGGGTACGGCATGGTGCGCACCGGCGGCAGAGCCCGCAGCGGACGGTCTGCGCGCAGACGGATGCTGCGTCCGGCAACGCTGATTTCACACCCGGCCTCGCCCAGCGCGCTTGTGACGGTGCCGACATGTTCTGGTTCACATTCGCGCAGGGTGACGTCGCCGCCGCAGGCGGCTGCGGCGCACAGATAGGTCGCCGCCTCGATGCGGTCAGGCATGATCCGATGCTCGGTGTCGCGGCGCGTATTGCCGCCGACGACGGCGATTTCCGACCCGCCGGCGCCCGTGATATTGGCCCCCGTCTTGCGCAGGAATTCCTGCAAATCGACGATTTCCGGCTCGCGCGCGGCGTTGATGATCCGAGTGACGCCGGCGCACGCCGTGGCGGCCAGCATGGCGTTTTCCGTCGCGCCCACGCTGGGGAAGGACAGCAGGATGTCGCGGCCTTCCATCTTTCCCGCTTCGCACAGGATTTCTGCGCCGCGCTCTTCGATGTGCACGCCCAGCCGCCGCAGCGCGTCCAGGTGCAGGTCGATGGGGCGCGGCCCCAGCTCGCACCCGCCGGGCGCCGTCAGACGGGCGCGCCCGCAGCGCGCGATAACCGGCCCCAGAAAAATGACCGACGATCGCATCTCGCGCATCAGGCTGTCGGGCACGTCCCACCGCTCGATGACCGAAGAATCGACGATGACGGTCCGCCCTTCACGCGTGACCTTGCAGCCCAGGTGCCTCAAAATCCGGATAGCCGACTGCACGTCGCGCAGGTCCGGGCAGTTATGTAAAACATTGCGGCCCGCGTTGACCACGGTGGCCGCCAGAATCGGCAGAACGCTGTTTTTCGCGCCGTTGACCGCGACGGTGCCGGCGAGCGGCCGTCCGCCGTTGATAACGAACATACTCATGCTGCTTCTCCTCTCGCGCGGATACGGGAAACGGGGCCTTTTCCCGGCTTTCCGCCCCCTTTGTCTCACGCCATACTATGCCGTGTGGCAGCGAGAGGTGATTGTCGCGCTTTTTCTATAAAATGCCCTTGACTGCGTCATAGATGCGCCGCAGCGCATCGGGACGCGCGCGTTTTGCCGCGCATCTGCCCATCTGCCTGAGCCGTTCCGGGTCGCGCAGCAGGCTTTGCGCCGTCTCGTACAGCTTGTCGCCGGTACATTCCGGTTCGGTCATGACGACGGCCGCCCCCGCCCGTTCGAGCAGGCGGGCATTTTTTTCCTGGTGGTTGCCCGTCACATAAGGGGACGGTACAATGATGGACGGCAGGCCGGCGCAGCAGACTTCGGCCAATGTGCTCGCCCCGGCGCGGCAGATGATCAGGTCAGCCTGCGCCATGGCCTTATCCATTTCAAAAATATATTCGCGCAGGTCGACGTTGCCGGCCTGCTCCAGGTCACAGCCCTTTTGACGGATTTCTCCGGGCATCCACTGAAAATTGCTGGAGCCCGCCGCGTGCAGCAGGTTGAACTCGCCTTCGCGCGCCGTGCGCACGATAAAGTCGACCATTTTTTTGTTCATGTACAGCGCGCCCACCGACCCCCAGAACGACAGGATCATCGGACGTCTGTGCGCGAAAATCGGGGGATATTCCCGTTCGCGGCAGCGCACGATTTCTTCGCGCACCGGGCTGCCGGTAAAGACAATGCGCTTGGCGCGGATCTGCGAAGCAGTCTCTTCAAATCCGAGCATGACGCAGTCGGCGCGGTGGCTCAGCCGCCGCACAACCATGCCGGGCGCGGCGTTGACTTCGAGCAGCGCCGTTTTGACGCCGAGCTGCTGGGCCGCCGCCACCATCGGGTAACTGGCGTAGCCGCCCGTACCGATCACGACGTCGGGCCGTACCTTTTTCAGGATTTTTTTTGCTTCGCGGACCGCCGCAACGGCATTCTGCCCCGCCCGCACATTCTGCCGCAGGCCGGACAGGTTCAGGCTGCGCGACAGCCCCGTCAGCGGAAAGGCGAACAGCTCGTATCCGGCGCGGCCGACCAGCTTTTCTTCAATGCCTCCCTTTGCGCCCGAAAACCAAATCTGGCAGTCTTCCTGCTTTTTGAAGTAGTCGGCCGCGGCCAAAGCCGGGTTGACGTGCCCCGCCGTGCCGCCGCCGCAGAAAATCACTTTCATTTTTTCACCTATCCTTGTCTGGGAGCCGGTATCCTGCGGGATACCGACAAAACGATCCCCACTTCAGCCAGCAGCATCATAAGCGACGTGCCGCCGTAGCTGAAAAAGGGCAGCGACGCGCCGGTGACCGGGGCGAGCCCGGTGACGACAAACAGGTTAAAAATGGTTTGCAGCGCGATCTGCGTCGTCACGCCGGCAGCCAGCAGCGTGCCGAACTTATCGCCGGCTCGCATGGCGATATAGTACCCGCGCATGATCAGGGCGACAAAAAGCGCAATGACCAGCAGCGCGCCGATAAGGCCCATTTCTTCGCACCAGACCGAAAAGATAAAGTCATTGGGCGCTTCGGGCAGCCAGAGCTGTTTCTGCCGGCTCTGCCCCAGCCCGACGCCCCAGATGCCGCCCGACCCGATCGCCAGGAAAGACTGGATGGCCTGGTACCCTTTGTCGCGCGGATCGACATAAGGGTCCAGCCAGACCTGTAAGCGGGCGCTTGAGTGGGCCATGGTCAGCATCAGGGTGACCAGGCCGACGGCGGCCGTTCCGCCGCCCAGCCCCAGCCAGAACAGGTTGGCCCCGCCGATGTACATCATGACCGCGCCGATGCCGATGATGATGACAATGGCCGACCAGTGCGGCTGCGAATAAATGAGTCCGCACAGCACCCCGAGCATCAGTACATAAGGGACAATCCCGTAACGGAAGGTGTGCATTTTTTTCGTTCCGTAAATGGACATCATGCTGGCAAAGCACACGATGACGGCGAGCTTTGCAATCTCAGAGGGCTGGAACTCGGTAAATCCCAAGTTGATCCAGCGCGTCGCGTCGTTGTGCTCTACCCAGATGGGGCTCAGGAAAAAACGCGACGCCAGCAGCAATGCGCTGCCAACCATGGCCGGGATGGCAAGGTAGTGGAACTTGTGATAGTTCATTCGCGAAATAAAAACCATCGCGGCAAGACCGATAGCGGCGAATATCCCCTGGCGGATGATGTAATGATAGGAATTGCCGCCCATACGGTAATAAGCGTCGGTATAGCTGGCCGAAAACAACGCCACCAGCCCGATGACCAGCAGCAGCAGAACCAGAACGGTAAAGGGCGCGTCGATGCCTGACAGCTTGGGCCGGGCATCCTGCTCGACCTCGCGCGTCGGCAGCTGCGACAGGTCGCGGGTCGGCATCATAATCGGTCCGTCCGGACGACGTGCGCGCTGTGCGCCTGCGGGCGCGCGCGGAGCCGGCTGCCGGTTTGACTTGTTCGTGTCGGTCACCTCCGTCCGGGAATTACGCAAAGAACAGGGTCAGCGCACAGCAGACCGCCGTGACAGCTGTAAAAACAGCGACGATCTTCCGCTCGCTCCACCCGCATTTTTCAAAGTGGTGATGAATGGGCGCCATTTTAAAAATGCGCTTGCCGCCCGAAATTTTATAGTACGCCACCTGCAAAATGTCAGACAGCGTCTCAATGATATAAATCAGCCCCACAGGAACCAGAATGAGCGGCATGTCATAGACAAAAGCCATGGCGCACACCGCGCCGCCGAGATACAGCGAACCGGTGTCGCCCATAAAAACGCGGGCGGGATAGCGGTTGTACAGCAAAAACCCCAGAAGCCCGCCGAGCAGCGCGGCCGAAAACCCCGACGGCGCCGTCAGCCCCGCCCCGTAAAAGGCGGCGCAGAAATACAGCGCCACAACGGCGGTCACCGACCCGCACAGGCCGTCGATACCGTCGGTCAGGTTGACGGCATTGACGGCGCCGACGATGACAAAAATGGAAAAGAGCAGGTAAACGCCCCACGGCAGATCGATCACAGCCCCCAGAAACGGCACCGTCAGGCGGTGCGTCAGATAGTCCTGGGTCCGCAAAACGGTCAAAAACAGGGCGGCCGCCGCGATTTGCAGCAGCAGCTTCTGCATGGCCGTCAGGCCCTTGTTGCGCTTCTTTTTGACCTTCGTATAGTCGTCGACAAAGCCGATGGCGCCGAAAACCAGGCTGAGGCCCAGCATATACAGCGGACGGGGGTCAGAAAACCCGTTCAAAAACATCACCGCGGCAACGGCGGCCCCCATGCCTGCGATAAAGATAAACCCGCCCATCGTCGGCGTGTTCTGCTTGTTCATGTGCCAGGTGGGGCCGTCTTCGAGAATCTTCTGGCCAAACTTGAGGCGGCGCAGGGTTTTGATAACGGCTGGCCCCGCGGCGGCTGCAACGGCAAACGCAGCACCGCACGCGGCCAGCATGACGGTCATCGAATTGTTCACGTTGGTTTTCCCCCCGGTTGCAGGGCAGCGCCTGCTTACTTTCCCTCGAAATAGGCGGCGATTTCTTCGCGCTCGTCCAGATGCAGCTTGACGCCCCGGACTTCCTGATAGGTCTCGTGCCCCTTTCCCATCAGCACGACGACGTCGCCGGGCTGCGCCAGGCTCAGGGCATAGCGGATGGCCTCGCGGCGGTCGACGACGACGTGTACTTCAGCCGGACAGCCCTCCATGCCCGGCAGGATGTCGTCGATGATGCTCTGCGGGTCCTCGTCGCGCGGATTGTCGGTCGTGACGACGCAGACATCAGCCAAATCGCCGCCTGTCTTCCCCATTATGGGGCGTTTGGTCTTGTCGCGGTTCCCGCCGCAGCCGAACAGGGCGATGACCCGGTTTTTGGCAAAGCCGCGCACCGCGCGCAGCACGTTTTCCATCCCGTCAGGAGAATGTGCGTAATCAATAATAACGGTGTAATCAGTGTCCGTGGGGACGACTTCAATGCGGCCCCGGACGCCGTGCAGGCCGCGCATGGCCGCAACAACCTGCTGAAAATCAAAGCCGAGCGCCAGCCCGACGCCGACGGCGCACAGCGCGTTGTAGACCGAAAACATGCCGGGAATGGCCAGGCGGACACGGCCGATATGGCCTGTCGTGACCGCTTCGAACTCGACGTGGTCGGCCAGGAGCCGGATGTTTTTCGCCACCAGGTCGGCATTATCCGATCGGGCTGAATAGGTCTGGCAGGGGCACTGCGCCGCCTCGCGCATGACCGTGTGCCACGGGTCGTCGGCGTTGAGCACGGCGGCGCCGCAGCGGGTGAACAGCTTGCTTTTGGCCTGCGCATAGGCTTCCATCGTGCCGTGAAAGTCCAGGTGATCACGGGTCAGATTGGTAAAGGCTGCGGCAGCGAAATGCAGGCCGTAGACGCGGTCGAGCGCCAGGGAATGGGATGAGACTTCCATAACGGCCCATGTGCAACCGGCGTCCCGCATGGCGCCGAGCAGCCGGAATAACTCATAGGACTCAGGGGTCGTGCGCTCGGCGGGCAGCGCCTCGTCGCCGATCAGAACATGGTTCGTGCCGATCAGCCCGACCTTCTGGCCGGTGCACTGTTCGATCAGGCCCTTGAGCAGGTGGGTCGTCGTCGTCTTCCCGTTGGTGCCGGTGACGCCGACCAGTTTCATGTTCCGCGCCGGGTACCCGAAAAAGGTGTTGGACAGCGTCGCCAGCGCACGGCGGCCGTCTGGCACGACGATATACGGTCCTTTGTCATCCGGCGGGGTTTCGACGACAGCGGCGGCACAGCCGGCCGCCAAGGCCTCGGGCACAAACCGGTGCCCGTCGGCCTGGTACCCGCGAATGGCGACAAAGACGCTGCCCGGCGCGGCGCGGCGCGAATCGCGGCAGATGCCGGTGATGTCGAGCCCGCCGTCACACCCGATCAGGGTGTGGGGCGTATCCTTGAGCAGTTCTGACAGCTTCATGGGGCCTCCTTCCGGCGGATGCTACTCCGCCCGCTGGTCGAGGTCGCTGAAGTCGACCGTGACGACGGTGCCCACGGCCACCTTCTGCGATTCCTCCACGTCCTGTTTGATGGCGACGACATTGCCGCCGCTCGAGTTGACGGCGCCCGTCGCCCGGATATACAGGCCGAGATTGCTCAGCGTCCTGCGGGCGTTTTCAACCGTCATGCCGGTCAGATCGGGCACGGTGACCAGTTTATCGGGTTTTTCGCCGTCAGTGTACAAAATGACTTCGGCCTTGCTCGACACCACGGCGCCGGCCGCCGGGATCTGGTCGGTGATGGTCGCGCCGCTTCCTTCGATGCGGTAGTTAATGCCGTTCTGCTTGAGCGCCGATTCTGCCTGTGCGCGCTCGTACCCGACGACGCCGGGCACCGAGATGTCCTTCTGTTCGAGTTCTTCTTCGGTGTACACCGGTTCGACCTCAAGATACGGCAAAACGTCTTCCATGATGCGGCGGATGACCGGCGCGACGGTGATGCCGCCGGTCACGGGGTAGACGTTGGGTTCGTCGAGCATGACAAGCACGGCGATCTGCGGATCGTCGGCCGGGGCAAAGGCGACAAAAGACGAAATACGCAGCCCCGTGACGCCGGTCGCCAGCTCTTTGGCCTTTTTTTCAGACGTACCGGTCTTGCCGGCCACGCGGTAACCCATGACATAGGCGTTTTTGCCCGTACCGACGGTAACGACCTGTTCGAGCATGTCGCACAGCTGATCCGACGTTTCTTCGGAAATAACCTGGCGGACCTCAGTCCGGTCATGGCTTTCGATAATATTCCCTTCGCTGTCGATCACTTCTTTGACAATGTAGGGCTCGAGCAGCGTACCGCCGTTGGCAACCGCCGAAACGGCGGTGATGAGCTGCAGCGGGGTGATGGAAAAGTTTTGGCCAAAAGCCGCGACCGCAAGGTCGGTCGGGCCCATGTTGTTAAAGTAAATGCCCTGCGCTTCGCCCGGCAGATCAATGCCGGTCTTTTGGCGCAGCCCAAATGCCTTAAAGTATTCGCTGAACGTCTCAATCCCCAGCGACTGCCCGATTTCGATAAAGGCGGGGTTGCACGAATTGCAGATGGCTTCCAGCAGGTTCTGCGAGCCGTGCCCGCCCGCCTTCCAGCAGCTGATGTTCCACTTGTCGACCTTTTTATAACCGGGGCAATAGTAGCGGCTGTCCAGCGACACCGCCTTTTCTTCAAGCGCCATGGCCATTGTCAGGATTTTAAAGGTCGATCCGGGGTCATAAGCGTCAGAAATGGCCTTGTTGCGCCACTGTTCGTTGAGGACTTCAGAGCGCTTGGCCGAACGCTCTTCCCCCGTCAGCGCGTCGACAGCCTCCTGATCCTCGGGGTCGACGATGGTGAACGGGTCATTGGGGTCAAAGTCCGGCTTGGTCGACATGGCCAGGATGCCGCCCGTATTGACGTCCATGACGATTCCCGCCACCTTGTTCTGGACATTGTTGTCGTAAAGCGCCATTTCAAGGTTTTTTTCAAGGTAGTGCTGAATGACCTCGTCAATGGTCAGCACCAGGCTGTTGCCGTCTTCGGCGTCGTAATACATTTCGTACGCAAAGGGCATTTCGTCGCCCGCCGCGTTAGTCGCCGTGATGACGCGCCCCGGCGTGCCCGAAAGCTCTTCTTCGTAATAGGCTTCCAGCCCCGACAGGCCCTGCTGATCCGTTCCGACAAAGCCGAGCACATGGGACAGGAAATTGCCAAAGGGATAATAGCGTGTCGAATCGGGCTCCATAAAAATGCAGTTCAGATCATTTTCGTTGATAAACGCGCGGATCTGGTCGGTGACCTCTTTTTCCACGCCTTTTTTGACCACCGCCCAGGATGCCTTTTCCTGCACCAGTTCGAGCACTTCTTCGTATTCCATATCGAGCAGCTCTGACAGCGTCTCGGCGATGAGCAGGCCCTGTTCCTCGTCTTCGATTTTAGCCGCTTCCAGCGTGACCACTTCTGTTGCCGCACTGATGGCCAGGGGTTTCATGTTGGCGTCATAAATGGTGCCGCGCACCGGTGTCAGCGTTTTATCCTTTGTCTGCTGCGACAGCGCCTGCTCCTGGTAAAAGTCAAACCGGACGACCTGCATATAGAACAGGCGCACGGCGACACACACAAAGCATACCGCGCCCAGGACGGCCGCAGTGATAATCAGCCGCCTGATCATTTTATTGTCCGCTTTTCTCTGCACAATATCACCTCGGGATACGCCAAACACCCGGCCCGCGGCAGCCGGGACACAAAACAGCCCCTTCAAAGAAACGGGAGTAAGAAATTTTCATTCCTCACTCCTCCGTCCGCTTAACTTATTATACTCTCTCCGTCAGCTGAGATATTCCACCACGGCGTTGAAGCTGCTGATCAGCCCTGCGATCAGCGAAGGAGCCTGCGCTTCTTCCTGTGCCATGGCCGAACGCTCGGGGCTGCTCAGGTCAACATAGGTCACCTGCGAACTGTCCTGCTTGACCATGCCCATATCCTGCGCGCGCTGTTCGACATAAGTCAGGTTATAAAGCTGTTCTTTTTCCGCGTTGAGCGCGTTTTCTTCGCTTTGCAGTTCAGCCAGGTCCTCTTTCAGGCGGGTATTCTCAGCCGTGAGCTCGGTCAGGCTGCTGTAACCGGTGAGAATGAACAGTACAACGGCAAAAACGCTGAGCACAATAACGCCGTATTTGATATAGGGCACTTTGGCAGGAGCCCTGCGGCGCGCCGATTTGTTTTCGGGCAACAGCTCGATCCGGGGATTCTGCTGCTGCCGTTGATTGGGTTGTCCGACCTGTGCGGCTTTTTGCCGTGCTGGCGATGCTGCCATCGTGGTCCCTCCTGACGTGTTGATTTCTATATTTTTTCCGCTGTGCGCAGGCGTGCCGACCGCGCGCGCGGGTTTTGCAAAAGTTCCTGTTCGCCGGCCGTCACTCCGCCTTTGTCAATCAGGCGGATCTGCGGCTTGCGCCCGCAGACGCAGACGGGAAATTCCTTGGGGCAGACGCAGCCTTTGGCCAGCTGGGCAAAGGTCTGCTTGACAATGCGGTCTTCAAGAGAATGGAAGCTGATGACGGCCAGCCGCCCGCCCGGCGACAGGCAGCGCACCGCCCGGTCGAGCGCGGCCTGCACTGCCGAAAGCTCGCCGTTGACCTCAATTCGGATCGCCTGAAAGGTTCGCTTGGCCGGGTGCTGTTTTTCGCGCCGGGCCGCCGCCGGCATCGCCGCGCGGACGATCTCGCTCAGTTCCGCCGTCGTCTCGATGGGCCTGTCCTTCCGGCGGGCCGCAATGGCCGCTGCGATACGCCCCGCGTACCGCTCTTCGCCGTACCCGCCGATGAGTTCGCGCAGGCTCTGTTCGCTGTACCCGTTGACAACATCGCGTGCCGTCAGCTTTTGCGTGCGATCCATCCGCATGTCGAGCGGCGCGTCATTTTTGTATGAAAACCCGCGTTCGGGCGTGTCCAGCTGATACGAGGACACCCCCAAATCGAGCAGGATGCCCTGCACCGCGGGAATTCCCAAGTCCCGCAGCACTGCGTCAATCTCGGTAAAGTTGCTTTTGACAAAGTCAATCCGGCAGGCAAACCCGGCCAGCCGGCCGCGCGCAGCGCGCAGCGCGTCGTCGTCGCGGTCAATGCACACCAGCCTTCCCCGTTCATCCAGCCGCTGCGCAATCAGGCTGCTGTGCCCTCCGCCGCCCGTCGTGCCGTCGACGTAGACGCCGTCGGGCCGTACGGCCAAAGCGTCCATGCACTGCTGCGCCAGTACGGGAACATGATGAAATTCCATGTCTTAAAATCCCAGCTCGTCCATGGCCTCGGCCGCCGCTTCAGCGGTAACCCCTTCACTGTACGCACGCCACCGATCCGCGTTCCAGATCTCGGCGCGCCCCGAAACGCCCAGCACAAAGACCTCTTTTTTCAAATCCGCATATTCGCGCAGATGGGCAGGGATCAGGATCCGCCCCTGTGCGTCAACCTCGCAGTCCGCAGCGCCGGAAAAGAAAAAGCGCTGCAAATTGCGGGACTTTGACATGGGAAGGGCGGCAATTTTTTTCTCAAGCTCGGCCCACGCCGGCTCGGAATAGACGAACAGGCAGTTGTCCAGCCCTTTGGTGACAATAAAACTGTCGCCCAGCTCTTCGCGCAGTTTGGTCGGGAAAACAAGACGGCCTTTCGCATCGATATTGTGCGGATATTGACCGAGCATTTTCCCACCTGCCTCTTGCTGTCACACTCTCTGGCACAAAGAGCCACTTTCCCCCACTGCTTGTTCTTTTATTATACGCAGTGCGCCAAAAAATTGCAAGAGCTTTTTCGGAATTTTCACCCGATCAAAAAGCGTTTTTTTGTCGCAAAATGTCGATTTTTAAAAACATAAAACATATGTTCGCATTTTTACAGAAAGAGCCGCCGGGCGTCTGCCCGGCGGCTCGTCAGCTTGGCTGTCTGTTTTTGCGGCTTCAAAGCCGCGTTTTAATTGTCTGAAGCCGGCTTGTCGCGCAGCAGCTGGCGGAACTGGATGCGCGACTGTTTGATCTCGTCGGCGGTCTGGGCCAGCGCGTCTTCGGCGCGGCGCATGGCGTCTTCACAGTAAGCGCCGGCGGCTTTCATGATTTCGCGCGAACGGTTTTCCGCGCCGGCGATGATCTCGGCGGCGCGTTTGCGCGCCTCGGTCACGACCTCGTGCTCATTGACGCGCTGCTTGGCATAATCTTCCGCCTGCTTTTTGATGGTGTCGTATTCGCGTTTGCCGGCGGAAATGACCTCGTTGCGCTTCTCCACAATTTCGCGCGCCATTTTAAGTTCAGCCGGCAGGTCGGCGCGGATTTCGTCCAGAATATCCAAAGCCTTGTCCCGCTCAATAATGCAGCGGTCGCCCAACGGCACGCTGCGCGCATCCTGGATCATCTCATACAGGGTCATAATCAGTTCGTCAATGGTAGTTCCAGCCATAATGCGTTTTCTCCTTTATTGTTCTCGATGGTACTTTTCAAGCAGCGCACGGCAGACAGCCGGAGATGCCAGGCCCGAAATATCCTGCCCGGCGGCGGCGCGGCGCCTGAGTTCGGACGAGCTTAAATTTTCCAGCCCCGGCGCGGCGGGAAGGAAAATGGTCTGCGCCCCGGCCCACTGCTGCTCGTTAAAGCGCGCCTGCAAAACCTCGTATACCAGATCCCCGGTGCTGCGCACCCCCTTGACAATGGCGCACGCGCCGCAGTCGCGGACGTATTCCCACAGCATACCGGCCCACACGTCGGCATCGACGCCCGGAATATCCGCGACGCTTTCGCGCACCAGTGCAAACCGCTCGTCGCGCGAAAAAAGATAATGCTTTTCCCGGTTGTCCATGACGACAGCCACCACGCGGTCAAACAGCCGGGCCGCCCGGCGGATAAGGTCGAGATGTCCGTTTGTCATGGGATCAAAGCTGCCGGGCACAATGGCAAGTTTCATTCCGTATTCCTCGTCAGCGTTGTGACGGCCGTAGAGCCGTAGCGGTATTCCCGCAGTTTCGTGTAAGGGGCGCCGGGGATATACACCCTGTCCCCCCGGGCGCTTTCACATACGATTATACCACGGGCGGCGAGGATGTCAAACCGTTCGATCGCCCTGAGCGCATCTTCCAGTATTTTCCCGCCGTACGGCGGGTCGAGCAGGATGATGTCAAAGCTGCCCGGGGCCTGTTTCGCAACAGCCGACAAAAAGTCCCCCGCGAAAACGGCGCAGCGATCCTGCATCCCGCAGGACGCGATGTTCTGCCCGATGGCGCGCAGGGCGGCCCGGTCATTGTCGCACAGCAGGCAGGACGCCGCCCCGCGCGACAGGCATTCAAGCCCCAGCTGCCCCGACCCCGCGAACAGATCGAGCACGCGGGCGCCCGGCACCCGGAACTGGATAATGCTGAAAACCGCTTCCTTGACGCGGTCGGTTGTCGGCCGCGTGTGCAGCCCGGGCGGCGCGGACAGGCGTTTGCCGCGGAGCGCCCCCGCAATGATGCGCATGGCTATTCTTTCCCCTTTTCAGAAAAATGCCGCGCGATCTCTTCGGCCACGTTGCGCGGAACGACGGCGGCCAGCTCATCCACCGATGCGCGGCGGATTGCCGAAATGGTGCCGAAGTGGCGCGTCAGCTGCCTGCGGCGCGCCTCCCCCAGCCCCGGAATTCCATCGAGCGCCGAACGCCGGGCGTTTTTGGCCCGGACATCGTGGTGATAGGCCACGGCGAAGCGGTGGGTTTCTTCCTGAATCCGCCCGACCAGGGCAAAAACTGCCGGCGCCGACACAATGCCGATTTCACGCCCATCCGCCGTGACAAGGGCGCGGGTACGGTGGTGGGCATCTTTGACCATGCCGAAAACGGGGATGCCGACGCCGCGCTGTGCAAGCTGCTGCTGCGCCACGCGGGTCTGGCCTGTCCCGCCGTCCATCAGCAGCAGATCGGGCAGGGGCAGGAAGCCCTCGTCCCCGCCCAGCGCACGGTCAAGCCTGCGCCCGACGACCTCGGCCATGGCGCCGTAATCGTCGCCGCCTGCCGCCTGTTTGACTTTAAATTTTTTATAGGCGCTCTTTTTAGGCGCGCCGTCTTCAAACACCGTCATGGACGCGACCGGATCGCTTCCCGCCGTGTTGGATATGTCAAAGGCTTCGATGCGCCGGGGCGTTTTTCCCAGCCCCAGCATCTCGCCCAGCATCACCAGCGTCTTGCGCGAACGCTGTTCGCGGGTCTCGAGCGCTTCAAGCTCCAGACGGGCGTTGTCGGCGGCCAGCCGGACCATTTGCAGCTTTTCGCCGCGCTGCGGCACCAGCACCGAACACCGCCGCCCCCGCAGCGATGACAGCAGCGCTTCGACGCCTTCCCGGTCGTCAATGTCGCGATCGAGCGCCAGCTCGCGCGGCGCGTTGCCGGCACGGCTGTAATACTGCTTGATGAAACTGGCCAGCGCGTCGGGCAGATCCTGTTCTTCCAGCCCGTCAAAAAACTGCACTTTTTTGTCCATCAGGCTGCCGCCGCCGTACGACAGCAGGGCGAACGCCGCGCGTGTGCCGCGCAGCGCGCAGGCCAGAACATCGATGTCAGACAGCGTGACGCCAGTGACCAGGCGGCTGCGCCCCAGCTTCTGCACGGCGCGCATCCGGTCGCGCAGCTGCGCGGCCCCCTCGAAATCGAGCGCTTCGGCGCGCTCGTTCATTTTTTCTTCCATTGCGCGCGCCAGGTCGTCGCCCTTGCCTTCCAGCAGCAAGGCGCTCTGGCGCAGCAGCTCGGCATACTGCTCGGGGCTAACGCTTCCGGTGCATACGCCGCAGCACTTTTTCAGGTGCAGCATCAGGCAGGGCCGCTCTTTGCCGATGTCGCGCGGGAATTTGCGCGTACAGGTCGGCAGGGCAAAGGTTTCGCGCACAATCTCGATGGCCGCTTTGGCCGCGCCGCGGCCGCCGTACGGGCCGAAGTAACGGGCCCCGTCGTCCTGCCTCGCCGGGGATATGGAAAAGTTGGCGTATTCGCCCTTGCCCAGCCGGACATAGGGGTACCCCTTATCGTCCTTGAGCAAAATATTGTACTTCGGCTTGTAGCGCTTGATCAGCGTATTTTCAAGCAGCAGCGCGTCAAACTCGGTTTTGGCGTAAATGGTTTCAAAATCGTCGATATTTTCGACCAGCCGCCGCGTCTTAGCCGTGTGCGACGCCAGATTGGCAAAATATTGGCTGACGCGGTTTTTCAGCACTTTGGCCTTGCCGACATAAATGACCTGGCCGTTTTTGTCGCGCATCAGGTATACGCCGGGCACAAGCGGCAGCTCGTGCGCCTTTTGCCGAAGCTGTGACAGGGTCATACAAAACCTCCAGGCGATGCAAAAAGCGCCGCGTGCGTGCGGCGCTTTCGGTCAGTATGGGGGCGCACTGGCAAAGCGCCGACGCGCCCGCGAGTCTTATTCCCCGAAATTGGCGGCAATCAGGGCGCACAGCGCGTTGACGGCTTCTTCCTCGTCGGGGCCTTCCGCCGAAATGGTAATGGTGCTGCCCTTGGTGATGCCGAGAGACAAAACACCCAACAGGCTCTTGGCATTGACTTTGCGGTCGTCCTTTTCCACCATCATGGTGCTGCGAAACTCATTGGCTTTTTGAATAAAAAAGGTTGCCGGCCGGGCGTACAGGCCCACCTGGTTGGTGACTGTAATGTCTTTGGAAAACATAACGTTCCCTCGCTTCCTGAGATTCGGTTGGTTGATTATATCCTATTTTAACAGATTCTTTCCGTCTTGGCAATCCCTTTTCTGCAATTCCCGCAGCATCAAAGGAAAAAATAAAGTAAAATCGGCATAAAGGCAGCAGGGATCAGATTGGCGACATTGAATTTTTTAATGTCCCACAGGTCAAATCCAATCAGCATGAGCACCGCCGACCCGACGAGCGACATCTGCCCCACGACGACCATGGGAATGTAATCGCCCAGAAAATACGCCACCAGCGTAATGGCCCCCTGGTACACCAGGATGGACAGCGCAGACAGCATGACGCCGTAACCGTAGACCGTGGCGAAAATGACCGACACAATCCCGTCGAGCACCGCTTTGGTGAACAGCATGGAAGGGTCGCCCATAATGCCGTCCTGAATCGACCCGATAATGGCCATCGCGCCCGCGCAGAACAGCACCGTCGAACTGGCGAAGCCGGCGCCGATGTCGACGTTTTCCGCAGCGCCCGGCCTGGACAGTTTCCGCTTTAAGAAATTGGCGATGCGGTTGAACAGCCGGTCGATGCCAATGAGTTCGCCGAGCAGGCCGCCCAGTACGAGCGACAGCACCATGCCCAGCCCATACGACGACGTCAGCACGCCGTCCTGCGCTGCCGTCACCGCCTGGGTGACGACCCCGAGCACGCCCAGCAGAAAGACGCCGGTGCCCTGAGCGGTAAAAATGATTTCCTGAAAACGCTTCGGAATGCCTTTTTTAAACAGCAAACCGACCGCTCCGCCCGCGACAATCGCGGCCGCGTTGACAAGCGTGCCTGCTCCAACCATGTTTTCCTTTTCCCCTTTGTGTTTGTAGTCTCTCTGTCTTTATTCCAGCGTCGCAATGGTCACGCCGTCTTCGCCTTCGCCGTATACGCCGAGGCGGTAGCTTTTGACCTGCGGCATACTTTTCAGCTCGGCCTGTACGGTGCGGCGCAGCACGCCGGTGCCTTTGCCGTGGATGATGGTGACCGCCGGCAGGTGCATACGCACCGCGCCGTCGATAAAACGCCCCAGCTCTAAAATCGCCTCTTCGGCCGTCATGCCGCGCAGGTCGAGACTGGCGCCCTGCCCTTCCGGGCGTGGGACGCGGCCGCCGGCCGTGCTTTTGGGCGCCTGGACCGGCTTGGGCCTGCTCTCTTCGATAAACTGGATCTCGTCGGGCCGCACCGTGATTTTCATAATGCCGGCCTGTACGCGGACATTGCCGCCCGGCGCCGGCGTTTCGAGCACCGTGGCCCGCGTTTTGGTCGCCAGCAGCTCGACGGTGTCGCCGGCCCGCAGCGGGCGCGGGGGCGGGATGGCCTTCTTTTTGGCTTTTTCCAGCGTGGTGCGGCGCTCAGCCTGCGAAATCTGCCCGCGGAAAGCGGCGCGCGCCGCGGCCAGGTTGGGGTCTTTGCCTTCTTCGGCCTGCTGGCGCAGCTTGCGCGCTTCGGTCAGCACATATTCTGACGTAGCGCGGGCGTTGTTTAAAATTTCCTGCGCCTTGAGCTTGGCGTCCATGATAAGCTTTTCCCGCTCGCCCTCGAGGGTGCTCAGCCGTTCCCTTGCCGTCCGTTCGGCCTCGGCAGCCTGCGCGCGGTCGCGCTCGGCCGACGCCAGGCGGCGTTCAAGCTCCTGCCTCTTTTCCTCGAGCTGTGAAATGACTTCTTCAAACCGCTTGCTCTCGGCGCCGACACGGCTGCCGGCGCTTTCGATGACGGCGTTGTCCAGCCCCAGGCGCGCCGCAATGGCAAAGGCGTTGGACTTGCCGGGGATGCCGAATACAAGGCGGTAGGTCGGGCGGAGCGTCTGCACGTCGAACTCGCAGGACGCGTTTTCAACCCCGTCGGTCTCGAGCGCATACATTTTGAGTTCCGCGTAATGGGTTGTGGCGATGACGGCGCTGCCGCGGCGGCGCAGCTCTTCGATGATGGCCATGGCCAGCGCCGCGCCCTCGACCGGGTCGGTGCCCGCCCCCAGCTCGTCGAGCAGCACCAGCGCGCCGCCGTCCGCCGCGTGCAGGATGTCGACGATATTGACCATGTGGGACGAAAAGGTCGACAGCGACTGCTCGATGCTCTGTTCATCCCCGATGTCGGCCAGCACCGACGTGCGGATTCTCACAACGCTGTCTTCGCCCGCCGGGATTTGCAGCCCGCACTGCGCCATGACGGTCAGCAGGCCGACCGTTTTGATGCTGACCGTCTTGCCGCCCGTATTGGGGCCGGTAATGATGACGGTGTCGCATTTTCCGCCGATTTCAAAGTCGATGGGCACGGCCTTTTCCTGGTCGAGCAGGGGATGGCGCGCGCGGCGCAGCAGCGTTTTCCCGCTGTCGCTGAGGCGCGGGCGCAGGGCTTTCATCTTATAGGCCAGCTTGCCGCGGGCAAAAATAAAGTCCAGCGCGCACAGCGTCTCGTAATCGCGCTGCATGGCGCCCGCGCCGGCCGCGACTTCGGCCGACAGGGCGGCCAGAATCCGCTCGATTTCCTGCTGCTCCTTTCCCGACAGCACGCGGATGCTGTTGTTCAGATCAACAACGGCCGTCGGTTCGATGAACAGCGTCGCCCCGCTCGAAGACACGTCGTGCACCAGGCCGCCGAACGCCGATCGGTATTCGGCCTTGACCGGCACGACATACCGCCCCGAACGGATGGTTACCAGGCTGTCCTGAAGCATTTTCTGATAGGTTGGCGAAGAAGTGATGCGGTTTAACGTCTCGCGGACACGCGACGCGGCGACGCGCATCTGCCTGCGGATATCATTCAGCTCAGAGCTGGCCGAGTCGGCTATTTCCTCTTCTGAGATGATGGACGTGGTGATTTTGTCTTCCAGATATTTGTTGCCTGACAGGGATGAAAACAGCTCGTCGAGCGACGTTTTCCCCTCGCGGTGGTTTTCCAAATACCCGCGCGTCGTGCGCGCGGCGCGCAGCAGCCGGGCTACGGCGAGCAGCTCGGCCATATTCAAAACGCCGCCCATGTCGGCGCGCGACAGCGCCCCGGACAGATCCCGGACCCCGTCGAACGACGGGCTTCCGAACAGGCCCATCAGGTGAACGGCGTCAGCGCACTGCTGCTGCAAAAGCTCGCACCGGCTGATCGACACTTCCGGCTGCAGCGACAGCGCGCGCTCGCGGGCCAGGTCGGTCTGCGTCTCAGCCGCCAGCAGCTCGAGCACTTTGGGCAGCTCAAGCGTGTGCAGTGATTTTTCTTGCAATGTCATGGCAGGTCTCCCAGTTTATGATAAAAATCCAGCGTTGAAAAGCCGCGCTCCAGGCGCGACAACAGATATTTTTCAGTAAAATCACATAAGACGGCACGGCTTTCGCCCTCGAGCGAAAAGGACAGGAGCTTTTTCAAGTCGCAATCCAGTATGTACCTCGCGGCGCGCAGCGCCCCCCCGTCCAGCGCCTGCGACAGGGTCTTCCCGTCGGGCGCATAACCCGACAGGGCGGCATAGCGCAGCTCAAAAGCCGCTTTGACCTTCCAGCGCTCATCCCCGCGGGACAGCGCATACAGGCTGTTCAGCGCCAGGCGCAGCACGCCGGGCTGCAGCGGGCTGCCTTCGGCTTCGGTGCCCAGCACCTCGGCCAGATAGGACGCCAGCGACGCGCCGTCCAGGTCGCGGCGCAGCCCGGCGAACTGCTCGCGCGTCTCGGCCTCGTCCAGCCGGTACCGGCCGTTGTATTCAAAAAGGGTCATCTCAGAATAAGCGAACAGCTGCACGGCCGGCAGCAGGCGGCTGCCGCGCCGTCGCGCGCCGCGTGCGCTGACCGTCAGCTTGCCCAGCCGATCGGTCAGCACCGTGAGGATTTTGTCGCTTTCCCGGTAATCGACCGACCGGATCACCAGCCCGCCGACGACTGCGTGCATGGCCCGGCGCCCCCCTTACTGCCTCTCTTCCCGCCGCTCGCGCGCTTTGTAATAACAATACGCCTGCGGCAGCCCGGTTTTTTGAAACAGCTCCCAGCTTCTGTCTTTCATCTCATCACCCCGGGATTAGTTTCTGCCCCCGGCACGGCAATAGCCGAAAGAAATATAGACAGCACTGGAAAAACTTTTACGGCTCGTCGAAGAGCCCCATACTGCGGATCTGGTTTAAATTGTTGCGCCAGTCTTCCTTGACTTTGACCCACAGCTCCAAAAACACCCGGGCGTCGAGCATCTGTTCAATCTCGGCGCGCGCCTCGGCGCCGACCTTTTTGAGCATGGCGCCGTTCTTGCCGATGACGATGCCCTTGTGGCTTCGCCGCTCGCAGTAAATGACGGCGCCTATTTCCATCAACCCGTCTTCACGCTCGATGTATTTTTCAATTTCAACTGCGATGCCGTGCGGCACTTCCTTGTCGAGCGCCATGAGCAGTTTTTCGCGGATGATCTCGGCCACCAGCTGTCGCTCGGGCTGGTCAGACACCATCCCGTCCGGGAAAAGCTGGGGCGACGGCTGGCAGTGCTTTTTAAGCTCGGCAAGAAGCTCGTCCAGCCCCTCGCCGCGCGACGCGGAGACGGGCACCACGGCGTCAAACGGGCAGGCGTTTTGATAAGCGGCCATGACTTCCAGCAGGTTTTCTTTTTTGACGGTGTCGATTTTGTTGATAACCAGGACGGCCGGCAGCCTGTATTCCCTGATTTTGTCAATGAGCATCTGCTCGGGGATGCCGATGCGGGCCACCGGTTCAACGACGAGCACCGCCGTATCGACGTCGGCGACCGTCTCGTTGACGACGCGGACCATGGTCTCGCCCAGCCGGGTGCGCGGCTTGTGCAGCCCCGGCGTGTCGAGGAAAATCAGCTGGCAGTCGCCGGAATTGAGCACCCCGGTAATGCGGGTGCGGGTCGTCTGCGGTTTGTTGGACACAATGGCCACCTTGACCCCGCACAGCGCGTTGGTCAGGGTGCTTTTGCCGACGTTTGGCCGGCCGACAATGGAAAAAATTCCGGCTTTTGTAATTTGACTCATTGTTTTATCCCTCGCGTTTCAGGCCAATCGACGACAGCGCCTCTTCTTCGCGGGCGCGCATGACGGCTTTCTGCGGTCCCTCGTCTACATGATCGTAGCCCAGCAGGTGCAGAATGGAATGAACGGTCAGATAGGCGCATTCGCGTTCGGCTGAATGGCCGAATTCTTCGGCCTGCGCCCGGGCACGCTCCAGAGAGATGAGCACGTCGCCGAGAAAGAGCCGGCCGGTTTCGGGGTCGCGGTCCTGCTCCAAAGTGCCGCGGTAGCTGCCCTCGGCGAACTCCAGCATGGGAAAGGACAACACGTCGGTCGCACAGTCGATCTGGCGGATTTCGCGGTTGGCCGCCCGGATGCCCTCGTCATCGACCAGCGTGACGTCGACCTCGGCGTCAAACGGAAATTCAAAAAGCCCGAATGCCGCCCGCGCCGCCTGCGCGATCAGCTGCCGCTCCTGCGGGCAGTCAGTCCCAAGTTCGCTGTACAGAGTTACTTCCAGCATGGCCTGTCCTCCTTTTTGCTGCGTTTTTTGTATGATTATACCATTTATCCCGTGCAGAGGCAATGATCCCGCCGCCCGCGGGATCTAAACTCAGCCGCTCACACCGCCCTTTCCGGCGGTGTCGTCCAGCACTTCAAAGTCAGAAAGCACAATATCGGCGGCCTCGCTGGCTTTGGACAGGTTTTCCGGGGACATGGCCGCAAACTTGGCCAGCTCTTTTTGCAGTTTTTTTGCCATTGGTACAAAGGTAGCCGCCGACAAACCGCCTGAAATCAGCCCGCCGATCACCGGCACGGCTTTGCTGACCGCTTTTCCCACGCTGTCTTTGGTCACTTTGACGCCTATCCAGGCCAGCACCTTTTTGGCGATGTTATAAACGGCGTACTTGCTCAGCGGCTTGGCGGCCACTTTCGCGCCGATTTTTGCCGCGTTTGCCGCAGCCAGCTTGGCCAGGGCCGCCGTTGCGGCGCTCACCCCGAACATGACGCCGAGGAAAATCATCAGGACGTTTTGCGTGGCGTCGTCCAGGTCAATATCCCTGTAACCGTATATATATGCGAGCTTTTGCGCGATGCGCAGGACATGCGCGTAAAACTGCGCCAAATCAGCGGGGACGGTTCCCGCGATGGCCCACCCGCCGGGGAATCCGGCCGCCGTGGACAGGGCCGTGACTTTGGTCGACTCAAAGCTGACGGCCCCTTTGGCAAGCCGGTTGAGCAAATCGACGGATACCCCGGCGTTTACCGTCCCGTTTTCCAACGCGTCTGCAAGCCGTGCGGGGCTGATTTTCCCTTTCAGCTGTTTGGTCAAAAACTCTTCCCTATCGATTTTGCAATAGGGCAGCTTACAGGCTGCGGATATCATCTCTTCTACGCCCATTTTGGCGGCATTTGCCTTTTCGTCCATATTTTCCCGCCTTTTCCTTCTCTTTTTATTTCTTATAATAGCGATGGCTTCCGGTGTTTTTACGGGGCTGCTGTTTGGACGACTGCTCTTCGTACTTTTCAAATGCTTTGACGATCTGCCCGACCAGCTTGTGGCGCACGACGTCGCGGCCTGTCAGTTCGACGACCTCGATGCCCTCGATGCCCTGCAAAAGCTCGGCGCATTTTTTCAGCCCCGACTCGCTGCCCGCCGGCAGGTCAATCTGCGTGACGTCGCCGGTCAGGATCATGCGCGAGCCCTCGCCCAGGCGGGTCAGAATCATTTTGAGCGATGTCATGACCAGGTTCTGGCATTCGTCGACGATAACACCGGCGTTTTTCAGGGTGCGGCCGCGCATATAGGCGAGCGGCGCGACCTCAATGGTGCGGTTTTCCACATACTTCTGCACCGTGTCATGCCCCAGGATTTCGTCGAGCGCGTCGTACAGCGGGCGCAGATAAGGGTCGACCTTGTTCTGCAGGTCGCCGGGCAGGAAGCCCAGCTTTTCGCCCGCTTCGACGGCCGGCCGGCACATGATGATTTTGTCGATTTCCTTGCGCTTGAGCATGGCGACGACAGCCGCCACCGCCAGATAGGTCTTGCCGGTGCCGGCCGGGCCGATGCAGATAGCGACGGTGTTGTTTTTGATGGCTTCCAGGTACCGGCGCTGCCCGATGGTGCGGCATTTGACGGGCGCGCCGCGGTGGGTGACGACAATCGTGTCTTTCATGGCGGCCAGCGCCGCTTCGGCGTCGCCGGTGCGCACCAGGTCGATGACGCGCAGCACGGCAAACTCGTCAACCGCCTCGCCTGCGCGGCGCATCAGGCACAGCGTCCGCAGCGTCTCGGCGGCCAGTTCGACGTCTTCGGTGATTTCGCCCTTGACCTCGACGGTTCCGTCGCGGGTCAGGACCGACACCCCCAGGTGCTGTTCAATGGTTTTTAAATTGACGTCGCCGACGCCGAAAACATCCTGCAAAACGGCGATGTCCAGTTCCATAGTAATTGTGTGCAAAGGTCTTCCTCACTTCCATCATATCCTGACTTACGGCTGCCCGGATGCCGCGCCGAGCGGCACCTGCACTCCGCAGCGCTCGAGGCACTCGGCGCGCAGCGTGGCGGTCAGGCGGCCGTTTTCTTTTTCAAACCGGTATTCCAGCTCGGTGACAGCGCCGTCCGCCTGCCGGCCGAGCATGTCGAGCAGACGGGCACGCAGGGTTTCGGCGCATTTTTCTTCGCTCAGTTCCAGCGGCGCGCGCGCCAGCTCGGTATAGGTTTCGGTCACCAGCGTCAGCGGGAACCGCAGCCCGTCCGACACGGACAGCGGCTGCTTCTCTACCTTTTTATCATAACACGCAAACGGCTCACTTTCAACAAGATATAAATTCACTCTCTTCGATCCGATCAGCAGCGCATACCGCGTCTTTGTCCTGCCGGTCGGCGACGCGGCGTCGATGCGGTCGGACAGCGTCAGCCGCGCAGTGCGCCATGTCCGCAGCACCGCTTCGGCGTCGGCGTGCACCTGCCAGGTTTCTCCCTGCTGGCTCAGCATCGTTCCCGACGCCAGCAAATCCCCGGCTTCGACGGTCTTGCCCACCTCGGTCATGGCGGTTCCGCTGCGCACAATCAGGCTGTCCACGACGCCGGTCTTATCGGCCACAACATCGCAGGGCGTGTCAACCCCCAGATCTTCGCGTTCGGTTCCGCGCTCGCGCACGATGACCTGCGCATGGCTGCCGCTTAAATTAACCGCCATATACGCCAGCCGGTCGGTCTGCATCAGCACGGCAGTGCGCACCTGTTCGGCATCGATCCCCGACGTCCGCGCGCCGACGCGCAGCCCGTTCTGTTCCAGAAGCGTCATGACCTCGGCCTGCGGCATGGTCTCGCAGCCCTCGATGCTGATGGTCCAGACAAAACCGGACAAAGCGTACAGCATCGCGCCGCACAAAAGCCCGCCGGCCAGCAGGGCATGACGGCGGCGCAGCCGCCGCCCGTAAAAAGGCGCGCCCGACTTGCCTGTAACGCGGATGCGGCACATAGTCCGCCGCGCGTAGGGCCGCAGGGCGAAAAAGCCGCCGATGCGGACGCTCGCCTCGATGCGGTCGGGCGCAATGCGCCGAACGCCCCAAAAAGCGATGCCGTTGGCGGCGCACACATTCAAAAACCGCTCTGTCCCCGCCCCCTGCACCGAAATACGCACGCTGCCGCGCAGAAAATTCAGGCACTGCATGAGCATCGTCCCGCCCCCCTTTCAGCGCTGCAGCTCGACCGACGCTATCAGCCCGGTCACGGTGATTTCGGTCTTTGTCATTGTCCGCAGCTGCAAGTCCATGCCCGTCACCCGGATGGCCATGCCGCGCGCCGCAACGCGGATGCACTCTTCACTGTATTCCAGCACCCCGTGGTGCCGCTCAATCAGCAGCTGCCCGCCCCCGGTCAGTTCGATGCGCGGCACGTCAAGCAACGCATATGCGGGCGCGTCCATTTCGAGCATCGCCTGCCGCACCTGCTCGCGCCAGGGGACTTTATTCCCCGAATCCCGTTTCTTCATCACACTGTTTCCCTCCGCATGTGCTTCGGCGCTTTCGCATATAATCTGGCAAAGCCCACACGAAACGGAGCCTTGCTATGAACAGTATATTGCAAAAACGTGTTGTTGAGACGCAGATTTACCTGCTTATCGGGATTTTTGCCTTGGGGCTGGTGCTGTTTGCCCGCGAAACGTCGCAGGCCGCTGCCGGGGCGCTCGCGCTGTGCGCGCAGGTACTTGTCCCGTCGCTCTTCCCGTTTTTCGTCGTGTCCTCGCTGTGCGTGCAGACCGGGATGGCTTTTTTGGCAGGCCGCGCTTTTGAAAAGCCCATGCGGCTTCTGTTCGGCGTGCCCGGCGCATGCGCCCCGGCCTTTGTCCTGGGGCTGGTCGGCGGCTACCCGGTGGGCGCGCAGGCCGTTGTCTCTCTGTACAAACAGGGCGTATGCACCAAAACGGAAGCAGAACGCCTGCTCGCATTCTGCAACAACTGCGGCCCCGCCTTTATCTTCGGCGCCGTCGGGGCATCCATGCTGGGTGGCAGCGGAGCCGGTGCACTGCTGTATGTCCCCCACATACTGGCCTCGGCGGCCGTCGGCGTCCTGTTTTCCCTGCGCGCGCGGCGGGGCGGTTCAGAAGGCCGCCCCCACGCCGGCATCGTCTGCACGCCGTTCAGCCGCGCCTTTACCACTGCCGTGACCACATCGTTTTCTTCAGTGCTCAACGTCTGCGCTTTTGTCATTTTTTTCGCCGTCGCTATCCGGCTGCTGCACCTGCTTGGTGTCATTCCCGCGCTGGCAAACGCACTGAATGCGCTGGTTCCCGCGCTCGACCCCGGTCTTGCCGACCAGATGCTGAGCGGGCTGCTCGAAGTGACGAGCGGCGTCAAGGGCCTGCTGTCCCTGGACACCGGAATGGCGGTTCGTCTGACCGCCGCTGCCTTTCTGCTGGGCTGGGCCGGGCTTTCGGTACACTGCCAGGTCGTCGCCCTGATCGGCGGCAGCGGATTGTCCCCCCTGCCGTATATGGCGGGCAAAGCCCTGCAAGGCTGCCTAGCTGCGCTGCTGACCTGGCTCGCCCTGTCCCTGTTTCCCGCCGCGGCCGCCGTTTCAGGGACGTCGTCCGCTCCCATCCCTTTTCCTGCCGATTTTCCCTCCCTTTTCTGGCCCGCTTTTGCTTCGTCTGTCGTATGCTGGCTGAGCTTTGCCGCCCTTTCCCTGCTTTTCCGGCTCATTACCCGTTGTAAAAACAGGGGGTTTCCTGTATAATGATGTCAAAAGCATCGCAAAGGAGGCGCAGGCATTGCTGTACGACGAACCGCCCCGCAGGGTATGCGCCCTGTGTCAGCACGCCCGCGATTTTCGCGGCGACGAAATGCTGTGCACGAAAAAAGGACCTGTGTCCTTTGACTTCCACTGCCGTCATTTCCGTTACGACCCCATGCGCCGAAAGCCGTCGGCGCCTGCGCTGCCCCGCGCCCTGCCCGCGCCAGAGGCTTTTCAGCTGTAAAGAAAGAGCTTTCCCACTCGGCTCTTTCCCCACCGCAAACGCTTCGCTGGTTTGCGCCGGGGGCCTAACCCCATTCGGCTCACTTCGTTCGAGCCTCATGGGGGCCCCATTTATTTAATTGCTTCGGGTCGGCAAAGCCTCCCCTCTGCATACGCCGCCACCCGGCGGCGTCCCGGCTGCGCCGGGTCCCATTCGGCTCACTCCGTTCGAGCCTCATGGGGGCCCCTTTGATTCAATTGCTCCGGGTCGGCAAAGCCTCCCCTGCGCACACGCCGCCGCCCGGCGGCGTCCCGGCTGCGCCGGGTCCCGAGGATGCCGCACGGATGCTTTTTACACACCGGCGCGTCCCACAGGGCCCTGCGTCATCCTCGCGAAGCGAGCTTGACGCCCCAAGCACCAACCTTTAGCAGGGAATGGATTCAACGCTGCTGTCGCCGCGCGGCTCAAGGCGCTTGCCGCCGTCCGCGCGGCATTGGTTACGTTTTGGGCGTTTTTTGGTACTTTTTGTCGCTCGTGACAAAAAGTACGGCCTTCCCCCCGTGGCGGTGCGCAGCCGACAGGCACTGGGCTCCGCCGGCCTTCGGAATCGGCCAGATCTTTCCTCATCCGCCGCAGCTGGAGCACCGGCTGGCTGCTGGTCCGGCATGGGTGCAAAGTGACCTTGTGTTTACCGATGAACGCAGGCTGCACCTGACGAAATCCGCCGTTTATCGTGCCTTCAAAAAAGTGGTTGCATCCATCGGGCGGCCTGACGCGCGCTTTCACGACCTGCGGCATTCGTATGCCGTGGCCGCCATTCATTCCGGGGACGATATCAAAACGGTCCAGAGCAATCTCGGCCACGCCACAGCGGCACGCTGGACGTTTACGGGCATATCACCGACAAAATGAAGCAGGAAAGCGCCGCCCGCATGGAGCAGTTCATTCAAAGCATTTCGGGGTAATTTTCTGTAAGGGGTCAAAGTTGGGGTCAAAAGACTAAAAAAGACAACAAAAAAACCCTGTAACCATTGCGGTTACAGGGTTTTTTGTTGGAGGCGCCACCCAGATTTGAACTGGGGAATCAGGGTTTTGCAGACCCGTGCCTTACCTCTTGGCTATGGCGCCATACAATACGACAGGAGCTTTGAAACACCAAAAACTCCTGTCTTTTTCTCACGAGATTTTCTCTCATTCACCTTCCTGTGTTTCCACTTCCATATGGCTCCCTTAAAAGCCATATGGAAGTGGAGCGGATGACGAGGCTCGAACTCGCTACCTCCACCTTGGCAAGGTGGCGCTCTACCAGATGAGCTACATCCGCAAAGTGGTGCCTTCGGACGGAATCGAACCATCGACACGAGGATTTTCAGTCCTCTGCTCTACCGACTGAGCTACAAAGGCAAACTATGGCGACCCGAAACGGGCTCGAACCGTCGACCTCTAGCGTGACAGGCTAGCGTTCTAACCAACTGAACTACCGGGCCGTATGTTGGTGGGAACAACAGGGCTCGAACCTGTGACCCCCTGCTTGTAAGGCAGGTGCTCTCCCAGCTGAGCTATGCTCCCAAAAATACCATCGCCATAACGTTATTTTCAACTTATTTTGCGACGATATTAATCATAACCCATCTTTTTCAATCTGTCAACACCTTTTTATAAATTTTTCAAAAATAAAAAATCTCAAAATTCTACTTAATGACTAACTATTCTTTAAAATAAAATTTCATCTCTTTTTACATTAATATGCACATAAATCTAATATGATTACTTTCTGGTTTATTTCTTATACGTCACTTTTGTGAGTTATTTTCACTTTTTGTGGATAAAATTTTTTAAATACTTACCTGTATAGGATTTTTTAACTGCACAAATATCTTCTGGTGTTCCTGCCACGACTACCTTACCACCCTTGTCTCCACCTTCAGGTCCCAAATCTATTATATAATCAGCAGTTTTTATTAAATCAAGATTATGTTCTATTACGACCACTGTATTTCCAGCATCCACCAATCTTTGCAATACATCAATAAGCTTATGAACATCCGCAATGTGTAAGCCTGTTGTTGGTTCATCGAGCACATAAATAGTTTTTCCCGTTGCCCTTTTAGAAAGTTCTGTTGCTAACTTTACTCTCTGAGCTTCGCCTCCAGATAAGGTTGTTGCAGATTGGCCAAGTTTAATATATCCAAGGCCTACGTCGCAAAGGGTCTGCAATTTGCGAGAGATTTTAGGTATATTTTCAAAAAACTTAACTGCTTCTTCAATCGTCATTTCTAGAACATCATGTATTGTTTTTCCTTTATATTTTACCTCCAAAGTTTCTCTATTATAGCGTTTACCTTTACAGATGTCACAGGGCACATAAATATCTGGCAAAAAATGCATTTCTATTTTTATCAAGCCATCTCCCTGACATGCCTCACATCTTCCTCCTTTTACATTAAAAGAGAATCTACTACTCGTAAATCCTTTTATTTTGGCATCGTTAGTAGACGCAAAAAGTTCACGAATATCTGTAAAAACTCCAGTATAAGTTGCTGGGTTAGATCTAGGTGTACGGCCAATTGGCGCTTGACTTATATCTATTATTTTGTCTAGATTTTCAATACCAATTATTTCTTTATACTTTCCTGGTTTTTTTCGAGCGCCATTTAGCTGTAAAGCTAAACTTTTGTATAAAATCTCATTTATCAGCGATGATTTGCCAGAACCTGAAACACCAGTAACACAGATAAACATACCTAGTGGAATCTCAACATCGATATTTTTCAGATTATTTTGAGCTGCACCTAAAATTTTAATTTTTTTGCCATTTCCACCGCGTCTTTTTTGTGGCACTTCAACAGACTTTTTGCCGCTTAAATACTGACCAGTAATTGAATTCTCACATTTTTTTATATCATTTATACTTCCGCAACAAACCACATTCCCTCCATGAACTCCCGCGCCTGGACCAATGTCGATAATATAATCTGCAGCATACATTGTGTCCTCATCGTGTTCCACAACAATAACTGTATTGCCGATATCTCGGAGTCTTTTTAATGTTGCCAGTAATTTATCATTATCTCGTTGATGTAGTCCTATGCTCGGCTCGTCTAAAATATACAGCACACCCATCAAAGAGGAACCTATTTGTGTAGCTAGCCGTATTCGTTGACTTTCTCCTCCAGATAACGTTCCCGAAGCTCTAGCTAATGTTAAATACTCTAAACCCACACTTTTTAAAAAGCCAAGACGTTCTTTAATTTCTTTAAGGATCTCGCTAGCTATCATTTTTTCTTTTTCAGCTAATTTTAGATTATTAACAAATTCCAAAATCTTTACAACAGACTTTTTGCAGAGCTCACTTATATTTATTCCTCCAACTGTAACTGCTAAACTTTCTGGAGATAATCTATCTCCTTTGCAGCTATCACAAGGTATTGCACTCATATATGATTCTATGTCCTCTTTTGTAAAGCTACTCTGAGATTCTCTATAGCGTCGTTCCAGATTATTTATAATCCCTTCAAAAGCAGCATTATAAGAAAATTTTGCCTTTTGACTCTCCCTTACAACATTTAACTTCTCTCCTTTTGAACCGTATAAAAGAATATCAACTATCTCATCTGGCAAGTCTTTAATTGGCATATCTAAAGAGAAGTTATATTTTCTAGCCAATGCTTCATAGTACATTCTAGCAATGCTAGACGCACTTTCTGAATACCAACCATAGGCTTTTATTGCACTTTGATTTATCGACAGATTCTTATCTGGTAAAATAAGGTCTGGGTCAATCCGCATAAATATTCCAAGCCCCATGCACTTTTTGCAAGCTCCGTGCGGGCTATTAAAAGAAAACATCCTCGGTGACAGTTCTTCTATACTAGTTCCGTGTTCTGGACAAGCATAATTTTGTGAAAAAAGAATATCTTCTCCCGCCACCACATTAACAATTATAAGTCCGTTAGAGAGCTCTCCCGCCGTTTCAATAGAATCAGCTAATCTCGAGCGCACCCCATCTTTTATTACAATGCGATCAACTACAATCTCTATAGTATGTTTTTTATTTTTTTCTAATTTTATTTCTTCTGCTAAATCATAGACTATTCCGTCTACACGGACTCTAACATAACCACTCTTTCGTGCATTTTCTAATTCTTTAATATGAGCTCCCTTTCGCGCACGCACTATAGGAGATAAAATTTGCAATTTTTTCCCTTCACCCAAAGTCATAACCTTATCTACAATTTGATCAATAGTCTGCTGTTTTATTTCTCTTCCACAAATTGGGCAATGCGGAACTCCAATTCTTGCATATAATAATCTCAAATAGTCATAGATCTCTGTAACTGTTCCAACTGTTGACCGTGGATTTTTAGAAGTTGTTTTCTGGTCAATCGATACTGCCGGCGACAATCCTTCAATACTTTCCACTGCTGGTTTTTCCATTTGGCCCAAAAATTGCCTAGCATACGATGACAACGATTCAACATATCTTCTCTGACCTTCTGCATAAATTGTATCAAAAGCAAGCGAAGATTTTCCCGAACCAGACAGCCCAGTTATAACAATTAATTTATCTCTTGGAATAACTAAATCTATATTTTTTAAATTATGCTCTCTAGCACCTTTTATAATTATACTATTTCCAGACATTTTTGCCTCCTTAACCTAATTTAATCTAAAAATTATTTCCTTAACTCTTTTATTTTATCTCTAAGAAATGCCGCATGTTCAAATTCTAATAATTTTGCAGCCGCTTTCATTTCTTTTTCAAGCTCCAAAATAAGGCTTTCTTTTTGACTTCTTGTCAATTTTTTCTTTACCTTTTTACTAGCCTCTTCATAAGATGAGATCTCCAAAACATCTGCAACCTTTTTTACTATGGTTTTAGGAATAATTCCATGTTCTTTATTATATTCAATCTGTATTTTTCTCCTTCTTTCAGTTTCTCTTATCGCACTTTCCATCGAAGGCGTAACAAAGTCTGCATACATAATTACCTGACCATTTGCATTTCTAGCAGCTCTTCCGATGGTCTGAATAAGCGAGCGCTCAGAACGCAAAAAGCCCTCTTTATCGGCATCCAAAATAGCCACTAAAGAAACCTCCGGGATATCAAGCCCCTCTCTTAGAAGGTTTATTCCAACCAAAACATCGAACTCTCCCTTGCGCAGATCTCTAACTATTTCCATTCGCTCAACTGTATCGATCCCATAATGCATATATTTAACTTGTATCCCAGCCTCTTGCAAATAACTAGTCAAATCCTCTGCCATTTTTTTTGTCAATGTTGTAACCAAAACTCGCTCTTTCATCTCTGTTCTTTTGTTTATTTCCGAAATCAAATCATCTATCTGACCCCCAACAGGTTTTACAACAACCTCCGGATCGACAAGGCCTGTTGGTCTAATAACCTGCTCAACTATTTGAGAACTAATTTCTTTTTCAAAATCTCCGGGTGTTGCACTAACAAATACAACCTGATTAATCTTATTATAGAACTCATCATAAGTTAGAGGTCTATTGTCATAAGCTGACGGTAATCTAAAGCCATAATCTATTAAATTTTGTTTTCGTGCTCGGTCACCGGCATACATGCTTCTCACCTGTGGCAACATAACATGCGACTCATCAACAAACATTAAAAAATCTTCAGGAAAGTAATCTAGCAAAGTGAACGGTTCCTCTCCCTCTTTTCTGCCAGATAACACTCGAGAATAATTTTCGATTCCCTTACAAAAACCTATTTCTTCCAACATTTCTATATCATAACGAGTTCTCTGCTCTATCCTCTGCGCTTCTAATAGTTTTTCATTATCAACAAAAAATTTAACTCTCTGATTTAATTCCTGCTCAATCTCTAAAATAGCCTTATGCATCTTTTCCTTTGGTACAATATAATGTGATGCAGGATATATCGCGACATGTTTAATAATTGCCTTGATTTCTCCAGTTAACGGGTTAACTTCGCTCAAACGATCTATTTCGTCGCCAAAAAATTCCACCCGTATTACAGTATCGTTTGACATAGCAGGAAAAATCTCAACAACATCTCCCCTAACCCTAAATTTATTTCTAATCAAATTCACATCATTACGTTCATACTGAAGTTCAACCAATTTTTTTAATATTTCATCCCTGCTTTTTTGCATGCCAGGACGCAATGAAATTACCATAGTACGGTAATCAATAGGGTTGCCAAGACTATATATACAAGAAACGCTCGCTACAATTATAACATCACGTCGCTCAGATAAAGCTGATGTTGCTGAATGTCGCAATTTATCTATTTCATCATTAATAGAAGAGTCTTTTTCTATATAAGTATCGGTCGTAGCAACATAGGCTTCTGGCTGATAATAGTCATAATAAGAGACAAAATATTCTACTGCATTTTCAGGAAAAAATTCACGAAATTCCGAACAGAGTTGCGCCGCCAAAGTCTTATTATGAGCCAAAACTAAAGTTGGTCGGTTTAACTTTGCAATTACGTTAGCCATAGTAAATGTTTTGCCAGATCCAGTAACACCAAGCAGTGTTTGCTCTTTATACCCTTTATTTATTCCATCAACCAACGCTTTAATCGCCTTAGGCTGATCTCCTGTTGGATTATAGTCAGATTTTAATTTAAAGTTCATAACAACTCACACTTTTTTATAATATTTGTTTCCCAATCTCACTCTCTGCAAGCGAAACATAATCATTATCTGCTACAATTATGTGATCAACTAATCTAATTTCGATTAAATTTAACGCATTCTTAAGCTCAATAGTAGTTTCGATGTCCTCTCTAGAAGGCAGTGCCATCCCACTTGGATGGTTATGCGCAATAATAGCTCCCGTCGCATTAAATTTAAGCGCAAGTTCAATTATATCTCTAATATGAAAATTAGTAGATCCAAAGGACCCTTGAGAAATCACATCACAAAAAACCATATTTCGTTTAGCATCAAATAAAACTAAAACCACATGTTCTTTTATTCTTCCTATGAACTTGTTCAATATTATTTTGCCTATTTGATTTTTGGTTAATCTTTTACTATTAAATTTATAATTGCTTTCGGTATAAACTCTACTTAATTTAGAAACTAGTCTTATCAAAATTGCAGTAGACTCACCTATGCCATTTACTTCGAGAAGGGCATTAGTTGGTGCATCAAAAACTTGTGGCAAAGAACCAAATCTATTTAACAAAGTATGAGCTAATTCGTTTGTATCTTTTCTAGGAATTCCATAGTATAAAAGCATTTCTAAAAGTTCATGAGTTTCTAATGCATCTGCACCATACTTTAAAAATTTTTTCTTAAGTCTTTCTCTATGTCCACTATGCAACCAAAATCCTCCTCTCAAAAAATAATTCATTAAACCAAATAAACTTACTAAATTTGTATTTATTATACAATAAATTGCCTTATTTGAAAAGTTTTAAATCTTTTTAAAACATGGTATAATAGTAAAATCAGAAAATTCAGGAGCATAAATTCTATAATGAAAGAAATTAAAATAAATATTAATGATGATGGACAACGAGTTGATAAATTTCTTATGAAAACATTTAAAAACTTGCCTGTTCCATTGATGTATAAAGCTATACGCAAAAAAGATATAAAAATAAACTCAAAGCGCTGTCAACCTAACACAAAGCTCTTGTCGGGAGACATTTTAACACTATACATAAAGGACGAACTTTTAGAACCAGCCTTTGATAAATACGATTTTATTAAATCACCTGCAAATATAGATATAATCTATGAAGACAAAAATCTATTAATCGTAAACAAAAAACCCGGACTTTTAGTTCATCCGGACAAACATTATCACCTTGACTCCTTAATTACACGAATTCAACATTATCTTTATAAAAACAGTGAATACAATCCGCAGAAAGAAAATTCTTTTGTTCCGTCACTCGTTAATCGCATAGATAGAAATACCGGTGGCATTGTGATTGCTGCTAAAAATGCAGAAACTTTAAGAATTTTAAATCAAAAAATGAAAAATCGTGAAATAAAAAAATTCTATCTCTGCATCTCATATTCAAAATTTTTGGAAAAAGACGGTATACTAGCCGCATACTTAGAAAAAAATGAAAATCAAAATCGAGTATATATTCATACTCAACTAAAGAAAAATTCAAAATTAATAAAAACAAAATATCATGTTATAGCTGAAAGAGGAAATTTTAGTCTGTTAGAAATTGAACTATTAACCGGTAGAACACATCAAATCCGTGCACATCTAGCATTTTTAGGGCATCCACTCTTAGGAGACAGCAAATATGGAAAAAATTCAATAAATAAAGAAAAAAAATACAAATGGCAAGCACTTTATTCTTACAAAGTAAAGTTTGATTTTTTATCTTCAGCTGGACTCCTTTCATATTTAAATCAAAAAGAGTTTCTAGCTCCTGATGTTTGGTTTGTTAAAGATTTTTTTGAATTCGAATAAGCATTATCAAAAACTTTATCTTCAAAAATCATTTTCTCATTCTGAACTGTTTAAAAATGTTTTTAGCTATTCCAAATAAATATCTAAATTCCTCGGTTTTATAAAAAATAAAAATGTTGATTGCATTCGGTACAACAATGCAAATAAATGCATTTATAACAAATTTCAAAATTCCAGAAAAACAAAAAAAAGAGCACAAATAATAAGTGAGAATACAAGAAATCAAAGTGATAACTGCATAAATCAATTGTTTTTTGTAATATGGAAATACTGATCTATTAAATACATTTTTATAAACTACATAAGGTTGAGTCCAAAAAGGTATACAAAAAGAACTAACTATATTTGCTATAATAACTCCATTTATTCCGATCTTATTTACTAATAAGATCGCTAAACTTATATTAAAAAAAGCTTCAATCAACGCAAAATATCTATCTGGCCTATAAAGACCTGCACTATTTTTTACCATTGTTATTGATTTTCTCATTCCAAAAAAATAAAAATTTATTGTTATTAAAATTATAGTAGACATCGGCAGTAAAAAGTCGTCGTTCATCAATAATTTAATAAACGAGCCTACCAAACAAAAAAATGATACTGAAAAAAAAGAATATATAATATGATTTAAAAAAAATATTTTTTTATAAATATTATGTACTTCTCCCTTGGTTGCTTTTACAATTAAATTTCCAAAACTTGTTAAAATAGCATTGAAAATTTGATCCGTAACACTCATTAATCCATTAGTAATCAAAGTATATGGATAATAAATTCCGGTTATGGCTTCGCCTAAATTGCTGGTAATTATTAAAGTAGAACCGGATGCCAAAGCTTGATAGCCTATTTTATGATAAAAAAGCGCGCTTAAATTTTTAAATAGATCTTTTTTCTCATTTTTTTCAAGTTTCTTTTTAATTTTCAAATTTATATTTTTATATTTTAATTTATAAATAAAATGTATAGAAACGCTGTCAATCAATGTGCAAGTTAACTTTGAAATAACAAACAGTTCAAAAGATTTTAAAAAATAAATCGAAACAAATTGCAAAATATACATAAAAAACTGGCAGACAGTTCTACATATGTTCACCAAATAATTTTTCTGATCCGCAATTAACATAGCTCTTTTGTGTCCAAATAAATATGCAACTAAAGCATCTGCTAAATATAAAATAAACATCGTGCTAAGCCAAATATCTGAAAATTTGTTCAAATCGTGTTCTGGCATAAATTGCGGAATAATTTTTGCCGTTACTAGTCCTAAAATCAAGAGCACTAATGCAACCAGTTTAAATGTATTTTTATAAAAATTAAGTATAATTGCAATTTTTTCAGTATCGTTTTCGGCAATAGGTTTATATAGCTTATATATTACACCAAAACTGAGCCCAAGTTCTACTATATTAAGCATTGCAATAATATCCATAAATGTTTTTTGGATCCCAAGTATTTCACTACCAAGACTTGCTACAACAGAGCTTAAAACAAGCGGGCCAATCAATAAAATAAAATACGAAGTAATTCCAACTAAACTATTTATAACAGAATTTTTGACTCTCATAAAAAATCCCTTCATAGACCAAGAACTTAATTAACGTACACCATTTTTATTAATAAGTTTTTTTAAGCAAAAAAACTTATATATGATTTTTATTTGCTTTACTTTTATCAGTTTACAAATAATTTTTATCTGAAAATCAGTTATTTTAGCATTATATAGCATATTTCTTACATTATTATTTTCTACACAAGATTTTATTTTTTTTAACTTTTCTTTTTTTTGTTCTTTTGATAAAAACACGATCTTCTTTAAATAATAATAAATCTCTTTAGCAAAAACTTCATTAATTTTTGAAAAGTCATTTAAATTAAAATTCTTTTTTAAAAATTTCTGTACTTCTTCATTTAAATATAATTTATTATAGAAAAGTTTTTCATCATATTTGCAGGCTAAACTATTCTGCAAAGAAACATCATAATTATAAAGATTTTGATTTATAACAGATATTTTATCACAGTTAGAAATATAAGACAAATTAAACAGCAAATCCTCCCCAATAGATAAGCTTTCATCAAAAAAAGTTTTTATTTTTTTTCTACAATATAATTTATTCCACGGTGCATTTAAAAAAGCATTTTTATAAAGGTTAATAAAGCAGTCTCTAAAACCTATAAGGGAATCTGTATTAAAGTTATTTGGAGATTTTTTTTTAACCTTGTTAGAAGATATCTTATTATACCCGCAAATTACAATATCTGCATTGTTTTCATTGATATTTTTAAACATGCATTCAATCATATTAAAATTAATAAAATCATCTGCATCAACAAATTGAATAAATTCTCCTGTAGCTATTTTTAATCCCGAATTTCTTGCTGCAGAAACTCCAGAATTTTTTTTATTTATTATAATTATTCTATTATCTTTTTGTCTAAATTTTTCGCAAATTTCTAAAGAAGCATCCTGCGAACCGTCATTAACTAGAATAATTTCCAAATTTTTAAAACTTTGCGACATTATACTTTTTAAGCATCGTGGCAAAGATTTTTCCGAATTATATATCGGTACAATTACACTTATTTTAGCAAGCATTAACTTTTATCTCTCCTAAAATTAGCACATTAAAATCATCATAAGTCTAACTTTTTTTAGTAAAGTAACAAGAATATCCTAAATTAAGCCAAAAAAGAAGCGTTCCAACAGTATTGACAAAAAGAAATTCCGAAAGAAAAAAAGCTGAAACCGCCACAGTTACAACAATCGAAAAGCTAAACAAAACCATATAATAATTCTTATTTTTAGTATTTAAAAACAAAAATTTAAACATGCATATCAAGTATTTTACGAAAAAAACTATTAACATGAATGCTCCTATAATTCCTGTAGAGGTAAAAACATCAAGATAAGCATTGTGTACTGCATAAGATCTCTGCGCAATAAATCCTGATGGGAAATTAGCTTTTGCATACGCTCTCATGTTTCTTGGCGAAGTCCCAAAAATTGGTTTGCTTTTAAATAGTTCCAAAGCACTTAGCCAAATTTTAAATCTGCAGTTAGAAATATCTGCACTGTTATTAACATCTTCACGATTTGTATCAACATGTTTTTTTGCTCTAGGTTCAGAGATACTTGCCGTTTCAAACGGGAAATTTATAAAATCAGGCAGATAAGATAACAATCCCCTTGTCAATTTAACGCTAAAAATTAAAATTGCACTAAAAAATAAAACTGTCAAAATTAAAATAATTTGCTTTAAAACATTGTTTAAATTTTTACACTCTAATTTCTTAAATAATATAAAATAAACTGCAAAAACTGTTGTTACAAACGCTGAGACTTCTGCTGTTCTGGATCCAGAAAGAACAAAATAAAAAAAATTGATCAATATATTAGTAGCATAAAATATTTTTAATAATATCTTAGAAGTAGTTTTAATATTAAATGATGAAAAAATAATCACAATAACTGCAACAACAGCTGCATAGTTAGGATCTTCAAAAATGCCAAATAATCTACATTCAATAAATCCTATTCTTGCAAAAGAATTTGGAAAAATATCCACATAAAAGCCAATTTGCATTAAAAACATAAAAAAAGATATGCAGCATGCAACAAACCAGACTACAATTAAAAAATTGCTAACATATTTTATTTCTTTTTTAATATCGTGAGAGCTTCTTTCTGGGGCAATAGGATACAAAAGAAAAAAGGATATGCCTAGCCATACTAAATTTCTAATATTGCCAATAACTCCATATCTAATATTAATTATGCTCGAAATCAAACACACAGCCCAAAAAAGAATAAGCCAAATTATATTTTTTTGTTTCAAAAAAACTCGCTTTGTAAAGATATCCAAGCATACTATACTGCCGCCAAATACTGCAACAATAGAAAATATTAAGCTATTAATAAATTGAGTTTCTCTAATCGCTATTGGCAAAAAAACTCTAGTTAATACCGCTATAATAAATACGGTTATATAGGCTTTTCTTAACAAATTATATATATTTTCATAAAATAAATTCTCTACTTTCATTCAAAAAACAAATCCTTAAAAAATAATTAATAATTCAACTTCATAAATTTATTTTTTTGATATTTAAGTAAAACCTTATAAAGACTTGGACTAATGTACAAAATTATCATGGCAATCTTGCGTTTTAAGGAAAAAAACTTATTTTGTAATATTTTTAATGTATTAACACGTAAAATAGTCAATATTTTTTTATAATCATCGTTAGCAGCAAAATTTGGAGTCAATATCATTTTATCAAAAACATATGTATACGACCATAAAAGTCTAAACTCTGCTTGTTTGGTTAGCTCTTTAAAATTTCCTTTTACAAACTTTAAAATTTCGCTATAAGCTTCAACCACGTTAAAATCATTTTTTTTAAAGCTAGAGGTTGTTATGCTTTGGCCTCTATGTACGTAATAATATTTTGGGGATGAATCAAAAATAATCGTCTCTGCCTTAGCCAAAATTTTAGGTATAGTAAACGCGTCTTCTGAGAGCTTTCCCTTTGGAAAATTAAGTTCATCAAATAATCTTTTTTTGTAAATTTTATTCACCGCATTTACAGAAAATTTTTCTCCCTCCAAAGCTAATCTTAAACCTTCTTTATTATTAAGAATAAGAATTTCTTTTTGGGCACATTGTGGTATTTTTTTTGTTCCATAGCAATCATACAATCCACAAATTGATACATCTGCGTCGTACTTAATTATATTATTATACAAAAGTTCAAGCATATCTTCTGCCAGATAATCATCGCTATCCACAAAACTAATATATTCACTTTTTGCCAATGTCAGACCAGTATTTCGAGCAGCACTTAACCCTTCATTTTCTTTATGTAAAACCTTAACACGAGAATCTTTTTGAGCAAATTTGTCGCATATTTTTCCACAATTGTCCGGTGAGCCATCATCAATCAAAATTATTTCTATATCTTTTAATGTTTGGCTCAATATCGAATCAACACACTTTACTACATATTGTTCTACTTTGTAAATTGGAACAATTACACTAATTTTAGCCATCTAATTAACCTCTATATATCCCATTTAAAAACTGTTTTAAACATATTTTTCGCATCGTCAGCAAAGGCTTCATGTATATCAATAATACTTTTTACCGGTTTTGCTTCAGATATGATAGCCATCAATCTTCGTTGAAAAACGCTGTTTTTTAAAAATTTAATAGCAGATTCAAATTCAGCTTTTCCAGATCTGCTACAACCTATCAACATAAGACCCTTTTCAAGAACGTCCCTAGTATTAATTGCAACTTTATCTTCACTTACACCCATTAATATAACTGTTCCCTGTGGGCTAATATACTTAATTATATCATCTACAGCATAAAAGCTTCCATAAGAACCAACACATTCAAAAGCGTGATCAATTTTTAAATCTGCAGGCAACTCATCTGCCAAATAAGTCTCATTTACAAATGAAAAATAAGATAACTTTGTTTTATTTTTTCCAATAACAATAATTTTAGCCTCTTTAAATATTATTTTCAATAGGCAAGAGATTACATAAGAAAGACTTCCATCTCCCCAAACAGCAATATTATCTCGATATCTATGAGAACAAAAATCAAATCGATTAATTGCATGCACTCCTACACTTATAAATTCACAAATTGTTGCAATTTGTAATGGTATATCTTCAAAAGGAACTAATCTATCATAAGGTAGCGCCACAAATTCTCTCATAAAACCATCATATCCGCTAGATAAAAATTTAGCTCCCAAAGAATAATTTTCGTATTCACCAGGGCGAACCTTTTCAGGAATATTTGGGATCATAACAACATTTTGACCAACCTTAAACTTTCCAGTTTTATCATAAATAACTTCGCCACAACTTTCATGTATAAGTGCCATTGGTAACTTCTTCTTTAAAACAGATGCATTTCTCTTACCCAAATAATATCTTTGATCTGCATGGCATATAGACATATATTTCGGTCTTACAATAATATCTTTTTCGATATCAACCTCAGAATATTTTACAGAAAAGGTACGAGGATACACCAGCTGATAAGTGCAATTAATCAAATTTAGTTCCTCCTACCATAGCCATAGCTATTTTATAATCGGTAACAGTTGTTATTTTTATGTTCGCAACTTCACCCAAAACCAAATGCACAGGAAAGTGCCTTACAACACAAATTTTACATGCATCAGTCAACACAGATTTTTCTTCATTATTTAAATCATTATATAAATCAAAAAGTAAACTTATCTTAAAACTTTGTGGCGTTTGGCCTTGATACATAAATCTTCTATTTGGAATTTCAGTGATAGTTTTTTCGTCTTTCGACATAACGATAGTATCTGTTGATTTAATTACAGTGTCGCAAGCACCAAATTTTAGTGCTGCATCAATATTTTCCTCAATAATTCTGCTAGTAACAAAAGGTCTTACAGCATCGTGCGTAACAACAATATCATCATCATTACCACCATATTCCTTTTTTATTTGCTTTATAATATTAAAAATAGTTCCACTTCTATCCACTCCACCATGCACACAAACAAGTTTCGCTTTATCTAAATTATATTTTTCAATCAGATCATTCATATACATAAGCCAATCAGTGTGAACGCCAATATAAATTTTATCAAATCTAGTGCACAATAAAAATTTTTCTATAGTATGAATTATAATTGGTTTATTCCCAAGCATTAAAAATTGTTTTGGCATATCGGATATATTCATTCTTGTTCCTACGCCACCTGCTAATATTGCTCCAAAAATCATTTATCTTCACCTCTGCAGTAATATACTCCTCTATATTTTTTGTAACAGTTTAAAACGTCACAAAATACAACATCATGGTGGGCTACTTGCTTTTCTTTAGAAGGCACCTTCATATAATCTCCAAAAGCTATTCTTAAATATTCATCATACCCTACAGGAATAGGCATCTGTTCTCCTTCAAAACTAACATACATTGCATCATCAAAAGCAGATTTGGGATATTTTTTCTTCATATAAAATGGGCCCGAACAAAGCTCTGTGATATAATTACAGTCTTTTATTTTGAACTTTGTCATTTTTTTTTCTGCAAATTTCCATATTTTAAATCTAATTTTATTTGACGGAACAAATTTTAAAATTAAATCTCCAACTAAATTTGCTAACTTTCCATGATTAGTTGGAGAAATCTGTGCACAAAAAATAGAATAAACAATTGCCCAAAAAATTTGATATCCCCTTGCAATTTTTGAATTCGGGCACCCATCAAGAGGCAAAACATCTAAAACTAATCCATGGTTAATGTCAAGGTCTGCTTGGTGAGTTTTTATAAACGTAGTATCGTTATCATTTATAGTTGCAAATAAGTTCCGATAATGGTGGTGCTCGTCTTCTCTACAGTAAGAGAATCTTTTTGTATTAGCTTTTTTATTCCATATTTCTCCTAATTTTTCATAGTCATCCCTTGGCATAAATATATCAACATCATCGTCCCATGGAACAAACCCTTTATGTCTAATCGCACCTATACAGCAGCCTCCACACAAAAAAAATTTAAGATTATTTTTTATACAAAAATCTCTAAAATATATAGCCATATCAAGACTTTTCTTTTGTACTTGCCGCAGCTCTTCTTTTGAAAGTTCGTATCTTATATTCATTCTAGTTAAAATAATAATTCCTTTCTATTTTTTATAATTAAAATTTTCTTTTCCAAAGTTTGAACATTCCGCATAAAAAACCTACTCCATATGCAAAATGTAAAATAAAATGAATCCAAACTAATCTAATTCTATCAAATAATGAGTTCAATTTAGGATTTTTAAAAGAAAAATAAAAATTTAACATCAAATAAGCAACCATAACAATAGCAAAAATATTGCGTGCAACTTTGCTCACCAACGATAGCCCAATAAACAAAATCATAAAAACAACAAACAACACAGGAATAAGTTGAGATATTCTAGCAGGTTTTTTATGTTTTTTCATCACAGCTACTTTCCAAAAACCATATTCAAAATATTGTTTAAAAAGCTCTCTATAACTTTTTCTCGGATAATAAACACTTTTTATTTTTGGTGTAATAAATATTTTACCCCCAGATTTTATTATCCTAAAATTCAAGTCATCGTCTTCATTACGAGGCAAATTTTCATCATACAAGCCAACGCTTAATAGTGTTTCTCGTTTAAAAGCCCCTAAATAAACTGTATCTGCATACCCCTCATAACTTTCGTTATGGAACTTTCCTCCACCGAGTGCAAAACGACTGCTATAAGCTGCAGCTATTATTTTTTGAATTTGAGATTTGCCCCTTGCAATCATAGGTCCGCCAACATTTTCGGCACCTGTTTTTTCAAGATATTCTATACACTTAAATATATAATCTTTAGCATATTCAGAATGCGCATCCATCCTAACTATATATCTCCCTACTGAATTTTTTATAGCTATGTTAAGACCGTGCTGAACTGTTTTTTGTGGATTTTTATATAGTTTTATAAAATCATAATCCTTAATAAATTCTTTTATTATATCCAGAGTTTTGTCTTCAGAGTCGCCGTCTACTAAAATAAGTTCCAAATTTTCTTTTCTAATGTCTTGATTTAGCACTGATTCTATGCATCTAGTTATATATTTTTCTTCATTTCTTATAGGAATTATCACCGACACTAATATGCTTTTTACGTTATAGCTCATACTTACTTCCTTTTTTTATAACTAAAACATTTAAAAAATATAACCTAATTTAATTATATCAAATATTAAATTAAAAGTAAAAACATTCTTAAAAACGAATAAATTTATATTTATAGCTAATAACTATTACGAGGTGATTGCCATGAATAATACTTTTAAAGAAACTCTAGATTCAAATCGCTATTTTCAAACTCTTCCCACATACGTTCAAGAAACAATAAAACAGAGCGGTATAGACATCAATTCTGAAGAAGATCTTCGCAAATGTGCCGAAAAGCTAATGAAAAATCATTAACTTTTACCAGGTAGGCGGCGCACAGTATAGTTCGCTGCTTTTTTATAAAATTTAAGCCGCACACTCCATCGCGTGCGGCTTTAAAATCTGCAAAATACCTTTAATATTTAATTATCCCGATTCATGTCTGTAGTCAATAAACCATAGTCGCCTTTTTTGCGGCGATATACAACATTTATTTGATTATTTTCTACATTTTTAAACATATAAAATTGGTGACCAGTCATATTCATCTGCAAAATAGCTTCTTCAACATCAAGAGGTTTAACAGGAAAATTTTTAATCCTCACAATATTATATTGATCTTCTTCAAATATTGATTCATCAAGATTTTCTTTTTCTGGAAGATAATTCTCTAAAGAATCTTTTCTAAGTCTTTTAGCTAGTTTAGTTTTATGCTTTCTAAATTGTTTTGCTAAAGCTTCTATTACCTTATCAAGAGCCTCATTCATCTCTTCAGTGGTAGATTCTGCACGATAAATCGCCCCATTATGGTATATGGTTACTTCAACTGTCTGTCGATTTTTTTCTATCGTAACTATAACAGTGGCCGAAGCATTGCCATCGAACAGTTTATCAAACCTAGATAATTTTTTTTCGGCCAAATTTTTAAAATTATCTCTCAGTGCGACTTTTCTACCGGTAAATGTTGTTTTCATTTTACATTCTCCTCAAAAATAAAATAAACAATGAGCATAAAAATATAAACCTGCCTACTAAAGACATGATAACATATTCCACACAGAAAGTCCAACAAAAAGCAAATTAAATAAAATTATTTTTTATTTCTCCATTACAAACTACCAACAATGGCTTTCTCATTATATCCAGTGGTGAGCCCTCAAATACAACTAAGTCAGCATCTTTGCCTTCTTTTATCGAGCCTACCCTCTCATCTATATTACAGATTATTGCCGGATTTATTGTTACAGATTTTATGGCTTCATACTCATCTAGACCTTCACGTACGGCCACAGCAGCAATTATAAGCAAGTATTGTATAGGAACTTCTGGATGGTCTGTTGTTATTGCGAAAGAAATTCCATGCTGAGATAGTACTCCGAGCGTTTTTGAAGACAAATTTGCCAATTCTGGTTTAGAACGATCACTTAATATTGGGCCAGCTAAAATACGTACCTGTTCATTTTTTAAATATTTTGAAATAAGGTGCCCTTCTGTTGCATGAACTATTACATAATCTATATCAAATTCTTTTGCTATTCTTATTGCAGTAAAAATATCATCTGCCCTGTGGGCGTGAATATGCGCAGGAATTTCTCTTTTTAATAAAGGTATAAGTGATTCACATTTGGCATCATATTCTGGATAGTCAAAATTTTCAGGATCTTTTTTAGCCTTAACCTTATCAATCATATACCTTTTCGCCTTATTAAGTTGCTCTCTGATTATTGCAGCAATGGCCATTCGTGTCATAGGGGCTTGATTTTTACTGTTGTATATAACTTTTGGGTTTTCTCCAAATGCAAATTTTATTGCCAACGGATTTTTTATCACCATTTTATCAACGCAAACTCCTGATGTTTTCATTGCTAATATTTGACCACCCATTGGGTTGGCACTTCCTGGTCCTGTTACAACTGTTGTTATCCCTGCCATAATCGCTTCTTCAAAACTCTTGTCCATAGGATTCACCGCATCAATTGCTTTTAGTTGCGGAGTTAAAGGATCCGTATACTCGTTCCCATCCTCACCCTCAAACCCAAGTCCATTCTCAAATAAACCCATATGTGTATGAGCGTCGATAAATCCTGGATATAAATTTTTTCCCTTTAAATCTATTGTCTTTTCATCACTTATTTTTAATTCACTCATATTGCCAACTTTTTTTATTTTTTCTCCCTTTATATAAACAAAACCATTTTCGATTATTCCTGCATCCATAGTATAAATTTTTGCATTGACTAATAACATAAAAAACCTCTTTTCAAATTTCAACAAAAAAAGCCGATATTCCGGCTTTTCTTTAATATTTTATACATCTATCAACGTTGAGAGCCTCTTTTACAAGAACTCCCACGTTTTGATTCTTTAGCACGTTTCAGATCAGAAATTTTCTCTTCACTTTTATGTTTAAAGGTTGCCAACATTTCCTCAAAGCTAATTGAATTCTTTTTTTTATCATTTTGTGAATCTATTCTACTGGGTCTATCAAATTTTTCTAAGCTATTCAAAGGTTTATTTTTTTTTATTACAGTTTTTTGTGGCATTAATTTTTTTATCGATAGTGCAATTTCATTCTTTTCATTTATATTAATAACTTTTGCTTTTACAGCTTGCCCTATTCTTAAATAGTCTTTAATATCTTTTACAAAATCCGAAGAAATTTCAGAAATATGGATCATCCCACTTTTATCATCTGGTAGCTCAACAAACGCACCAAAATTTGTTATTTTTGCAACTTTCCCTTCTACAATTGTTCCAACCTCTAGACGCATAAAAAAGCAACAGCCTCCTTAAAAATTTTAATTCCCAGATATATTTGCAAAAATTTTTTCATTTTGTTTTGAAAATCCCAAATTTCGTGCTAATTTTATAAAATATTCTTTATTTTCTTCATTACTTGCTCTAGAAATTTTTTTTAATTCTTCATTTTTATTTTTTTGAATTATTATCTCCGAATTAAGATAATTCAAATGTTTCTTTTTTTCATTTATTTTAGCACAAATTCCATTTAACGTAAAGACCGCATAAAAAACGAATACCAACGTCACAAATCTAATAGGCCATCTTACTAAAAATTTATTAATCTTTTTTCTTCCTTTTATAATTTTAACTTCCATTTTTTACAAAAAATTCCTCTCAAAAATTTAAACAAAAATATTATATCATAATAATCATTTTAAAATCAACAAATATTTTTATTTAATTTTACTTTGTTTATTATTTTTTTGATATAAATGAAAAATAACTTTTTTTAATTTTATTTTTTTTGTAAATTTATGTGCTATGCTTTTTATCTTTTTAAATAATTTTTTCAGCTTATTTTTAGGAAGTTTACCTATTATATATTTTTTAAATCTTGAACCCCAAGTGTAAAAAAAATTCACAACAACTAAAACAAATTTATAAACTAATTTCCCAATTGTAAATCGATATATCAACCAACCAAATATTTCTCCACAAAGAATATAAAATCGTATTTCTCCCATATTTACAATTAACACATATACAAAAGTCACAACTGCGCTCAAAGTGAAGTATAATATATCTTCAAAAAAAATACGTTTTAGATTCGCTTTTAATATAGAATTTATCACCTTAAAAAAATCAAAAATTAACCCTAAAAAAGCACCTAAAATAAAAGAAAATAAAAAAATCATTATCTGCGAAGTTAACGTAGTTGTCATGTCTTAGGCTCCTATCTAAATAGTCTAGAGAAAAAGCCCTTTTCTACTTGATTATTATCTGTATACTCAAGCGAACTTATCTCCCCATCCAGAACCAAATCACCACTATCCAGATTTATCTTGCTTACATGCAAGTCTCTACCTTTTACTGTAAGTTCTCCCATATCCGTATACGCCACTACAGTGCTGTCATCGAAACTGTCTACATCCAAAACTCCAGAAACATTTAATGATTTTCGTTCTTTTAATATTAAATTATGCGTAAGTTTGACATTTTTTTTTTCTTCTTGCATGTTTATCCCCCATAAAAAATATCTGTAAAAATATTTATGAACGATTAAACATCAATATTACTTTAATAAATCAACTTATACATAGCATTCGCAATTTCTTTTTTTACATGTTCATTTATACTCAAAACTTCTATCTTTAATTTTTTAGATCCTAAATTTATTTCTATTTTATCGCCTATTTTTACTTCATAAGAAGCTCGAGCAATTCTTTCATTTACTAAAATTTTTTCACCATCACAAGCAGCATTAGCTATTGTACGCCTTTTAATTAACCGTGATACTTTTAAATATTTATCTAATCTCATTAATATCCCTCCAAAAAAAACGACTTCTTAATAAAAAGAAGCCGATCATAAAAATTTAAAAGTTATCTGCCAGACACTGCATCTTTGAAGCCTTTGCCAGCCTTAAAAGCAGGAACTTTACAAGCTGGTATAGTAATAGGTTTGTTAGTTCTTGGATCACGTCCAGCTCTTTCACTTCTAGAACGTAACTCAAAAGTTCCAAAACCTATAAGTTGAACCTTATCATCTTCTTTAACAGCTTCAACTATTGAATCAATAATAGCAGCGAGTGCCTTTTCAGAGTCTTTTTTAGTAAGGCCACTCCTCTCTGCAACTGATGATATTAGTTCTGATTTGTTCATCTTATAATACCTCCATTTTTATTTTTATTCATCAAAGATTTTCTTTGAGAATTAACTAAATAAGTTAAACTTCTGTAACAGATTCTAACCTCTATTCTACAACAAAACCATAATCTGCTAAATTTTAGAAGCTTTTTACATTATAACCCTTTTTTCTTAAAAAGTCTACTATTTTTTAACTTTTTTCAAAATTTGTAAAAAAATAAATAATAATTTTAATTTGTGTCTATTTATGCCTCAGGATAAGCTAAGAACATTTTAACCGATAAGATTCAATTTTGCAAGTATTTTTATAATTTTTTCACCTTTTGGAAATAAAATTATGTCATCTCGGCTCAGACCACCTATAGATAATAGTACTAAAACATACACTACAATTGCAAAAAATATTGACAAAACTACCGCAATTAAGTTTAAAATTTTTCCCCTTAGTAACCATATTAATATTTTTGCAAACACTCCGCAAAATAATGAAGCAATTATTGGTTTTATAATTGCGCTAGTTAAATTCAGAGATATTTTAGTATTCTTAAGCAACATATACGTTGAAGTAAATAGAATAAATCCATAGCCAATTAAAGTTCCAATTCCTGCACCTTGTATATTTATTTGTGGAATACCAACAAACAGATAGTTTAAAAAAATCTTTATTATCAATCCAATTGATATAATTTTTACAGGTAAGTCTATTCTGCCTATTGCCTGCAGCATGCTGCAAATAGGAGTGCTTGCTGCGGTAAATATCGTGGCTATGCCTAAAATAGGAATTATATCAGACGCTATGCTTACCGCATTTAGTCGAGAACTATAAATTACCTCTAAAAGGTCTCCCCCCAAAAAAGATAACCCTACTCCAGCAGGAATTGTTACTAACATCGTCATTCTTATTACTGTATTTATACTCTTTTTTAAGCTTGCTTTATCTTTTAAAGTCCACGCTCCAGTAACCGATGGCAAGGCAACTATTCCAAAAGCTTGAGTTATTGCAGGAACCAACATCATTAGCGGCAAAGTAAATGAATAACATCCCATTAAAAATCCATGTACGCCATCTCTACTTTTTAATACCGATTCTCCTATTCTTGCACCATACTGAGCTAATAACTCATTTGGCGCTACAGACATTACATACTGTATCCGGTGCAAAATTAAAGTAGTATCTATTAAACCCGCCACGTTCATAATTATAGCTCCCAAACCTATTGGTAGTGCGCTTTTTATTAATGCATTTGCTATACATCTTCCATCTTGAGCTGGCGGCGAAATTAATATTTCTTCTTTTGTTATACCATCTCCTGTAGTTTTATCTCTTAAAAATAAATACAAAAAACCAGCCACAGCACCCATAGATATTCCTAAAATAGCTCCAGCCGCAGCTAATGGCATAATTGCTGCTTCTGCTAACTCTTTTGTTGCATAAGGTTGCCCCAAAAAAGTGCCTTTAGATAAATACTCTTGCATACCAAAATGTATTATGCTATAAGACGTAACATAGCCTATAAAAAATTTACATCCCGCTTCTATAACTTCTGATGTTGCAGTTGGCGTCATGTTTTTTAGCCCCTGATAATAACCTCTATAGATCGACATCAAGCATGCAAAAAATATCGTTGGTGATAATACTATTACAGAATAGAATGCACCAGGCACATTTACGAACGTCAAATTAGGAACAATAAATGCCCCTAAAATCATTAGAATTAACCCAATTGTTCCTGTTAAAATAAATATTGGTGTTGATATTTTTTTTATTTTTTTTACATTTCTGTATCGTCCACTGGCAATATTTTCTGAAACCATTCTTGAAATCGCTATTGGCAACCCTGCTGTTGCTAATGCAAAAAGAGGATTATATATCTCATATGCAACAGTAAAATAAGTAGCTCCTGTTGGACCTATCATTCCTGTAACAAATATTCTAAATAAAATACCCATAAGTTTTACTAAAAGTAAACTTCCTGTTAAAATTACGGTTCCGTGTAAAAAACTTTGATTTTTTCTTTTTAATTTTTTTATATTTTCAGTTTCATTTTTTGCCACTTAAACACTTCCATTCCAAAAACTATGTAAATATTTATTATAATACCTTTAAATGAATATGTACAGGCTTAAATAATTTATTCTAAAAAAATAATGAAGACTACATTTTTTGTAGTCTTCATTAAAAAAATATTAGGAGAAATTTTATTGTACTTTAAAAGTTCTTGTAATCATATTATTAGTGTTCTGCTCCTGATCTGCAGTAAGGCCAGCTTTGCAAACTCTAATTGTAACATCAGAATCGTCTTGCAAAACATATGCTTCATATATATTCTTAGTCTCACCTGGCTTCAGTTCAGTTAACATATTTTCAATGTCGTGCTCTTGATTCTCCATTGAAGCCTGTGGACATGCGGTATCGTTTTGGTATGCCTCTGCGGACAACACGTCGGCAAAGTTTGTGCTTTTAGAGGAACCATTTTTAAATGAATAAGTTACTAAAATAGATTTTTTGCCATCGCGAGAAGTTGTAACTGTAGCTTTGTCTATAGAAACAGTAAAATCACCTATAGTTCCAGACTTTTCTTGAGTAACCTTTGGTTCTGGCTCAACCGTATTATCCTCCGACTGGCTTTGCGAATTATAGTCTCCAGTAACAGTAGCTGGGGTAGTACCCGACTGACTTGAACCACATCCCGTAAGAATAATCGTCATCATTATAAGTAGTAACAAAATTATGTTTTTTTTATTCATAAATTAGCCCTCTTTCTTAAGTCTTACATTAATTGAATTTTATCATAAGTAATAACTAAAATCAATACATTAATTTAACTTTGTTAATTTAGCACAAATCAACCTCGAAAATTATATTGAAATCTTTAATGCTGTATTATATAATGCTAAATTAAACTCTTTTTTTTGGCATTCTTGCTCCATGTTGCAAGCTATTATTCTGCCTGATTCCATTGCAATAATTTTTGATTCTTTTTCCTGACAAATTATTTCTATTGCTTTTACCCCCATTTCACTTGCTACAACTCTATCTCTCAAACTAGGCGAACCTCCTCTTTGCACGTGTCCTAAAACTGTTTCTGTTGTTTCGATTCCTGTTTGCTTATGAATTTTTTCTGCTACATCTTTTATTTTGCCTATTCCTTCTGAAACTATAACTATAAAATGTTTTTTTCCTGTCTTTTGTGTCATTTTTATTCTATCCAAAATATCTCTTTTAAAATCATATGCAACTTCTGGCACTATTATTGCTGTTGCTCCTACTGCTATTCCCGTTTGCAAAGCTATATCGCCACAATTTCTTCCCATTACCTCAACTACGCTACATCTTTCATGCGCTTCTGCTGTATCGCGAATTTTATCAACCATTTGCATAGCTGTATTCATTGCTGTGTCAAATCCTATCGTATATTCGCTACAGTTTACGTCATTATCAATTGTACCTGGGATTGCAACACAAAAAATTCCTTGATCACTAAGCTCTTTTGCACCTCTTATTGAGCCATCTCCTCCTATAATTATAAGACCATCTAGCCCTAATTTTTTACAATTATCCTTAGCTAGCATAATTCCCTCTTTGGTTGCAAACTCCTGGCTTCTAGCTGTATACAAAATCGTCCCGCCAAAATTTATTATATCAGAAACACTTCTAAGGCTCATATAGACAGCATCCAAATTTAACAAACCATGAAATCCTCTACGTATACCAAAAACTCTTAGCCCTTCATCTATGCCAGCTCTAACCACCGCTCTTATTGCTGCATTCATCCCTGGAGCATCACCACCACTTGTAAGAACACCTATTTTTTTCTTTTCTCGCATAAAAGTTCCTCCACCCACAAAACAACATTTTTTACTGTAAGCGCAGCATTAACCTTATAACTTATTTTGTAAAAATTACTCTTTTAGCACTACATTTTTATCTCCTATTTTTCTTTTGAGTTCTTCAATTAACACATCATTTTTAGATATCCATAATCTTCTTGGCGCCAAAACTAATTTGTTGCTCTCCTCAAAAAAAATATATACTGGAGTAGTTCCTTCAAATATGCTCAAGAGTAACATTGCCCTTTCATATTCAAAAGATTCTTTCTTTTTTACTTTTATATATAGTCCAGCATTTTTAGATACTTTTTCTTCATTAGAATTTATTTTATTTCTATTTATTTTGTCTGGAGGTATTATTTCATCGCATATTAATTTTGGTTCTTCATCTTCTCTAACACTTATTCTTGCGTGAATTTCTACTATATTTCCTTCCATCAACAAAAATGAACTTTTTTCTAGAACCGAACCAAAAACCATCATTTCCATCGAGCCATACATATCCTCAATATTTACATAAGCAAATGTATTATTGTTTTTAGAAGTCTTTAACTTTACATCTGAAATTATTGCCAAAATTTTTATTTTGTCTCCGTCTTTATACTTAGCTTCTTCTACTTTAGAAATCGATATTATATCACCTATTTTTGCATAGTTCTGATTTTTTATTAAATCCGTAAACTCTGCCAGCGGGTGCCCAGACATATATAGTCCTGTTATCTCTTTTTCCATTTTAAAAAGCTCTTTTTGAGGAAATTCCTCTAGATCAGGAAATTTAATAAAAGAATCTTTTTCACTTTCTACCGTGTCAAAAAAGCCTATCTGCCCTTTTATATTATTTTTCTTCTCTGTAGCCAGTCCTTCAAATATACTATCAAGCACAGCTAACATTTGCCTACGATTAGCTCCCATATTGTCAAAGGCACCACCTTTGATTAAATTCTCTACAACCTTTTTTTGAATATCTTTGTTGTGCATTCTTTTACAAAAATCATACAACGATTTGAATTTTCCATATTTTCGCTCTTCTAAAATTTTTTCGATAGGGGCTTTGCCAAGGCTCTTTATTGCTAAAAGTCCAAAACGAATGTCACTGCCTGATACGGTAAAAGCATCTTCGCTTTCATTTATGTTAGGGGGCAGAACATTAATTTTTAAATTTCTACACTCCTCTATATATTCCACGGCTTTATTTATATTATCAAAAACGCTTGTTATCAGCGATGCCATATATTCTTTTGGATATTTACATTTTAAATACGCCGTTTGATACGATATCAGTGCATAAGCCGCTGCATGAGATTTGTTAAAGGCGTAAGAGGCAAAACTTTCCATCTCAGAATATATACTGGATGCAACCTCCTCACTTATCCCTCTGCGAATACAACCTTCAACCTCTATATTGCCAGATTCATTTACAAGCCCATGAATAAAAACTTGATGTTCCTTCTCCATCACATCTTTTTTCTTCTTGGACATAGCTCTTCGCACTATATCTGCTCTTCCGAGCGAAAATCCAGCAAGTTTTCTAAAAATTTGCATAACCTGCTCCTGATATACAATACAGCCATACGTAACATTTAGAATATCTGCCAACAATGGATGTTTATACTTTATTTTTTCTGGGTGATGTCGGTTTTCTATATATTGTGGAATTGAGCTCATAGGCCCGGGCCTATAAAGTGAAATAACTGCTATAAGATCTTCTATATTTTCAGGTTTTAGCTGCATTAGAACGTTTCTCATTCCGACAGATTCGTATTGAAAAACCCCTTGCGTTAGCCCTTTGGACATCATACTAAAAACGTCTTTATCATTTAAGTCAATATTTTCTATTTTAAAACTCGAGTCAAATTTATTTATCATTTTTTCTGTATCTTTTATAACTGTTAGGGTTCTTAAGCCTAAAAAGTCCATTTTTAACAGCCCCAACTCTTCAAGTGTAGTCATTGTAAACTGAGTTACTATAGCTTCATCATTTTTAGCTAGCGGAACATATTCATCAACCGGTTTCTCTGTTATAACTACACCTGCTGCATGTGTTGAGGCATGTCTAGGCATACCTTCTAATTTTTTCGCCATATTTATTAGTTCTTTTACTTTTTGATCTTCTTTATATTTTTTCTTTAAGTCTATAGAACTTTCTATTGCTTTTTCAATTGTCATTCCAAGTTCCATAGGAACCAATTTTGCAACAGAGTCGACTTCTGCATACGACATATCTAATGCTCTGCCCACATCACGGATTGCACCCCTTGCCGCCATTGTTCCAAAAGTTATGATTTGTGCCACACGCTCATGACCATATTTTCTTATAACATAATCTATAACCTCTTGACGCCTAACATAACAAAAATCTATATCAAAATCTGGCATGCTTACTCTCTCTGGGTTCAAAAATCTTTCAAAAAGCAGGTCATATTTTATAGGGTCTATTCCGGTTATTCCAATACAATACGCGGCTAAACTTCCTGCCCCGGAACCTCTTCCTGGTCCAACGGCTATTCCTACACTTTTAGCGTACCTTACAAAATCATGAACAATCAAATAATAATCTACATATCCCATTTTTTTAATAGTAGAAAGCTCATATTCCAGCCGATTTATAATAGATACTTCTGGTTTTTCTCCATAAATCTTATATAGGCCAACATAACACTGGTCTTTAAAATATTCATAATGGTCTTGATTATTAGGCACATCAAAATGAGGAAGCTTCGTTTTTCCAAATTCAAATTCAACATTACATTGTTCTGCTATTTTAGATGTATTTTCTATAGCACCTGCATAGTCGTCCTTATCAAAAAGCACTCTTATCTCATCCTCAGATTTTATATAAATCTGATCTGTTCCGAAGTTCATTCTGTCGTCATCGTTAATCGTATGGTTTGTTTGGATACAGAGCAAAATCTCGTGCATACGGCTGTCTTCTCGCGTTACATAGTGGCAGTCATTTGTAGCTACCATTGGAATATTCGTCTCTTTTGAGAGTCTTGCTAGCATCGGCAAAATCCTAATTTCTTCAGCTAGTCCATGATTTTGCAATTCTATATAAAAGTTACCTCTACCAAAAATTTCTTGATAATTTAAAGCAATTTCTTTTGCCGCCTCATAGTCATTCCTATTAAGTGCTCGAGGAATAGCTCCAGCTAAGCAAGCCGACAGCGCTATCAAGCCATCGCTATATTTTCTTAACAACTCTTCATCTATGCGTGGCTTATTATAGAATCCTTCAATAAACGATTTGGAAACCATCTTTATTAGATTTTGGTATCCCGTGTTATTTTTACATAACAAAATTAAATGATAATTTTCTGAATCATATTCTTTAATTTTGTCGAACCGAGATCTATTAGCTACATAAACTTCGCACCCAATAATAGGCTTTACTCCTTCATTTTTAGCGGTTTTATAAAAGTCCATAACGCCATACATGCAGCCATGATCCGTTATAGCAACAGCCTTTTGGCCAAGCTCTTTAACTTTTTTTATCATATTTTTAATTCTGCATGCACCATCAAGAAGGCTATACTCACTATGCAAATGCAGATGCACAAAATTACTCATAAAAGTTCCTCTCAAAATTTTTACATAAAAATATTATATAACTTTTTTGTCGTAAAAAAAAGTGCTTACAAAATACAGATTTAATTGACAATCTGTATAAACTTTGATATCATTATTGAAAATCATTCTCAATAATAAAAGGATGTTGCTTTTGCAAGAATTTAGAAATACTCGTCAAAAAGATCTTATTTTAAACTGCTTGAAGCAAAATTCTTCAAAACATTTAACTATTAACGAAATCAAAAGATTGATCAACAAAACAAACTCCTATGTAGGAACAGCAACCATATATAGGCAGCTTGGTAAATTGGTTGAACTAAATATTGTTCGAAAATTTAAAATTGATGGGCAAAACAGTGCTTGCTTTCAGTACATAAAAAATGCTGATGAATGCTGTGAGCACTTCCATTTAATTTGCTCTATTTGCTCTAAGACAGTTCATTTCCAAGACGATAATTTAATTAAAGTGTTTAGAGAAATTAACCTGAAAAATTCGTTTAAAATTGACTTTCCTAAAACTGTTTTTTACGGAATTTGCAACAAATGCACCAGCAAATAAATTTTTATAATACCTGAAAGGCGTTGATTTTTTTGCTTTACTTTTTTAAAAAATTTTATTGTTTTTTTTTCATTATATTTTTCTGTTTTTCTTTAATTTTTGTTTTGTCTAGTTGCAAAACTGCAGAGTCTGATACGCTTAAAAATAAAAAAATTAGTGTAGTTGCATCTTTGTTTCCTCAGTATGACTTTGCTCGCCAAGTTTCCGGAGATAGGGCCGAGATTTCTTTGCTATTGCCTCCTGGAACCGAAAGCCATTCATATGATCCTCGCCCTGCAGATATTTTAAAAATCTCTAATTGCGATGTATTTATTTATACTGGCCAAGAAATGGAGCCTTGGGCTGATAAATTAATTAATAGCGTTAATAAATCTGAATTAGTCGTTTGTGATGCTTCTAATGGAATCAATCTAATAAAAAATGAAAGTCATCATGAGAAAAATGAAGAAATACATGAAAAAATTCATGAACATAATTTCGATCCTCATGTTTGGCTCGATCCAACTCTGGCTGCTAAAATGGTGGATAATATATATTTGGCATTTTGTAAAAAATATCCTTCAAGTAGTGAGTATTTTAAAAATAATGCTGAAAATTATAAAAGTAAGTTGTTCGAATTGGATCACAAATTTAAAAGTATGATAGACTCTTCTAAAAGAAAAGCTATTGTATTTGCCGGTAGATTCGCTCATTTATATTTTGTTAAAAGATATAACTTACAATATATATCTGCCTTTAACAGCTGCTCTGCCGAGGCAGAACCAAGCGTTAAGAAAATTTCTGAAATCATTAGCTTTATAAATAAAAATCACATTCCAGTGATATATTACGAAGAATTATCTGAACCTAAAATTGCAAAATCTATTACAGAACAAACTCGTGCTAAACCTTTAAAATTTAGTACCATCCATAATGTTACAAAAAATCAGCTGCAAAATAATTTTACTTATATCGATTTAATGTTAGAAAATTACGAAAATTTGAAGCAAGGATTAAATTAATTATGTGTCTTATTAATATTAAAGAATTAAATGTGACTTATCGAGTTGGATACAAAACTATTTTTGTTTTGAAAGATATTAATCTAGATGTAAAAAGCGGAGAATATGTTTGTATTATTGGAAATAATGGTGCCGGAAAAAGTACTTTGATTAAAGCAATTCTTGGTTTGGAACCTATTTTTCGTGGAGAAATAAAAATTAACTGTTCTAAAAATGATATTTCTTATTTGCCACAAAACAACGGAATCTCTTTGGACTTTCCTGCAACTGTTGAAGAGCTTGTACTTTCTGGAACACAGAGCACAAGCAATAAATTTAAAATTCCTTTTTACAATAAAAAAAATAAAATTCAGGCTGGCATTGCTATGGATAAAGCTGGAATAAAATCTCTTGCAAAACGACGTTTTGGGGAACTTTCTGGTGGACAACAGCAACGCGCTTTATTTGCTAGAGCTATTGTAAAATGCCCTAAAATTCTTATTTTGGATGAACCTTGTACTGGACTTGATCATGATACCGCTGAGAATTTTTATGAACTTTTAAGCTGTGTTAATTCAAGTGATAAAACTACCATTATTATGATCTCTCATGATTTATCTGCTGTAAAAAAGTTTGCTTCTAAGGTTGTTATTTTAAATGGAGAACTCAAATTTTGCGGTTCTGTTGCCGAGTGGGAAAAATATAATTTTTGTGCTTGTGGTGGTAATTTATGAATATAAATGAAATTATCGATATATTATCTTATCCATTTATGATTCGTGCTATAATCGTTGGAATTTTAGTTTCTTTTTGTGCTGCTTTGCTGGGTGTTATTCTTGTATTAAAAAGATATGCTCTTATTGGCCATGGATTATCTGATGTTGGATTTGCTGCACTGTCTTTAGCTACTGCTATTGGCGTTTCTCCTATTTATATTGCTACTCCCATTGTTATATTTGCGTCTTTTATTATTATGTATATAAGCCAGAGCAAAAAAATTAATGGCGATATTGCTATTGGAATCTTTTCTACTGGTGCTCTATCATTTGGCGTTATTATTACGGCTTTTTCTAGAGGGTTTAATATGGATGTTTATAGTTATATGTTTGGCAGCATTTTGGCTATGAATAGAACTGACCTTTTTGTTAGTCTTTTTTTATCTGTTATTGTAATTTTTGTTTTTATTCTCTTTTATAATAGATTATTTATTATTTCGTCTGACGAAAACTTTGCTAGAGCTATTGGAATAAATATTAGATTTTATCAATTTTTAATATCGTTGCTCACGGCGGTTACTGTTGCTGTTGGTATGCGAATGATGGGAACTTTGTTAATTTCTAGTCTTATAATTTTCCCTGCTTTTATTGCTAAAAAACTTGTTCGTAGTTTTAAATATCTTGTTATTTTATCTGCATTATTTTCTATTTTTTGCTTTGTTTTTGGTCTTATAGCTTCACTTATTTTTGACTTGCCTACTGGAGCTGGTATTGTTTTAGTCAATATTATTGTATTATTTTTGTGTTCTGTTATTAACTATTTGTTGTGCATAAGAAAAGTTGAGCCTTGATAATTTTTACATTTTGTTTGTTTTGTTTGAAAATGTGTGTTATTTATGTTATAATTAGCTTTACGTTATTTCGCTTTTTAAATTGCTTTTGAAAATAGCATTTACTTTAACGGATTTGTACATATGAAGGAGAGTTTGTTTTGATTAATGGTAACTGCCTTTTAAACGCTATCATTTCTGGCACTAATAATATCACTAAAAACAAAGATTCGATTGATAAATTGAATATTTTTCCTGTTCCGGATGGTGATACTGGCACTAATATGTCTATGACTATGGCTTCGGCTATGGATGAACTAAAAAAAGCTCCACAGAATCTTCCAATTTGTAAAGTTGCTTCTATTGCGGCATCTGCTCTTTTGAGAGGTGCTAGAGGGAATTCTGGAACTATTCTTTCTTTGCTTTTCAGGGGGTTTTCAAAAGGTCTATGTGACCTAGAGAATGCTACGGGAAGAAATTTGGTTAATGCTTTATCAATTGGTGTTAACGCTGCTTATAAGGCCGTGATGAAACCAGCTGAGGGTACTATACTTACAGTTGCTAGGGTCGCTTATGAAAAAGGAAAAATTGCTTCTAATATAAGCGACGATACTGTTTATGTTTGGGAAGAAATTTGCAAGGGCGCTTGGGAGGCTCTTGCTACTACGCCTGAGCTTTTGCCTGTTTTGAAAAAAGCTGGTGTTGTCGATGCTGGCGGAAAAGGATTGTGCTTAATCTTTGAGGGAATGATGTCTGTTTTTAAAGATGGAACAATTATCGAAAATAATGGTTCTTCTGAAACTACAGCTTCTAAAATTTTTGGCAATGAGTTTAACTCTGTAATAAATAAATTCGATGATGATATTAATTTTACTTATTGCACGGAATTTATTATTGGAAGGGATGTTGATGTATCTGCATCACCAGAGACCCTAAGATGCTTTTTAGAAACTATTGGGGACTGTGTTCTTGTTGTTGATGATGAGGAAATAATTAAGGTTCATGTTCATACTGATAGCCCTGGGCTGGCTTTACAAGAAGCGCTATCTTTTGGCCAATTGCTAAAAGTTAAAATTGAGAATATGAAAGAACAAAATAAAGTCGCTAAAAATAGTTCTAATGATAATGTCGATGTAAAATTGCAAATTGTTGAGCCTATAGAGAAAATTGGATTTGTTGCGGTGGCTGCTGGAGATGGTCTAAAAACTTTATTTAGGGATCTTGGGTGCTTAAACGTTGTTAGCGGCGGTCAAACAATGAACCCTAGTGTTGAAGATATTCTAGAAGCGGCTCTTGCTACTCCTGCTAAAAATGTTTTTATTTTGCCTAATAATAAAAATATTATTTTGGCTGCTGAACAGGCTGTAAAGCTTGCTACTGACAGAAAAATTATTGTTTTGCCTACTAGGACTATTCCTCAAGGCTTGGCCGCTATGTTGGCATTTAATCCGGACTTTGGAGTAATGGAAAACTTTAAATTGATGAGCGACGCAATCGATCATGTAAAGTCTGGTCAGGTTACCTTTGCTGCTAGAGATGCTGAATACGGCGGCTTTAAAATAAAAAAAGATGACATTTTAGCTTTTAATAGTGGTAAACTATTGCATAAAGCTAAAAATCCTGTTAAGTCATTAATAAAACTGGTTAACTCTTTAACCGATAAAAAAACATCTTTTATTACTATAATTTATGGACATGGAATTACTGAAGAACAAGCAGAAAGTGCATTTAACCAAATAAAAAACAAAGTTAGTACAGACGTTGATATTACTCTAATTAACGGCCAACAGCCACTTGATTATTTTATTGTGTCGGTAGAATAAAATTCGTCCTTGGAGGTGCCTTTTTATGGCATCGTTATTTAAACAAGATATTCAAATTTTAAAAGGTGTCGGTAGTAAGCGCAAAACTTTATTTAAAAAACTCAATGTGCCTACTATCGGCGCTTTATTGCGTTTTTATCCAAGAAGTTACGAGGATTGGTCTAGCCCCAGAAAAATAAAAGATGCGAATTTGGGCGCACCATGCTGCATTAAAGCAACTGTTGTTTCTTCTGTTAAGGAGAAATTTATCCGTCGTGGGATGGTGCTTTATAAGGTATATGTTAGCGACGACAGTGATTATATGACTATAACGTTTTTTAATAATCGTTTTGTAAAAGCTAAATTAAAAGTAGGAGAAGAATTTTTATTTTATGGTGCTGTCAGGTTTAATTTTAATAATTATGAAATGACTTCTCCTAATTTTATTTCTGCTAAGACTGAATTATCTATGCGGCCAATTTATTCACAGACACAGGGAATTACATCGAGGCAAATTGAAACTGCCGTTAAAAATGCTATAGAATTATTGCCCAATGTTGTTAAGGATCCTATTCCTGATGAAATACGTCAAAAATTTGGACTTTGCGGTTTGTTATTTGCCATAAAAAATATTCACTTTCCTAAAAACTATAAAGACTTATCTGTTGCGCAAAAGAGAATTACTTTTGAAGAATTGCTGCTGTTACAGCTTGGCCTTGCTCAAATAAAAATAAATAATCGTAAAGAAAATAAATTTAAGATTAAGAAAAATTTTTCTGATGAATTTTGGAAACTATTGCCTTTTGAGCCTACTAAAGCCCAACTCCGTGTAGTGGATGAATGTGTAGCTGATATGATGTCTAATTTTTCTATGCATAGGCTTATTCAGGGTGATGTTGGGTCGGGAAAAACTGCCGTGGCAGCAGCTCTTTGTTATTCTGCAATAAAGTCAGGATGTCAAGCAGCTATTATGGTTCCTACCGAAATTTTGGCCGAACAGCATTTTAACTTTTTTAAAAGTACTTTTGAAAAAGTCGGTATAAAAGTCGAAATCTTAACTAGTTCTATACCTAAATCACAAAAAAGAAAAATTAAGGATTATCTTGAACAAAATGCTATTGACGTTATAATTGGAACCCATGCGCTTTTATCTGATGATATTTGCTTTGATAAGCTAGGTCTTATAATAACCGACGAACAGCATCGATTTGGAGTTTCTCAGAGAGCTAAATTGGTTTCAAAAGGATTTGACCCTCACGTTGTAGTTATGTCTGCTACACCTATCCCTCGTACTTTGGCCATGATAATTTATGGAGATTTGGACATATCTATTTTAGATGAAATGCCGTCTGGAAGGCAGAAAATCGATACTTTTTTTATCTCTGGAGAAAAACGTTTACGGGTTTATAAATTTATAAAAAAATTAATCGATGAAGGCCGTCAAGCTTATGTGGTTTGCCCTTTGATAGATGAAAATGATTCTGAGGTCTTCTCTGCTCAGCAGTATGCTGAAAACCTTAAAAATGAGTTTTTTAAGGATTATAATATTGGTCTGTTACACGGCAAATTGACAGCTCGTGAAAAAAATTATATTATGAACGAGTTCCTGTTAAATAGAATAAATATCTTGGTTTCAACTACTGTTATTGAAATCGGCGTCGATGTTCCTAATTCTGTTGTTATGTTGATTGAAAACGCCGAACACTTCGGTTTATCTCAGCTGCATCAGCTTAGAGGTAGAGTTGGCAGAGGCAAATATAAATCTTATTGCATTTTAATTTCTGACATAAAAAATGAGCTCACACTTCGTAGATTTGATACAATCTGCCAGACCAATGACGGCCTTAAAATTGCAGAGGAAGATCTAAAAGCTCGCGGACCTGGAGATTTTTTTGGCGCACGCCAGCATGGCTTGCCCGATCTACATATTACTGGTTTGATTAAATATATTGATATTCTTAGTGATTCTAAAAATGCTGCCGTACAGATTTTAAATGAGGATCCTACACTAAGTTCAGAAAAAAATCGCGTGCTAAAAGCCGAAGTCGATCGCTTTTTTGGCAAAATCAATTCTTCATTCTCTTTCTAACAAAATAGTTACAGCGGCGAAGTATAGTTGTTGCGGTTTAGTACTGGCATCCCGATACAAATTCAACAAAAAGGAGAATCCCTCTATGGTTAAAATAATAAATGGTAAAGAAATTTCTAATAGTCTTATTGAAAAATTTAAAAAAAATGTTGATAATTTAAAATCCGAGTATAATATTTGCCCAGCATTAGCTGTAATTATAGTCGGAGATAACCCCGCTTCAAAAGTTTATGTGAATAATAAAAAGAAAGTTTGCGAAAAAATCGGCATAAAATCTTACGAATTTACGTTACCAACTAATACTACTGAATCTGAGCTTTTAAAATTAATCTATGGTTTAAATAGAAGAGAAGATATAAATGGAATCTTAGTTCAGTTGCCTCTTCCCTCTCACATAAATGAAAAAAAAATTATAGAAAATATTAATCCTATAAAAGATGTTGATGCATTTAATGAGATAAATATTGGAAAAATCATGACTGGTAATTTTAACTTTTTGCCTTGTACTCCTGCCGGCATTGTATATTTGCTTAAAGAATCTAACATAAAAATTGAAGGAAAACACTGTGTTATTATTGGCAGAAGTAATATCGTTGGCAAGCCTTTAGCTATGCTTATGTTACACAATGATGCTACTGTTACGATTTGCCATAGCAAGACTAAAAATCTAAAAGAAATTTGTAAAACTGCTGATATTTTAATTGCTGCAATTGGTAAGCCAGCATTTATTTCGTGCGATGTAATAAAACCTGGCGCTGTTGTTGTTGATGTGGGAATAAATCGCGATATAAATGGTCATATATGTGGTGATGTAGACTTTGAAAAGGTAAAAGATATTGCATCTTTTATTACTCCTGTTCCAGGCGGAGTTGGCCCTATGACAATCGCTATGCTTATGAAAAATACTATTACTGCTACTTTATTACAAAAAAACATATAAATTTTATTTTTTATTTTTAAAAGGAGTGTTTTTATGGATATTTCTCAAAATGATATTGGGAGATTAAAATTATTATCCGAAAAATATTGCAATGTACAATCTGCAGCAACGGAACTTATAAACCTTCAGGCAATCACAAACCTTCCTAAGGGAACAGAGCACTTTATTTCGGATTTGCATGGCGAATTTGAAACCTTTTATCATATTAGCAATAATGCTTCGGGAGCTATTAGAGAAAAAATAGATCGTTTGTTTGAGTCTGAACTGAATGATGAAGAGCGTGCTAAACTTTCTACTCTTATATATTATCCTGTAGAAAAATTGAATGAACTGACCATAATGGAGGTTAATACTAAAGAATGGTACACTGACACAATAAATAGATTGATTAAAATTTGCCGTCTCGTTGGCTCAAAATATACTAAAAGCAAAGTCCGAAAGGCTTTACCACCCGACTTTGCTTATATAATTGAAGAACTTTTATACAGTAGCTGCGAAATTCATAACAAGTCGTATTACTATGCCAATATCGTCGATACTATAATAGAAATTGGCCGTGCGGACGCTGTTATTGTAGCAATTTGTAACACTATAAAAAAATTAATCGTTGATCATATGCATATTGTTGGAGATATTTTTGATCGTGGCCCTCGAGCCGATATCGTTCTTGATTCTATTTTAAAACATCATTCTATAGATATCCAGTGGGGAAATCATGATATAATTTGGATGGGCGCAGCTTGTGGCAACACAACTTGTATTGCAGTTGCGCTCTGTAATTCTATTAACTATAATAATCTGGAATTTATTGAAGAAGGTTATGGAATTAATTTGAGACCTTTGGCTGTTTTTGCTGCTAAGGTTTATAAAAATACTAACATTTCTTGTTTTAAAACTAAAAATATAAACTCCGATAGTACATGTAGTTTTATTGGCTCTGATTTAACTGCTAAAATGTTTAAAGCTATGTCTATAATACGATTTAAGCTTGAAGGGCAAACTATTAAACGTAACCCTGATTTTAATATGTCTGACCGATTGCTTTTAGATAAAATCGATTATGAAAATAACACTGTAAAAATAGGTGATGTAGATTATTTATTAAAAGATACAGACTTTCCTACTGTTGACAAGACTGAACCTTATAAGCTAACTTCAGAAGAAAATGAATTGATTTTGCAATTGCAGTCTGCTTTTTTACATAACGAAAAACTTCAGCGACATATAAAATTTTTATACACCCATGGAAACATTTATAAATGCTTTAATTCTAATTTGTTATTGCATGGATGCGTTCCTTTAAACGAAGACGGGTCTTTGATGGTTTTTAACTTTGCAGGGAAAAAACTTGCTGGAAAAAATTTTTTGGACTATGCTGAACAAGTTGTAAGGAATGCTTATTTTAATAAAAGATCAAATGAGAATCAAAAAAATTCTGACTTTTTATGGTATTTATGGTGTGGAAAATTTTCTCCACTCTTTGGCAAAGATAAAATGGCTACTTTTGAACGTCTGCTTGTAAAAGATAAATCCACTCACTACGAAACTAAAAATGCGTACTACAAGTATACTTATGATGAAAAAACATGTAACAAAATTTTACGTTTGTTTGGACTTAATGATGGATATTCTCATATTATAAATGGGCATATCCCTGTAAAATCGAAAGACGGCGAGCAGCCTGTGCGTGCAAATGGAAAATTAATTGTTATTGATGGTGGCTTCTGTAAGGCCTATCAAAAAACTACAGGCACAGCAGGATATACTCTTATTTATAATTCTTATGGATTGAGGCTTTGTGCACATGAGCCTTTTGAGGGAATTTTTGCAGCTATAAATAATAATACAGACATATTTTCTACTTATGTTGTTTCTGAAAAAGTTAACCAGAGAATTACCGTTGGTCAAACCGATAAAGGAGCTGAAATTTTTGCAACTATTTTAGATCTAAAAAAATTAATATACGCCTATCAAACTGGTATTATTAAAGAAAAATATAGAATGTAGTTGATAAATTTTATTTTTATTGTTGCAAATTTCTGCATTTTGTGATACCATTTATATTACACTTATATATTTTTATTCTTACACATTCATTTTAATAACGAACTTTGCCTTAATTTATTTTTGAAAGGGCGTTAGTATGATTAAGGATATCTTAAAGGAGAATGTTACTCAAGAAAAGACTGGTATATATTATTCTTATTTGCGAATTTTAAATGATGAGCTTATTCCTGCTATGGGTTGTACTGAACCTATTTCTCTTGCTTATGCTGCTGCAAAAGCTCGATGCATCTTGGGAGCCTTACCGGATAAGATCGATGTAATCGTTAGTGGTAACATAGTTAAAAATGTAAAGAGTGTGGTGGTTCCCAACACTAATGGATTAAAAGGGATAAAAGCTGCTGTGGCTGCTGGTATAATCTCTGGCAGAGAGGATAAAATTCTTGAAGTTTTAGAGGATTTGTCTGATGAACAAAAAGATCAGATTATTCATTATATTGAAAATACTTGTATCAATGTCTCTCTTTCTGACAGTGATTTGAACTTCGATATTCTTCTAACTTTATACAAAGATAATTCTTATTCTAAATTGAGGATTGTCGATGACCACACAAATGTTGTTTTAATTGAAAAAAATGGAGAAATTTTATATACGCCTGAAAAAATTAATTCGCATGTTATTCATAATAATGACAAATTATTACTTAACATAAATGATATTTTTAAATTTGCTAATATTGTTGAAATTAATGATGTGAAAGATGTTATTTCTAGACAGATTAATTTTAATACCGCTATTGCAGAAGAAGGCTTAAAAGGTAATTATGGTGCTAATGTTGGCAAAACTTTATTATCTTTATACGGAAATGATGTGAAAACTCGCGCTAAGGCTAAAGCTGCTGCTGGATCGGATGCTCGTATGAATGGTTGTGAACTGCCTGTTATTATTATTTCGGGCAGTGGTAATCAGGGGTTGGCTGTGAGTGTCCCTGTTATTGAATATGCTATAGAATATAATGTTGCCAGTGATGTTTTATATCGTGCACTTGTTTTATCTAACTTAATTGCAGTGCATCTTAAGTCTGGGATCGGCAGCCTTTCTGCTTTTTGTGGTGCTGTTTGCGCTGGTTGTGCTAGTGGTGCAGCTATTGCCTATATGCTTGGCGGTGGAGTGGAGGCAATTTCTGCTACACTTTCTAATTCTCTTGCTATTGTCTCTGGAATTGTTTGCGACGGCGCTAAGTCTTCTTGTGCAGCTAAAATTGCTGCTTCTGTTGAGGCAGGTATTTTAGGGTATCACATGTATCTTAATGAAAATAAATTTTCAAACGGAGATGGATTCCTTGGAAGTAACATTGAGGAAACAATAAATAATATTTGGAGAATTGGAAAGAATGGTATGAAACAAACCGATATGGAAATTTTAAATATTATGACGGAAAATTAATTATCAACTTTTTGGAGCGCTTTTTAATGAAAAAATTTGTGTCGCATGTCTTAATTTATTCTATTTTACTTTTTTATTTTCCTGTTAATTTTTGTTGCAGCATTGACAGTAACAAAAATATTAGTAACAATCGTATAAAAAACGATCGTGATAATAAAAGCAAGGAAGATTCTCTATCTACTAGTTTTAATACGTGTTGCAATGCTGATAAAGAAAAGATTAATAATAAAAATTATAAATATTCTTTAAAGCCCCTCCGTTTTCGTGGCTTTAGAAACGTGCCTTCTAAAAGGCCTATTAAAAAAATTCGTGTTTTACGATTTAAAAATAATAGCCAAGCTCTTTTTAAATTGAAAAAGGATATTTTAGAAATTTCAAAAGACCAAAATTTTACTGATGCAGTTTTAAAAAATTACAGTTTGTCACACGAAGATCCTTTATTGATTAAATGTATAAAAATGCCTTTTAGCATGATATATAATATATGCAAAAAAGTGCTTGATTGTACTGTTGGATATTTAATTGGTAGAAAAGCCTCTGATTTTATTGAAAATGTTATTATTCCCGGTATAATGTGTTTGGCACTTTACAAAAAAGTTCCTTTTATTAAACAAAATGTTGATTGGTCGATGAGTTATTTTTTTGATGAAAATGAAAAAGAAAAATAATAATTATCAGAAAATTCTTGACGATGTTCTTGAGCAAATTAAATTTAAACCAGAATTACCAAAATTGTTATTGCACTGCTGCTGCGCACCTTGCAGCAGTTACGTTTTTGAATATTTAGCGCATTACTTTAACATAACTGCTCTATTTTACAACCCTAATATTTCTACTAAAGAAGAACATAACTTTAGACTAAATGAACTTAAACGTCTTATTTTAGAAATGGACTTTCAGGATAAAATTAAATTAATAGAAGAACCTTACTGTCCACAAGATTTTAATAAGATTGCTACCGGTTTTGAGGAATGCCCTGAGGGCTCCTATAGATGTTGGAAATGTTATTATATAAGATTGCTAAAAACTGCGCTCATCGCTAAAAAACTAAATTTTGATTATTTTGCTACGACACTTACTATTAGCCCTTATAAAAATGCTAATAAGCTTAATGAGATCGGTAAAAATTTATCTTTGAAGTATAATGTGAGTTATTTATTTTCTGATTTTAAGAAAAAAAATGGATATAAACGTTCCATAGAACTTTCAAAAAAATATTCACTTTATAGGCAAAATTATTGTGGATGTGAATTTTCGAAAAAGTCTATTAATCATGACTAGGTTTGCATTTTATGTGACCTAGTCTTTTTATATATTATTTTCTGAATAAACATTATTTTATTTGCAAAAAATATAAAGAGAAAGGATGTGTGTGTTTATTGAAACCAACAGAAAATGAATATTCAAAAATGTCTGATGCAGCATCTCCAAAATCTCCCTTTGGCAAAAATGTATTCTGGGCTTTTATTTTTGGCGGTGCTATTTGTACTCTTGGCCAATTTTTAACGAACTTTTTTCAAAATTTTTGTAGTTTAAATTTAAAAGAATCTCGTGCTGCAGTATCTATAACTTTAGTTGGTATTGGAGCTTTGCTTACAGCTTTACGTGTTTACGATAAAATAGCAAAACATGCCGGTGCGGGAACACTCGTTCCTATCACAGGCTTTGCGAATTCTGTTGTTGCTCCTGCAATCGAATTTAAAAGTGAAGGTCATGTTATGGGTATAGGCGCAAAAATGTTTATTATTGCAGGCCCAGTTCTAGTTTTTGGCGTTGTTGCTTCTACAATTTATGGTCTTGTTTTATTGATCCTTTAACTTCTTAAAAGCACTGCACGATATAACCTATTTATTTAATTATCAATTATTTTTATTGTAACTACAGTTATATCATCGTCAAAATCATCTTTATTATTATTTAAGATTTTTTTTATTGTAGAATTTGCAAAATCTTGAGGATTCTCATCTTTCCAGCTTTTAAAAAAGAGTTCTAGCCAATCGTCGCCCTTAGATATTGCTCCGTCAGAAATCATTAAAATTTTATCATTTGGCTCAAGTCTGCAAGTATCTTCTGCTATATTAATTTCTTTTAAAATTCCTATAGGCAACGATGATTTTGAAAAACGGAATATTTCTTCATTTTTCTTCAATAACGTAAATGGTGCCCCTGCTTTTAGTAGTTTGGTTTTTCCACTAAATAGATCTAGAGAAAAAATATCAAGCGTAGCTAAAAATTCATCTTCAGACTTTATTTGTAAAATTGAATTTGTTATTTTTATTGCTGTTGAAAAATTTATTCCTGATTTCACTAAATTTTCCATCACTTTGCAAGTCATAGCTCCCTCTACTGCTGCTCTGCTTCCTGTTCCCATCCCATCGCTTAATATAAATATTTTTCGGCCAAAACCATCCTCAAAGTTTGTATAATTATCTCCACAAAGCAGACCATTTTTACAAATATGTTGGGCTATTCCGATTTGTATGTTAAGACTTGGCTTTTCTGTAAAAGTGATTCTGCACATATTTGAAATTGTGTTAGTGCATGCTAAAATAAGTGCCTTACGGCATAGTCTAGATAGCTTTCTTTTTAAATTTAATTTTTCTAACTTTTCTTTTTCTTCTTTATCAAGATCGATTTCTATTGTTAACCTTTTGTATTTATTGTATCTGCAGCATACATTAAGAGTGTTTATGCCAAAGCGATTTAATTCTAATTTGATTTTTTTAGAGAGATCTAAATCAAATGTGTCTAAATCTTTTATTTCTGTTACTATGTCCGACATTAAGAGACCTATATCAAAAAATTGTTCCGAAACAAACTCTCTAACTTCAGATACTCTCTTTTCCGATATTTTTTTTTCTAAGAGATTTTTATACTTTTCATTAATATTATTTGTTAAATCCACAACTCTTTTACATCTTTTAGCAAAACTTGGTGGGATATCACTTTTCAATATTTTTCCTTTTCTTTTCAAGCTCTGATCAATTTTAGATAGTGATTTTGTCGTTTCTATATTTTTTGGCCCAAAACAAAAAGTCTTAAATCCACAATTGTTGCAAACTTTATTTGTTGCTTCTAAAATTGTGTTACTTCCTGTACTTTTGCCTATTTGTGACAGCTTTTTCGAAACTAAATTTATTGATTCAGATATATTTATCATCGCATTCGATATTAAATTTAGCCTCATTGAAACACTATCTTTAAGCCCTTCATAATTTTGATAGTTTGTTGATACGAAAAATAAATCTACAAATTGATTGCCTATATCATTATTTAAAAAAATAAAAATCAGACTTGCTGCTAAACTCTCATAAATTCCCGATATTACTATTGTTGGATTGCCCGTCTGAATAGAAATAATTAGGTTAGAAACTAAAAACGAAAAGCAGCACGCTATTTTCCCAAAAGGAGAAGTTAACCCTGCGGTCAAACCTCCAAATGCATATGCACCCATAATGTAGCTTGGTTCTTTATAGGCTAATCCTAAAATAACACCTGCTGTTATTCCCGCTATGCTTCCTCCAAATATGCCCATAAATTTCGAACAAAAAATTATTACTAAAATAGCTAAAACTTTGCCTAAAGATATATTTCCAAAATTTACTGATAATAAAGATAATATCACAAAGAAAACAGTGATACATATAGATATTAGATCTGATTGATTTAACTTCTTTCTTCTCTTATAAAATCTATTTATACTTTTATAAAAAAAATATGAAGCTCCTCCCGAAAATATTGCCTCCACTAGATATATGACTAATTCATCGATTTCGTTTGTAATAGATATATTTATTGCTAACCCTGTAGCAATTGTAGTTGCAAACGCTATAATTGGTGAATATAACTTGTTTTCTTTCAATTTATGTAAATCATTCAACGTCCATCTTATAGAACATACTGCAATTGCTGTAGAAACATATCTTATGCCAACATCTATTTCAGATGGCAATATGTAGCCTAGTATTGTTCCAATTAAACTAAACAAAATGTTTTTATATGGAACCGCAGCTAAAAAAGCTGTTCCAAAAGGTGTGTATGTACCAAAAAGCGTTCCTTTTGATATAAATATTGATATAGCAAAATAGAAAATATTTTCTTTAATTATTTTTATTTGTTCTGCTGAAACTAAATTTTTTACGTTTTTTTCTGCGGTTGTTATAAAATTTGTATCTTTCATTTATACATCACCTGAGTTTTAGACATAGTTTTATTTTGTTTTAATACTAATAAAATTATATCTTTTCCCAACGTCAGAGCATGTCTTAACTCGCTGAATTTTTTTGGATTTTTATAGGGATCACAATCGCTAAATGTTTTAAAATGAGTTTTATTGAAAAATTAATTAATCTGATTTTATATATTAAATTAAAATATTACACGATATAGTACGGATTTAAATTTATTTTATAAAAATGTTTTTATTTATCATAAATTATTAAAATTTTTTATATTATTTAATTATAAATTTATTTAAAGGAGGAAAAATATCTTGGCACAACAAGGATCTATTGCTATAAATGTTTACACATCTAGATCACAAATTCCACTAAAAAATGCTATGATCTCTGTAACTTCAGGAAATGAAAATAATCCAACTCTATTAGGTTTTAGAACAACTGATGAATCTGGCAAAGTTGAACCAATTTATATAGACACTCCAGATTTAGAGCTGTCTTTAAGTCCATCTAACTCAAAACCTTTTACAGTGTGTAACATAAAAGTTTCTCACCCATCGTATTATACGTTGACTATTACAGACGTCCAAGTATTTGCCAACACTCAAACTTTACAAAATGTTGAATTGATTCCGCTAGAAGAAAACAGCAAACCAGAAGATAGATTTATTAATATAAATACTCCTGCACAAAATTTATAAAAATTAAGGTGATAATGTGCCAATAACAACCCCTTATATTCCAAGTTTTATAACTGTTCATCTTGGTGCACCTAGCAGTGACGCCCAGAATGTTACTATATCTTTTCCTGATTATATAAAAAATGTGGCATCAAGTGAAATTTATCCAACATGGAACGAATCTGCTATATATGCTAACATTTACGCTCAGATATCTTTTGCATTAAACCGCATATATCTTGAACACTACCCTAGTCAAGGATATTCTTTTAATATTACAAACTCTACTGCTTATGATCAGGCTTTTACTCCTGGCAGAAATATCTTCGAAAATATTAACAAAATTGTCGATAATATCTTCAATGATTATATTCGTAGAATCGGCTACGCTGAACCTCTTGCTGCAATATATTGTAACGGAACCACAGCCACTTGCAATGGGTTATCTCAATGGGGCAGCGAAGAACTTGCCAAACAGGGATATAGTTCTATAAATATATTAAAATATTATTATGGATATAATATCGAATTGGTTCAAGAAGCTCCTGTTATGGGAATAAGATCTTCTTACCCTGGTTACACTTTAAGACGTGGATCTTTTGGTGATTACGTTGTAATCATTCAAAGCTCTTTGAATAGAATCTCTCAGAATTATCCTGCTATTCCTAAAATTTATCCGATAGATGGCATATTTGGAGAAAATACAGAACGTGCTGTAACTGCCTTCCAAGAAATTTTTAATCTTACTCCAGATGGCATAGTTGGCAAAGCAACTTGGTATAAAATAGTATATTTGTATACAGCTGTAAATAAATTAGGTGAACTTGAATCTCAGGGGCAACGACTTTTTGGTATATACCTCACATATCCAGACACTATATCCGAAGGGAATAGCGGTGAAAAAGTCTTTATACTTCAATATTTTCTTTCTGTACTCGCTCAGTTTTATGATTTTATTCCTTTTATCGAAATATCTGGATTTTTCGGTCCAGAAACTAAAAATGCAGTTATTGCTTTTCAAAGAGGCAAAAATCTTCCACAAACCGGTATTGTAGATAATGTTACTTGGAACGAAATTTATAGGGAATTTCGCGGTATTGTATCTACTGTGTTTGAAGGAAATTCCTCTCAAAAAACTTTTATTCCATTTAGCGGCACAACTTTAAGACTTGGCTCAGAAGGAGAAGAGGTTGTAACTTTGCAACAATATCTTAATAGCATTGCAAATGTATATAATGGTATATCTTCGGTGAGCGTTACTGGAAATTATGACGAATCTACTATGAATTCTGTTATGCAGTATCAACGCGAATTCGGTCTAAGGGCTACTGGTAATGTGGATAGAACCACTTGGAATAGCATCGGCAATACATACCTAAGCATTTTAAGTTCAGAAGACCCTCAGCCAACACAATATCCTGGATATGAGCTAAGTATTGATCAAGCCGACTCCAATAATAATTAAAAAGAAAGAGGTTTTTTATAAATTTATGAATAGAACAAATTTAAGATCTGGTGAACCAATTAGGAATTTACAGCATTTCTTAAGGCTTATTTCTTATTATTACAACACTGTTCCCACGGTCATTCCTGATGGCAAATTTTCTTCTCAAACACAGCAGTCCGTGATGGGATTTCAAAAAACTTTTAATTTGCCCGTTACTGGTGTTGTAAACTTTGACACGTGGAAGCTCATAACATCTATATTTAACCAATTATCTAAATATGAAGAAGCTGCTTCAGTTCCTCTAATTTTTCCGGCAACTAATTTTTCTATAAAGCCAGGAGAGAGCCCTCTTTGTCTATATTTAATTCACTCTATGTTACATTCATTAAGTACTTTTTTTGATAATTTAAATGATTTTAATATAACTGGTACTCACGATGAAGCTAGCATTAATTCGGTTAAATTTTTGCAGGAACTTTTTAATTTAGAGCCCAATGGAATAATCGATAAGAAAACTTTTAATATGGTTACTTCATTATATAATAATCACGTTGAAACAACTTTCATAAAGTAAAAAAATTCCCTGATAAGTTTATCTCTCTTCAACTTATCAGGGTTTATTTTATTAGACATCTTTCTCTAATTGAGCCAGTTTTAATAAGCAATCATATTTATCTTTCGCTTGTTTTTCTGCTGTCTCAAAAATCATTTTTGCTCTTTCTGGGGCGCTTATTTCTAAAGAACTATATCTTACTTCATTTTTTATAAATTCTTGATAATTTAATGATGGAGACTTACTGTCTAATATAAAGGGATTTTTATTTTCTAACTTTAATTCTGGATTATACCTAAATAAATTCCAATATCCAGCTTCTACAGCTCTTTTTTCTTCTAAAGGCGCTGTACCCATTCCTGATTTTATTCCATGATTTATGCATGGCGCATAAGCAATAATCACAGAAGGGCCTTTATAACTTTCAGCTTCACAAAATGCTTTTATACATTGATTATAATTCGCTCCCAGCGCAACTTGAGCAACATAGACATACCCATAACTCATTGAAATTGCTGCAAGATCTTTTTTCCTAGTCATTTTTCCTGCTGCAGCAAATGGAGCCACTGCCCCAAGCGGAGTAGCTTTCGATGCTTGACCTCCAGTATTTGAGTAAACCTCTGTATCAAAAACTAAGATATTTACATTTTCTCCAGAAGCTATAACATGGTCAAGACCGCCAAATCCTATGTCATAAGCCCATCCATCTCCACCAAAAATCCAAATCGACTTTTTGCTTAGATAATCTTTATTTTTCAAAATTGCATCTGCTAGTTTTTTTATCTTTTCATTATCACTTGGACAATGCATTAATTCAAAAATTAATAGATCTGTGGCAAATTTATTTTCTTTGCCATTGTTGAATGTCTTTACATAATCTTCACATGCAAATTTTAATTTTTCATCTGGGGTTAAGTTTTTTAATACATCAACATAACCCTTTAACCTCTCTCTTATTGTAATTTGAGCTAAGGCCATACCATATCCAAATTCAGCATTATCCTCAAATAAAGAATTATGCCAGGCTGGTCCTTTACCTTCGGCATTTACAGTATACGGTACTGAAGGCGCTGAGCCTCCCCAAATTGATGAACACCCTGTTGCATTTGCAATTAACATCCTGTCGCCAAACAGCTGTGTAGCAAGTTTTGCATAGGGGGTCTCTCCACAACCGGCGCAAGCACCAGAAAACTCTAGCAGTGGCTGCTTAAATTGGCTTCCTTTTACTGTCGATTCTTTAAATTTATCACTGACCTCCATTTTTGCAGGTAATTTTCGTGCATAATCAAAAATTGCTTGTTCATTTTTTTGAGTTTTTATTGGTTCCATTTCAATAGCTTTTTGTCCTTTTTTGCCCGGACATACATTTACACAAGTCCCGCATCCTGTACAGTCTAACGGTGAAATAGTTATTGCAAATTTCACTCCTTGAACACCTAACATCTCTTTAAATTTCATTTCATTTGGTGCTTTTTTTAATTCTTCTTCTGTAATAGCTACAGGGCGAATAACTGCATGTGGACAAACAAACGAGCAAAAATTGCATTGTATGCAATTTTCAGGATTCCAGCAGGGCACTTCCTCTGCAACTCCACGCTTTTCATAGGCTGAAGTTCCTACCGGAAGCGTTCCATCTGACTGACTTAAAAATGCCGAAACAGGCAACCTATTTCCTTTATATGAATTGACAGGATTTAAAATTTCATTAACATATTTTTTTATTCCATCTTTTAATTCTTTTATATTTTCTAGGGCTGAGTCTTCAACAGCATTAGCCCATTTTTCTGGAACATCGACTTTCTTAAGGTCTCTAATCCCTTGTTCAATAGCTTTATAGTTTATTTCAACAATTTTTGAACCCTTTTTGTAATAAGACTTAGCCGCAGCTTCTTTCATATATTTAATTGCTTTTTGCTCCGGAATAATATTTACAATTTTAAAAAATGCAGCCTGAAGGATTGTATTTATTTTTCTTCCAAGTCCAATCTCCTCACTAATTTTTGTTCCATTTATTATATAAAAATCAATTTTATTCTTTGCAATATATCTTTTTACTTTTGCTGGTAGATTTGTGTTTAACTCATCTATACTCCACGGACAATTTAGTAAAAAACTGCCTCCAGGTTTCAAATCTTGTACAATGTCATAATTAGATAAATAAGACGGATTATGGCAAGAGACAAAATCTGCTCTGCTAATATAATACGCTGATTTTATTGGCATTTTGCCAAATCTTAAATGCGAAACAGTAAGACCTCCAGATTTTTTTGAGTCGTATGCAAAATATCCTTGTACAAATAAATCGGTGTTATCTCCAATAATTTTAATAGAATTTTTATTTGCTCCTACAGTTCCATCCGATCCAAACCCCCAAAACTTGCACGAGATCGTTTCTGAATTTGCTGTGTCTGGACTTTCAGTCACTTCTAGAGATAAATTTGTTACATCATCAACTATTCCTATTGTAAACCTTTTTTTAGGCGTCTCTGATTGCATATTTTTAAAAACTGAAATAATGTCGCCAGGTGTCGTATCTTTAGAGCCCAACCCATATCTGCCAGAATAAATCTGTACATTTTTTAAATTAGAACCTGAAAGGACTGTTAAAACATCTAAGTATAAAGGCTCACCAATTGACCCTGGCTCTTTTGTTCTATCTAAAACTGAAATCGCCTTTACAGTTTTCGGGAGCTCGCTTAGCAGATATTCTGCCACAAAAGGCCTATATAGTCTTACTTTTATAAGACCAACCTTGCCTCCTGCTGCATTTAAGTAGTCTACAACCTCTTCTACCGTGTTGCAAACTGAACCCATCGCTATAATAATTTTTTCTGCATCTGGCGCACCGTAATAATTAAACGGTTTGTAGTTATAAGATGTTATTTTATTAACTTTATTCATATAATCTATAACTATTTTGGGCAACCTATTATAGAGCAAATTGCCTGCTTCTTTAACTTGAAAAAATATATCATCATTTTGTGCCGAACCTCTGAGCACAGGATGCTCTGGGCTTAGGGCTCTTTTTCTAAAATCATTCACTGCATCCCAATTTAGCATATTATTTAACGTCTCATAATCCCAAACTGCTATTTTTTGTATCTCATGAGAAGTTCTAAAACCATCAAAAAAATGTAAAAAAGGTATTCTGCTCTCTATGGCAGACAAATGTGCTATAGCACCAAGATCCATAACTTCTTGAGGATTATTTGCGCACAACATTGCATAACCTGTTTGTCTACATGCATAAACATCAGAATGATCTCCAAAAATAGAAAGAGCATGAGTTGCCACAGCTCTAGCTGCAACATGTATAACACTTGGAAGGAACTCCCCTGCCATTTTATACATATTCGGTATCATAAGCAAAAGCCCTTGAGATGACGTATAAGTTGTAGCCAACGCTCCTGCAGACAATGAACCATGGATCGCCCCCGCCACTCCTGCTTCAGATTGCATCTGAGTAACTTTTACTGGAGCTCCAAAAAGATTTTTTCTGCCTTGCACAGAATATTTATCCACCTCATCTGCCATACCAGAAGAAGGTGTAATTGGATAGATAGCTGCAACATCTGTAAATGCATAAGAAACATAAGCAGCTGCTGTATTTCCATCCATAGTTTTCATTTTTCTTAGCACTTTTATAAACTCCTTTTTATAAGTTAACTTTTTAAACACAAAAACATTATTTATTTTAGATTTTATCATTTTTAATATAATCTGTAAAGCTAACTTAATATGTGGATTTTACGTGATAGATTAACACAGAGGGTGAAAATATGAACTTCAGCTTTGTTTTAAATTTAAATAATTTAACAAGCAACAACTCTTATACACCAGATAATTATGGAGTTATGGGTAATACTACTTTACAAATTATTCTCCTGTTGATTTTAATTTCTATTAATGCTTTTTTTGCAATGTCCGAAATCGCAATAATTTCTTTAAACCACAATAAACTTAAAAAGATGGCTCAAAATGGTCACAAATTAGCATTAAAGATTTTAAATATTACAGAAAATTCAAGTAATTTTCTTGCTACTATTCAGGTTGGTGTAACTTTATCTGGTTTTTTAACTTCTGCTTCGGCTTCTACAATATTTGCTAGCAAAGTTTCAGATTTTTTATCCTCTTTTTGGCACGTCTCTAAAAGTTTTTTAGATGCTACCTCCACCGTATTGATTACAGTTATATTATCTTATCTTTCTCTTGTTTTTGGAGAGCTTGTACCAAAAAAAATTGCTATACAAAATGCAGAAAAAATTTCTTTTAAAGTTGTAGGAATAATTGCAACCGTAGAAAAAATTTTTAATCCTTTTATACGATTTTTATCTGCCTCAACTAACTTTATTTTAAAATTGTTCGGAGTTAGTCAAGAGCTTAAGAATGAAACGGTTACGGAAGAAGAAATTTTGATGATGCTCGATGTTGGAAGTGAAAAAGGAATTATTGATAACAAAACAAAATCTACTATAGAAAATCTTTTTGATTTTGACGATAAATCTGCAAGTGAAATTATGACTCACCGTACAGAAATCGTTGCAATTGAAGATAAAAGCATTGTTTTAAATCTTGCAAAACTCGCTATTTCTTCTGGATATTCTCGTATTCCGGTTTATCACAGAGATATAGATAATATAATTGGAATCGCATATGTAAAAGATCTTTTTAAATGTTTAGTTGATGGTTCTAATATAAATAAAATTTCTGTTGTAGAAATTATGCGTGATGTGATTTATGTTCCAGAAACTAAAAAGTGTAGCGAATTATTTCGAGAATTAACAGAATTAAAGACTCAAATAGCCATAATTGTTGATGAATACGGTGGAACTGAAGGGCTTATTACTATAGAAGATCTTATTGAATCAATTTTGGGAAGTATTCAGGATGAATACGATAACGAGCAGAATGAAATTAATAAAATAAACGAAAATAAATTTACTGTAGATGGTAGTACTTCTATAGGAGAAGTCTCTGATTTAATTGGTTTTTCTCTACCAAAAGGAAATTACGATACGCTTTCTGGTTTAATTTTAGAACATTTAGGTCGTATTCCTACTTTAGACGAACATCCTGCTATTACTATTAAAAATGCAACGTTTACCGTTGAAGAAGTTGTTGATAGAAAAATTTCTAAAATTTCTGTTACCCTTAATTTAAACCATAAAGAGTATTAACATAAGAATCTTGAAACGTATTTATGAATTTGCTATAATTAAATAGAAAAATTTTAAAAAGAGGTAACTTTATGTGTGGAATTTGCGGTTTCACAGGAGAAATTTTAGATAGAGAAAAAATTTTAAAAAATATGTCAGATGTAATTATTCATAGAGGACCTAATAGTGATGGATTTTTTTCTAACAAAGATATATCTATGGGTTTTCGGCGATTAAGTATAATAGATCTTCAAAACGGAAACCAGCCAATATATAATGAGGATAAAACGCTTGTTTTAACTTTTAACGGAGAAATATATAATTATAAAAAGCTTAAAGAAGAGCTTGTGGCTGCTGGCCATGAGTTTTATACTAATACTGACTCCGAAGTTTTAATTCATGGATTTGAACAATGGCACGAAAATTTGCTCGATAAATTGCGCGGTATGTTTGCTTTTGCCATTTTTAATATAAAAGATAACTCTCTTTTTTTAGCACGAGATTTTTTTGGAATAAAACCTTTGCATTACACAATTGTGGACAACCACCTTGTTTATGCATCTGAAATAAAAAGTATTTTGCAGTTCCCTAAAGTCGAAAAAAAATTCAATAAAAATGCTCTTGATAAATATCTTTCTTTTCAATATTCTGTTCCTCCAGAAACTTTCTTTGAAAATATCTACTGCCTTTTGCCTGGCCATTACATGTGGTTTAAAAATGGAAAATTTAAAATTACACGCTATTTTGATCCTATACTAACTCCAGACGAAAATTTAACTATTGAAGAAGCTGCAAATCAAATTGAATCAGTTTTCGAAGATTCTGTAAGGACTCACAAAATAAGTGACGTCGAGGTAGGTTGTTTTTTATCAAGCGGCGTAGATTCCAGTTACGTTTCTACCTATTTTTCGGGCCAAAAAGCTTTTACCGTTGGTTTTGGCAGCAATGAAAAATACAATGAAATTGGATTTGCTAAAAAATTTTCTCAAAAACTTAATCTTAATCATTATAGCAAAGAGATTCTTTCTGAAGATTTTTGGAACAGCATCTCTCATGTTCAATATATAATGGATCAACCTTTAGCTGATCCTTCATGCATTGCTTTATATTTTGTATCTAAACTTGCCAGCGAATATGTTAAGGTTGTGCTTTCTGGAGAAGGTGCAGATGAGCTTTTCGGCGGATACAACATATACCACGAACCTGTCTCTCTTTATAAATACCAAAAAATTCCTAAATTTTTTCGTCGTGCTTTAGCTAGCATTGCAGAAGCTATTCCAATAAATTTTAAAGGAAAAAACTTTATTATACGTGGGTCCAAAGATTTGTCTGAAAGATTTATAGGTAACGCTTTTATGTTTTCAGAAAAAGAAAAGAAAAAAATTTTAAAAGAATCTAGCATCGCAACATCGCCACAGGACTTTTGTAAAAAATTTTATGAAAAAACTCAAGATTATGACGATATATCTAGAATGCAATATTTAGATATCAACCTGTGGATGGTCGGAGATATCCTCTTAAAAGCTGACAGAATGAGTATGGCAAATGCATTGGAACTTCGTGTTCCGTTTCTTGATAAAAAAGTCTTTGATGTTGCTAGAACTCTTCCAGGTAAGTTAAAAGTGAATAACAAAAATACTAAAATTGCACTCAGACAAGCTGCAGCGAAACATTTACCAAAATTTACTGCCGAAAAGAAAAAACTTGGATTTCCTGTGCCAATTAGAATTTGGCTACGTGAAGAAAAATATTATAATGTAGTTAAAAATATATTTAATTCTAACATCGCAAGTAAATTCTTTAACACTGAAGTATTAAATAGATATTTAGATCTTCACTTTTCCGGCAAAGAAGACAACAGCCGTAAGATTTGGACTATTTATATATTTTTAGTTTGGTATAACATATACTTTAATAGCTAAACTTTAATTTTTTAAAATTTAGGTTTATTAATTAAATTTGACACACAAAAAATTATATATTAAAATTAATTCATGAGCAGACTGAACGATTGCTGACTTAATTTCGAAAGAATTTGTTAGAGGAAAGTCCGAGCTCCACAGGGCAGGATAACGGCTAACAGCCGCCGGGGGCGACCCTAGGGAAAGTGCAACAGAAATATACCGCCTAATTTTTTTAGGTAAGGGTGGAACGGCGAGGCAAAAGCTCACCAGCATGTTGGAAACTTCATGGCTCTGCAAACCCTATCCGGAGCAACACCGCAACAGGATTTTTACATTGGCCCGATGAATCTTAATAAGGTGGCACTGAGCTAAAATGGTAACATTTAGCCAAGATAGATAATTGTTCTCGACAGAACTCGGCTTATAGGTCTGGTCTTTAAAAAGAATCTCTATTTTTATGGGATTCTTTTTATTTTGTAAAATTATTCATAAAAACATTGACATTTTAATTATTTTTATGTATAATTATATCAAGATGTGTGTCTTAATTCATATTTTTAACTTTAGAAAGGAATGTTTTGTATGAAAAAATCAGAAAAAAGAAAAAATATTAAGAGAAATTCAAATTTAGATAATAGAAAAAATGTTAGCGACGATTCACTCGAACAAGTTTCCGGTGGCGTTTATCGTCCTGAGCTAAGATCTCTTGATTTTCATGAACATAGGCTGCCTCGTAGACCTGAGCACAGCGCCGGTATTCCTGGCCGTATAGAACCTAGATAAATTTATATTTTTTAAGTTTAATTATAAAATCCGCCATATTGGCGGATTTTTGCTGTTTATCTCGTGTTAACTTTTGGCTTCGTCTCTGTTAAACTATATTTTGTGTTTTTTGTAGCTCTTCGATTTTCTACAATTCTATTTTTTGATTTTTCAGCATTTTTGATACTGGTATCTGATGCCGAAGTGTCATTAAAATTATATTTTTCAGTCAGATTAACCGTTTCATTATTAAAGTTAACTTCATAAACCCTATATTTTTGGTTATCTAGATTAACTATCACAGTTTTAGATTCACTAGTTCCTTTAATAAAGAAATAATAATTAGAATTATACGCTGGAATTATAGTTTTTGAATTACTTGGATCCATAACACCATTTATATAAACTTTCATACTCAATTCTCTATTTACTTCAGCCGGAAGATCTACATTAATTTTTAAAGACTTTTCTTTTGCTTCTCCAGAACTAACCGTCAAAATAACTGCAGTACCTTCACTTACTTCTACTCCTGGTAGCGGATCCGTTGATAATACTATGTCTTTTGCCTTTGAGCTATTTTCTTTAACAACATTTTCCGAAACTTTAAGGCCTTTTTCAGCTAGTTCTCTTGTGGCTTCGTTAAACGTTTTATTTATCACATCCGGCACAGCAACTTTTTTCTCTGCAGGTCCTTTGCTTACCAAAATTCTAACCATACTGTTTACAACAACTTCTGTTCCTTCCTTTGGATCTGTACCTTTTACAATTCCCTCTGCTGTTTCGTTATCTTCCACCGTTAGAACTTCATAAACTAATCCCGCTTCTTTAATTTTTGCTTTTGCAAGGTCCAGTGTAGAGCCTCTAACAACCGGGATTGACACTAAAGTTCCTGAACTATTTACTGTTAAAGTTATTTTAGAATTCTCTTTTATTTTTTTTGCTCCAGCTTTTGGATCCTGATCTATAATTACACCTTCTGGTTTATTAGCATCGTATGCTTGCTCAATGTTCCACATAAACTTATATTTATCGTTATCAACAACGTCCGATACTTTCATTCCAATAAAATTTGGAACATCGACATCTTTATTGCCAAACCCAAACCATCCAGAGATTAACCCTAAACCCATAACAACAAGAAAAATTATAAGTCCAATTCCAACTCCAATCAATATATTTATGGCTCTAGAACGCTTTCCTATTGAGTCTTGCTCCTCATTATAAGTATAGCCATCCTCATATCCACCTCGAGCTTTAGTTCCTCTTATATTATTTATAGCTTCTAAATATTTGGTTGGTGCATCATCATTAAAGTATTTATATTCAAACCTAATGCTGGGGTTTTTTCTAAATATCTCTATAGCTTCCAACATCTCACTTGCAGAAGCATATCGACACACAGGGTCTTTTTTCATTGCCTTTAATGTAATCTCTTCTAATCCTTCAGGAATGTCTGGATCAATCTCTCTTAGTTTTTTAGGTTCCGACTGCATCTGCATTATTGCCACAGACACTGCATTATCTGCATCAAAAGGCAAAATACCAGTTAACATCTCATAAAGCATAACCCCAACAGAATAAATGTCGGACTTTTCATTAGTTACTTCTCCACGTGCCTGCTCTGGAGAAATATAGTGTACAGACCCAATCGCTTTTTCCGTCATAGTCCTAGTTTCATTTTTGCAAAACCTTGCAATTCCAAAATCGGTTACCTTAATTGTTCCATCTTTTAAAAGCATAATATTTTGTGGTTTTATATCTCTATGAACTATACCTTTTTCATGCGCATGCTCTAAAGCTTTTAAAATCTGAATTGTAAAATATACAGCATCTCGCCAATTAATTTTATGCTTTTTATCAATATATTCTTTCAGAGTTATTCCATCTATATATTCCATAACAATATACTGAATTCTATCTCCAAAGCTCACATCATAAACCTTAACTATATTTTGTTGCGATAAAACAGCAATTGCTCTTGATTCATTTTTAAATCTTCTTATAAAATCCTTATTACCTAAAAATTCATCTTTTAAAATCTTTAGGGCAACTGTCCGGTCATCGATTATGTCGTATGCCTTATAAACTCTTGCCATACCTCCGCAGCCAATCAACTCATTTATTTCATATCGGCTATCCAGCCTTTTGCCTACATATTTATCCATAAAAATCACCTCTTTAAAAAGACTCTATTCGCTCAATATAACAACCGTAATATTGTCACTGCCACCACGTTCATTTGCTATTGAAATAAATTCATCTAGCAAATCGTTATCTTTTTTGCGTTTAGAGCACTCTAAAATCTCTTCACAATCCAAATAATTGGTAAGCCCATCTGTGCAGATAATAATTTTATCCTCAAACTTTCTATTTTCCGTCGAATAATCTATGTTAACGTCCTTGCTAAGTCCAAGAGCTCGAGTAATAACATTTCTATTTGGATGATTTTCAGCTTCTTCTTGAGTAATTTCTCCCTCATCTAGCATTTCTTGTACAATAGAATGATCGCTCGTAAGTTGCTTTATTTTATCATTGCTTAACAGGTAGGCTCTGCTATCGCCAACATGTGCCACGTGAATTTTTCCTTTAAAAACAGCTACCAAAACTACTGTTGTTCCCATACCTTTTAAATTAGTTTCCGTTTGAGACTTTGCAAAAATCTCAGAATTTGCTTCTTCAATTGATTTTTTTAATATATTTTCTATTTCATTCTCAGTAATATTGGATAAAAAATTTTTAGTTAAAAATTTCCGAATGTTTTTCACAGCCAAACTACTTGCGATATCTCCTCCATTAACCCCACCCATTCCATCACAAACAACTGCCCATAATATATTTTCATTTATCTTTTTATAATCATAGCAATCTTGGTTTGAATCTCGTTTTAGACCTATATCACTTTTAGCAAATATTTGCATAGGAATCTCCTTCTTTTTTGATATTTTTTCTAAGTTGTCCGCACGAAGCATTAATATCCGCGCCCAAAGCTCTTCTTACAGTAGTATTTATTTTATATTTAGAAAGAATTTCAATAAATTTTTCAATATGCTTTATATTGCTTTTTTTATAGTTACATCCACAAAAATCAATGTTATTAACCGGAATTAAATTAACATGGCATAACATTCCATAAAGCTTTTTAGCTAGTTCCTGTGCACAATCCATACTATCATTAACTCCAGAAATCATCGCATATTCAAAAGATATTCGTCGATTAGTATGTTCTATGTAAAATCGGCAAGCTTTTAACAACTCTTCTATATTAAATTTTTTGTTTATAGGCATTAAGCTATTTCTGATATCATCGTTTGGTGCATGCAAAGAAACCGATAATGTAAGCTGAAAATTTTCTTTTGCCAAATCATACATTTTATCAACTATACCACAAGTAGAAAGCGAAATATGGCGCATTCCGACATTCAAATTATCTTCTGACGAGACCAACCTTAAAAATCTAACAACATTTTCATAGTTATCCAGAGGTTCTCCCATTCCCATCAAAACTATATTTGAAATTCTTATGTTATTATCTATCTGAATTGCCTGGATTTGACTTAACATTTCTGATGCCATTAAATTTTTCTCAAAACCGCTCCTCCCAGTTGCGCAAAATTTACAGCCCATCTTACAGCCAACTTGAGTCGAAATGCACACTGTATGGCCATAATTATACTTCATCAAAACAGATTCAATAAATTTTCCATCATTTAATTTAAATAAATATTTTTTTGTTCCATCTTTAGAATTAAATACTCGTTCTATTTGTGTATTTGCAATATAATAATTTTCACTCAAATAGTTACGCAGTTCTTTTGGTATGTTTTTCATTTGATTAAAGCTATTTACTCCTTTAACTAGCCACAAATAAATCTGTTTTGCTCTATAAGTTTGGTATCCCTCATCTGTTAAATTTTTAGTTAATTCCGGTTTAAACATCGATTTTATATCCGTCAAACTCAATTTTACCACGTCACCTAATTTTTTTAGTCTCTTCCTCGTCTATTCCCAACAATAAAAAGAAGTCTAAGTAAAGACATTATTGCTGTAAAAGTGGCAGCTAAATAAGTCATTGCTGCAGCTTGCAATACTTTTTTAGCGCTATCGAGTTCCTCTCCATAAAGCATACCGCTCTGGCTTAAAGCCTCTATAGCTCTTTTGCTCGCATCAAATTCAACGGGCAAAGTTATAAGCTGAAAAAGCACCGCTAAACTGAACAGTATTATTCCAATATTTACAATAAAATCATATTGTACAGGTAATAGCAGACCAATAAAGATCAATGGAATAGATAAGGCTGATCCTATATTCGTAACTGGAACTAAAGCCTTTCTAAATTTAATAGGTGCATAGCCTTGAGCATACTGGACTGCATGCCCTGCTTCATGTGCTGCTACTCCAACTGCTGCAACCGATGTAGAAGAAAACACAGAATCAGAAAGTCTTATTATATTCGTTTTTGGATCAAAATGGTCTGTTAAATTTCCAGAAATACGTTCGATGTTAACATTACTTACTCCATGTTGTCTTAAAACCTCATATGCTGCATCTGCTCCAGTAATTCTTCCAGAATTATTTACTTTTGAATACTTCTCAAAAGTATTATTTACTTTAAATTGTGCCCAAAGCGAAATTATTAACGCAGGTATCATAAACAAAAAGTATGTGTAATCAAAAAAATAAAAACCATACATAAAAAGCACTCTCCTAACCTAAAATTAATCCCATATTTATCTTATTTCCTCTAGAAAAATCTTCTGAACTCATTCTTTTTTTAGATTCTAACTGTAAATTTAAAATTTCTATAGCAGAATTATTTCCACATGCCACAACAAGTGGCTTAACACTTTTTACTTCACCTGGCCTGCCGCACATAGGTTCATATACTTTTGTTTTATATATTTTTAGCAGTTTCCCGTTAATATCTGTTCTAGCAACCGGACATGGATTTAATCCTCTAACCAAGTTATTTATTTTATCTGCCGAGTCTTTCCAATTAATCTTTGCAACTGATTTATCTAGCATTGGTGCATACGAGGCATATTTATCAATCTGCCTTTCTCTTTTCACTTCACCAGACTTAATCACATTTAAAGTTTTAATTAAGAGTTTTGAGCCCATAGTACTTAGCCTATCAAAAAGCTCTCCAGACGTTTCATCGACTCCAATTTTCGTTTCAGATTTTAAAATTATATCTCCAGTATCAAGACCTGCATCCATGTACATGGTAGTTACTCCAGTAATATTTTCGCCATTTATGATTGCCCATTGTATTGGCGCAGCACCCCTATATTTGGGTAATAGTGACGCATGTACATTTACACAACCAAACGGAGGTATATTTAAAATTTCTTTCGGTAATATTTTACCATAAGCAACTACAACAATCAAATCTGGATTTAATTCTAATATTAATTTAATTGTGTCTATATCTTCTAAACTTTCCGGTTGAAAAACTTTTATACCATATTTTAAGGCTAGTTCTTTTATTGGTGGCGGTGCCAACATATAATTTCTTCCTTTTTTTTTATCGGGCTGAGTAAAAACGGCTACAACTTCATCATCAGATCTTATTAAGCTCTCAAGGCATGGTACAGCAAAATCTGGTGTACCCATAAATATAACTCTCATATTTTCACCTACCAAAATAAAACTCACTGTTCATATTTTAAGTTAATTTTTTGATTTGCCAATGCCGACACAACATATATCAGCCTTGGCGGTGGTTGATTTTTTGTTTTAACTATCTATCTATTTCTGCTCTTTCCAGCATACGAACAGTGCGGCTTTTAAATAAAATTCCAGATAAATGGTCAATTTCGTGGCAAAAAGCGCGTGCAAGGAGCCCTTCACCTTCATAAAAACATTCATTTCCTAATCTATCCATTGCTTTAATTTTAACATGCATCGGTCTTTTAGTGATGCCATATTCTCCGGGGCAAGACAAACACCCTTCAACTTCCTCCTGCACTCCATCAGATTTTATAATTTCAGGATTAATTAGCTCAAGAATATTTTTATCTTTATCCACCTGAATAACAACAACATCTTTCAAAACTCCAACTTGTGGAGCAGCTAACCCCACACCATTATTTACATTCATAGTCTCAATCATATCTTCAATAAGTTGAGCTAACCTATCGTCAAATTTTTCAACTTTTCTGCATTTTTTAGATAAAATAGGATCTCCCTCTAAAATTATATTTCTAATAGCCATAATTATCATCCTTTTAATAATTTTACAAAATTGTATCCGGATCAACATCTACCAAAATGCTTATTCCAGAAAATTTTTCATACTCGTTAAACCTAAAAAATGATTCTTTAATAATTTTTTTAAAAGTTTTTTCATCTTTAAATTTTATAATCATTCTATACCTAAACTTATTTTTAACTTTAAAAATCTGTGCTGGAGTTGGGCCTAAAATCCTTACTGCAAAGTGAGAATATTCATCTCTTATAACACCTGTCAAAATTTCAAAAAAACTAATTGCTGCATTTAAAGTCTTAATTTCTTTTTCTCCCACAAAACCTATAACACAAAGTTTAACAAAAGGAGGATAAAGTAACACTCTTCTTAGCTTTATTTCATCATTATAAAAAGAATTATAATCTTGGTCCGACGCTAACTTTATAATCGGATTTTCTGGAGTAAATGTTTGAATAATCGCATAACCTTTTTCATTAGCTCTACCAGATCTGCCAACAACTTGAGTAATTAATGAAAATGTTCGCTCGTAACTTCTAAAATCTCCATTATACAAAGACTGGTCTGCCGATAATACTCCCACTAGTGTAACATTAGGAAAGTTTAATCCCTTAGCAACCATCTGTGTTCCAAGCATAATATCGTATTCTTTATTTGCAAAACTTTTCAATTTTTTTTCATAAGAAAATTTTTGTGTCATAGAGTCTGAATCAATGCGTAAAATTCTTGCTTTTGGAAATTTCTCTTTTAATTCTTCTTCAATCTTTTGAGTTCCTCTCCCGATGTACTTTAAATTATGCCCACGGCAATCTGGGCATTCTCTTGTATCACTCATAGAAAAGCCACAATAATGGCACATCAATTTTTTATTAACTGCATGGTATATAAGGGCCACGCTACAATTTGGACACATTATAACACTGCCACAGTCCCTACAAGAAACCAAAGTATTATAACCCCTTCTGTTAAGCAGCAAAATAGACTGGTTGCCATCATTCAAATTCTTCAATAAATTTTTTTCAAGCATCTTGCTAAATGCACTAAAATTACCCTTTTCCACCTCTTTATTCATATCCACAATAGATACTTCAGGTAGTTTTAATCCAGAATGTCGATTTTTTAAGGCACTTATATAGTATTTATTATTTTTTGCCCAAAAGTAACTTTCTACCGAAGGTGTAGCCGAAGACAGTAGCAACAAACTTTTATTATAAGCACATCTAAACTTCGCAACCTCTCTTGCATGAAATCGCGGAGTAGCTTCAGACTTATAGCTTGATTCCTGTTCTTCATCCATAACAATGAGGCCAATATTTTCAAAAGGTGCAAACACAGCTGAGCGTGTTCCTACAACTACATTTATCAGTCCTTTTTTTACGCGCCTATATTCATCCAGCCTTTCCGGCTCTGACAAGCCACTATGAAAAACCGCAACTCTATCTAAAAATCGCTGTTTAAATATAGCTACCATCTGTGGCGTCAAAGCTATTTCTGGCACCATTACAATTACATTTTTACCTTCTGATACAACTCTTTCTACAAGCTTCATAAAAACAGATGTCTTTCCGCTACCAGTAACTCCATAAAGAAGTGCAACTTTATATTTTTTAGAATTATATAATTCTAAAATAGAATTATAAGCGGCATTCTGCTCTTCTGTTAAATTTATATTTTTGATCTCTCCATCAAAATTTACATTTCTATATGGATTTCTATAAATATTATCTTCAAAAGACTCTACAATATTTTTTTTTACTAAGTTTTCTACAACGCAAAGGCTAACTCCAGATAAATATAGAAGTTCCTTTAAAGATATCCCATTCTTATTCTGCAATAAAATGTCAAATACTTTTTTTTGTTTTAATGTTAACTCCCCGTCATCAACATGAAAATTTTCACTTAGTCTTATCATCTTAATTTTAGCATCAAGGATTTTTCTTTTTTTTAATTCTTTTTTTTCAATTAAACCGTTGCTTTCTAAAATTTTCAAACAAGGTAAAATTTCTTTTCCAAATTCATCTATTAATTTTTCTTTGTTAACCCAGGAACCAGCATTTTCTAAATACATAATCAAACTTTTTAATAAAACATCGCATTTAAGGCTTAACTTTTCTTTAAAGTCCCTACAAAGTCTAAATTTCTCATATAATTTAAAATTCATTCCCGAAGGAATCATCAACTTAATTGCATCAAAAAAAGTACAAAAATATTTTTCTTTCATAAATATAGCAAGTTTGAGCATTTCATCATTCAAAATTGGTTTATCATCAAGCAGTGAAAAAACAGGTTTTAACTTTTCGTATTCATAAGAATAACCTGTTTCTAAAATAATTCCTTGTCGCTTTTTGTTGCCTTTGCCAAAAGGAACTAATACTCTACACCCCAAGAACACATTATCAATAATATCCTCAGCAATAGTATAATCATATAATTTATCTAATTGATAAACAATATTTTCAACAGCTACTTTTACAATAAATTTTTTAGCCATATAAATAGTTCCTCAAAAATCAAAAATTACGATTATCCATTAGTCTCTGGTTCAAATAACTCATACTTATGAGCTTTGAAGTCTTTTATTGCAAGGTTAACAGGCGTTTCAATCAAAATTTCACCTTTTTTCGCCGCTTCATTTGCAATTTCTCTTGCTCGTTTCGCAATCCCAATCACAAGAGAATACCTACTTTTTCTGCCTGCCAATATATCATCTATCGGTATTTTTTTCATCATTTAGCACCTCATTAACAATATTTTTCATTCTGCACGGCTTAAATTTTTCTGCATTTATAATTGAGTTTATTGCTGCAGCGCATTCATCAATATTATCATTTACAACAATGTAATCGTATTGCAAAGAAAATTTTATTTCTTCTATTGCTCTATTTAATCGTATTTTTAGATTTTTATAAGGTTCAGAACCTCTTTTTAATAACCTATTTTTTAATTCTTGCATTGTAGGCGGTAAAATAAAAATTCTTAGTGAGTCTGGGCATTTTTCTTTTATTTGCCGTGCTCCATCAATCTCTATTTTTAAAATCACATTCTTGCCTTCAGATCTAAGCTTTTCAACAGAGTCTTTTAATGTTCCATAATAATTTTCACAATATTTTGTGTATTCAAGCAGCTTACCTGCTGATATGTTTTTACAAAACTCCTCCTTCGAAATAAAAAAATAATCTATTCCGTTAATCTCACTAGGTCTAGGTGCCCTAGTCGTCGCAGAAATTAACCTTGTGATACTCCCATCATTACTAATAACTCGGTCAATAACTGTGTCCTTTCCCGCCCCAGAAGGGCCTGATAAAACAATCAATAACCCTTTATTTTTCATATAAATCTGGCTCCTCATCATCACTTAAATTATCATTTTTTAGTCTATTAACAAGTGTTTCTGGTTGTAAAGCCGAAAGTACAATGAGTTCGCTATCGGTAACTATGACCGCTCTTGTTTTTCTTCCACAAGTTGCATCTATTAATTCATTTTTACTGCGAGCATCAGATATCACTCGTTTTATTGGTGCTGCGTCTGGATTAACAATAGTAACGATTCTTACTGACGAGACCATATTGCCAAAACCTACATTTATAAATTTCATATGCAAACCTCAATTTAGCCAGAAGGAAGAGTTTTGTAAATTTAGTTATAGTTATGATAAAGCCACAAAAACAGAACGACTCTGTTTGAGAGCTCTTAATGTTTAATTTTATTGTACCAATTTTTTAACATTGTTGTCAACCGGAGCGAAACGACTAATTAAACAGAACCAATAATAAAATTATTTTCTGTTTTGCTGATCCATTAAGATTTTTCAATTATTACATCACCAGATTTATATATGCTATTTGATTTTATAAATCCTCGAACTGAACTTAACGGATAAATAGTGCTATTTTTGCCAATAATCGTGCCTGGATTTAGAACTGTATTGCAGCCAATTTCTGCAAAGTCTCCAACAATTGCTCCAAACTTTTTTAGTCCAGTATTAATTTTTTCTCCATTATACATTACACTAACAAGCCCTCTATCCGCTTTTACATTTGATGTAATACTTCCGGCTCCCATATGAGCTTTGTAACCTAGAACTGAATCTCCAATGTAATTATAGTGAGGCACCTGAACTCCATCGAACAAAATGGAATTCTTTATCTCTGTGGAATTACCTACTACAGCATTTTTGCCAATTACGGCATTACCTCTTATATAAGCGCAATGTCGAATTTCTGCTTTCTCGTCGATAATTAAAGGTCCATTTAAACAAGAAGTTTTACTTATCTTAGCGGATTTAGCTATCCATATATTTTCACTTATTTTTTCAAATCTTTCATGCTGCAAAGTCTTTCCAAGATTAATTATGAACCTTGATATCTCTGGGATAACATCCCAACACCAATTATTACTTAAAAATAAATCTTCCGCAATGGTATACTCTAAACTTAAAATCTCATTTGTGTTTATTAACATAATTTAAAAACTCTCCCTTTATTGTCACTGTATTCATTATATCATATCATTTAAAATTTTTACCATTTTAAAACTTTACCGTTGAATTTTACGCAATTTCATAATATAATATTTAATAACAATATATTCCGGACGTTTAGCTCAGCTGGTAGAGCATTCGCTTGACGTGCGAAGGGTCAGCGGTTCGAGCCCGTTAACGTCCACCAAAAATATCAAAACAGTAATTTTCATTTAAATTAGTACGATAATGAAAATTTTATCATGCTTTTTCAAAACAATTTACCGACGAAATTCGACAAAAAATATTAATAAAATTTTTTATATTTAAAGAAAAAATAAAAATCGTTAAACTTTGCAAAAGATTCGGAGGAAATAATTATGAAAAAGAAAGTTTTTATGAACGAAGATGAAACTTTGGAAAATTACAAAAAATTTTTCGAAGATCCTCAAATATCTAGCGCAGAATTTTTTGTTTGTTATGTGCCTGCTGCATCCTCTGCTGCGCCAATGGCGGCTTCTCTTATTGCATCTTGTTTGGCTCCGGCAGTTGCAGTTGTTGCTCCCGCTGCTGTGGGTGCTTAATTTTATGTTTTGTTGCTTATAATTTTGGTATAAGTAATATGTTCATTTACTTTTTTATAATTAATTGACTCTTCAATGCACTAATTAATAACTATGTTTTTATTCCCATGTCTTTGGAGCTTAAAAATGTATCCTAAGTTAAAAAAAAATTTCTTTTTAAAAATAAAACCAGATAAATTTGAGCTTTGTAATCCTAATATTTTGCCTTTTGCTAACTTAAGTATAAACGAAACTGCTTTCGATATTTTTTCGTTATGTGATGGAAACACGGATGTAGACCATATCGTTAAAAGTTTATTATTAAAGTATAAAATTTCTCATAAAGAATTAAAAATTAAGGTTGATGATTTTTTAGCTAATGCTTTGCAAAAAGATATAACTGTATTTGATGAAAAAGCTTCGATAATACCCTACGATTTCATAAAAGGAAGCAATAAAATTTACTATCCAGATATTATATCTTGGGAGATAACAGATTATTGTCCCCTGAACTGTCTACATTGTTATTTGGATAAAAAAAATAGTAAATTCATTGCTTTGAATGAAATAGACAAAATTTTATCAATAATACCTAAATGCGGCCTTCGCTCTATACAAATAACTGGAGGCGAACCTCTTTTGCACCCAAACTTAGGGTATATTTTGAATAAACTGTCCGATTTAAAAATTCCTGTTATTTTGCTTACAAGTGGATTTAAATATAACTTTAAAACTTTTGAAATTTTAAATATTTTTAAAAAAACAACAAACAGTTCTGTAAGAGTTAGCCTGGATGGCAACCAAAAAATACATAACGATATACGAAAAAATCCTCAAGCTTTTGAAAATACAATAGATTTTATCAAAATGTTAAACAAGCAGAATATCCCTTGCCAAGTCGCAATAACTGCAATTAATCAAAGCCCTAGCGACATTGAAAACTTGGTTGAATTATTAAAATCTTTGGGAGTTTATTATGTAGAAATAGGCCTTTTGGTGAATGAAGGAAATGCAAGTAAAAATAAATTACCATCTCAATATAATAATAAAAAAATTTCTGAACTTCTATTTTATTTGGATAAAAAATATTCTGACGATAACTTTAAAATAAAAACTGTAGTCAAAAATAAAGATTATACCTGTGGAGCTGGGCTTCAGTTAATTCATATTACCACTAATTTAGATATTAAACCTTGTCCTGTTATGGATTTTAAATTGGGCAACATTAATTTGAATTCTTTTGATGATATTATGAAAAAAAGCACTGAATTATTTAGCAAAATTAAAATTCCCAATAATTCAACATGCTGTGGGTGTGCATTTGAAGACGATTGCAATGGATGCATCGCGCAAGCTTTAAACAAGCATAAAAGACTTTTAAAAAATTGCAGTTGGTTTGAAAGTCAAAAAAATTATATTTTTAAAACTCGAGGACGTTATGTATTATAAGCAGGATAATAATGATTTTATTATCAAATATACAAATGGAAAATTTAACTATGCTTTTGAAGCTTTAAGTGGCGAACAGGTTCAGTTAAAAAATGGAACCATAAAAATTAAAAGCTGTAAATCTAGTTTAATAAATAGCACAGAGCTTTTTATCTTAAATGATAATAGTATCTATAAACTTAAAATCTTTTTAGAGAACATATTTAAAAACTTTAAAAATTTAGGCATAATTTTTTCAGCATATTTAAAAATGCACAACGAAATTATATTAATCGATAAAAAAAAAGATTATAGAGTATATGGATTTATAAAAATTATAATGAATTTGAATAATAAAAGTTTTTCAAGTGAATTTGCTGTTACACGTGATATATATCTTCTGTTTGATCAAATTTCCGCTTATATAGATTACTTTAAAAAAAACTATCAAAAAAATTTTTTATCAGATAAACCATTTATGCTAACTAATTACCCAGTAATTTTGTCTGCACAAGCTGCAGGGTGTTTTATTCACGAGATAATTGGACACTTGCTTGAAGAAGATTTCTTTTGTTTTAATAAAAAGCTTTTTGAAAATTATGACATATCTAAAAAAATAGAAATAGTTGATGATATAACTGGTTTTGAACATCTTGTTGGTCTAAATAAATTCGATGACAGAGGAACAAAAATAAAGCCTTTAAAATTAGTATCTGGCGGAAAAATAACTAACATTATGGCTATTGATAAAAAATCTAGCTTTGATAGTAAAATTTATGGTTTTGCTCGATGCGAAAATTTTAAAACCATTTCTTTACCCAGAATGCGCTTTACAAAAATAAAATCGGTTGATGATTACGCTCAAAGTGATATTATTAGCAAATATAAAAAAGCTTTATTTATATCTAAAATTAGCTCTGCTTATACCACTTTTAATTCGGATAAGTATGTTTTGTCCGGCGAAGGCTTTATAATAAAAAATGGAGAAATAAAAAATTTTGTAAGTGACCTCGTTATCAAAGGTAATGTATTAACCGATTTGAAATATTTGGATTTCATAGGTAATGATCCTCAAATTACCGTTTCTTTTTGTGGGAAGTTAAATCAATTAGTCCGCGTAGGAGTTTTAGCTCCAACTATAAGTTTATCAAAGATTTCAATTTTGCAAGGAAGATTACATGAATAAAATCAGCTTTATAGAAAATATTTTAGTTGAATATGGCATCTTTAATTATAAAATTATTAAAGAGAATTTTACAAAAGTTATATTTAGATTCAAATACATTCACACAAAAAAACTAGAAATTACAAATCTGACCAATATCTTTTTGAACTTTAAAGTCAATAATACCCCTATAGAATTAAAATTTTCTGAAAAGACTTCTTATAAAAGTATAAAAAAATTAATAGAAAAAACATTCTTTTTAATTAAACATAAAAATTCTATAAACCCCAAAAATAAAAGTCTTAAACGCAATAAATCAAGCTTCAATGGTTCTAATTTTGTTCCGCCGCGCATATATATAATGAATTTCGAAAGTGATATTAATTATATATTAAAAAACTGTAAGATTAAATTGAACGCTACTATAGAGATAAAAATCCTACAACAGCAGATAATTATAAACGGTAAGCGATTTCAGCAGCAAATTATTCATGTTGAATGTTTCTTTTATAAAATTGATAACATACTTGAAAATTTTTTTATATCATTTTTTTCTCCATTAGAATATTCTATTTTATATCTATTGCAAAAAAAAATAAATTATAATAACATAAATTGCTTTTATAAAAATTTGGACCTATCTAAACCAATACTATTTAAAAGTAGCGTTGTTGCAGAATTCTTTAAGCATTATATACTTGCGTTTTATGCCAACAACGTTTATTTTGAAAATAGCTTTATCAAAACTAAAGATATTAATAAGAAAATTTTTAATTTTAACTTCGATCTTGTTTCCCTTCCGTTTAATGGGATAAAATATGATTCACAAGGCTTTAGAATAAAAAAAATTTATTTGATTAAAAAAAATTATTTAAAAAATTTAATATGTAATCAATATTTCTCTAATTTGTTAAATATTTTAAACTCTGGAAATGCCGATTTTTTAAATTGTGATTTTATTTCTCATCAACGCCTGGAAATTATTCCAAAAATGTCTATTTTAAAACCAAATTATAATAGTCTTCCTGTTGTATACTCGTCAAAAATATCAGGGTTCGATATTAAAACAACTAAATTAATTGCAGAGATTCTGTTTTATTACAAAAAAAAATTTTTCAAATCAAAAATTATTATAAACCTAAATTTATTGTTCGAAAAATCAATTTTTAGTCAGAGAAACTTCACAAACAACAATGTTATTTGTGGGGATATGTTGGCAAATCTTAACTCTGATAGTTTTTATGATATAAAATAAATTGGATATATTTTAAATATTTACAAAAATAAAAATACCCTACAATTTTGTAGGGCTTGTTTCTATTTAAAAGCTATATAAAAATACTGTGCACCACTCTTATTTAAATTTATGAATCTACCATTGCTGGCTGAGGTACTTTGTGAAAGAGTAAGTGTATCTAAAAATAACGAGGCTCCAAGCGTGCCGCCACCACCATCTGCTGCAACCACTGCACTGTTGCAAATTGTATACCCGTTCGACGAATCATATTCTACAAAGGGCGCGTTTCTTAAAAATACAAGTACACAACGTGGAAAAAAGCTAAGCGTATGGTCTTTGCTTGCCTCACCATTACCGGAAAGGACACCTATTGTAAATGGGTTTTCTAACAAAGCTTTCATTTCTTCAGTTAAATGTACTGTATCGTCATTTAAATGATTACTTATTACAGTGTCTAATATTGTATTGTCAGATACAAAATCTGAGCGTTTTGGTTTGTCTGTGCCTAACCAGCTATTTAATCCTAAATTGGTAGTTTTATTTTCTGTTGGCATATTTTATCCTCCTATATTTTTTCATAATTGTCTATTTCGTCCCAAGTTAAATCCTCTACATCAAGTTCATCAAAAGTTTTATTTTTACTGTCAATTGTATCCCAGTTAAGATTGCTAAAATCGAATATGCATTCAAGATGTGCTGGTAAAAACTCTTCGACCATGCTTTTTATGGCCTCTTTATCAGATGAGCTATCAGCTAGCTCAAAACAATTAATATATATAGTGCTTTGGCTTGGATTTTCAATTATATAGCCTGTTATCCCGCCTATCTCCATAGCTTTTTTTATACTGGTTTTGTTAAAATCATTTGGAGTAATTGCTGTTCTATATAAAAGTATTTTTCTTCTTTCCTGGATAATTTTTTCATTTTGTTCTGTTGTAAAAATTAATTCTCTCATACTCAATCCATAGCTCTCTGCTGTTGAGATGAATCTTTCTCTTTCTATTTCAGAAAGATACGAAGATATCTCATCAAGAACCATAGCATAGGCTGAAAGTTCTGCGTTGATTAACGTATTGTCGTTAAGATTATAAAAACCTAAAGGTCTAAGAGTTTGCTTCATAGAATTTAGCGCACTCATTTGGATATCATCACCTTTCTGAGATCTGTACGGAACCTTTTATTGCAAGTTGCTTTGAGGTGGTATATCTATCTGTACTAATACTTGATAAAATGTAATAATTTTCTACTCCCGGTACAGTATAAATTGCATTACCAAGAGCCGCTATAAGAAATGGTTCCCCTATTTTTAAAGTGTTAAAGTACTCTGTTATATTTGCTATACATTGTTCTTTTATCTCATCAAAGCTATATCCGGTTTTTACAGATACATCTACTCCAACTGCTATTTCTACTGTCTCTGCTTTATATACCTTAACATCTACGTTAAGTTCTCTTATTGCACTTATTTCTGTTTGTATCTCAGAAATAAGTGTATCACTTGGCACTCCACCTTTAGCCGCCACATAAATATCTACTGTACCTACTCCTCTAGCTTTGCCGACTACACTCGCTGAGTATATCCCATCATATTTTAAAACATGTGACTTATAAAATGCTGCATTTGTTCCATTAGAGATATTTTTATAGCTGTCTATCAATCGTTCTCTTAATTCTTCGTCGCTTTCTGCATCCATGCCACCAACAAACGCGGTCTCATTTATTACAGAAGTTATTCCTGCAGGTGGTGTTACCATGATTTTTACCGTGCCTATGCCTGTATTTTGTAATGCCCCACCCTCTTCTGACTCAGCTGCTACCGCTACGAAAAGAGCTCCTGCCTCTAAAATTGCGGATTCTGTCGTCTTTACTCTTATTGTATTCATTCCACTAGTTGAGCAGATTGTTCCCAATGGAATTTCTAGATCGTAGTCGAGTGCTGAATCTCTCATAAATTTAAGTGTTCCTGTCGACTTAAGTGCTGGCTTTCTAGTTAATCCTCGTTCTAAAGCCAAATAATCTAGCTGTTGACCTTGAGCTGTTTGGGCAAACATCTGATTTTTGAGCCACTGAATATTATTTTGTAAAGAAAATATTTCTCCTGCTAAAACTCTCATTCTTATGCCAACATCAGAATCATCATTTATATTTACTCCACTTAATTCTGTGAACTTATTTTTCATTCTTCTTAAAATATTCTCATAATTGTCCATTATATTGTTATCACCACGTCTTTCTTTGTATCGTTTATTGATAGCATCACAGTCAAATCTAGATTTTCTCCTTCATTTGTTAGCGTAGTGTATACGTTATCAACTATTACTTCAGTAACATCTGCTAGAGCTTCTCTAATCATTGATAATGCTCGATTTTTTATATTTATATCTGTTGGCTTTAAAGTATAAAGACGGCTGCCAAGTGAAGTGTCATATACAAAGCTACCCTGCTTTACGGTTAAGCGTATTAGCACTCTCTGTAAAAGTTCATCATAGCCCGATAATTCTATAAGATATCCTTTTGAATCACAAATAAAATCTCCACTATTAATCGCTGTATCCAAAATATCACCTCTACTCTAAAACTTTGCCATTTATCAAAACTTGACCGTTGTTTTTTAATACGATACTTGCTCCTCCGTTTGAATATAGCATCAACTCTCCAGGTTCTAAATCGGATGCTTGGTTTAATACGCCTGTATAGATAAACCCTTGTTCTGTTGGCGTGACTACGGCTTTTGCACCTGTTGGCGGAACGGATATTACTCCAAAAGGTGCTGAACCTTTTATTTCTCTATGCTCTTGGCTTGTTTGTACCGTTATTGTGTTGTCTTGCGTTGAGGTCACCTCACCTATTTGTGTGCTTTTTATTAATTTGCATGCATTGCTTATCTGTTTTGAAAGCCACATGTTTTATCCCTCCAATAGCGTGAATGTTGTAAATTCTCCATTCTGGTTTAAAATATAGTCTATCTCATAAATTTGCAAATTTTTTATGCTGCCCAATGTATAATCATTTATCTCACATTTATTCCCAAGCTGTGCGTAAACCGCTCCAGGACATTTTATTATAATCTCGTTAAACTTTTCTTTTGATTCATAAATCATCTGTTCTGCTGTGCTCACGGATACCGCCTTAGATGTTTCAGTATCTTCTGACATACTTATAAACCTTCTGCGGTGAATTCCTTTGTTTATTAATTCTTGATCTTTAACTTTGTCCACATAAATAGCCGCATAAGGAGCACATACTGTAATCTCAGAGATTAATTTATAACGATTATATCTTTGATTTATCGAGTTATAATTAATTCCATCATTCGTATTCGAAAATAATATCGATTCTAACTCGGATCTTCCTGATACATCAATAACTCCTGATGTACTTACAAGTGGAAATGTTTTTAAGCATAACCTGCAAAATTCTTCTAGTACATCCCACTCACTCATGCCTTTTTCAACTTCAAGTGTAACATTAAAAATAGATTTATCACCAATTATTGAAGTGAATCCATATGGTTCGACATGTCTTTTAAAAATAATATCAAGAGACGGTCGTTTATAAATTTGTGGACTAGCTTCATTATCAATTAAGTATGCTATGTTACTTCTAGATTTAATCGTTAAAAAGAAACCATTTTTACTTGCTTCAAATTGTTGCTCATCTATAATGCCAGAAAAAAAAAGTTGTTTTTCATCTGTGTAAACTGCTAGTTTTTTATATTCAGAATGTTTTTGGGAACTAAAAAAAACTGCAGTCAAACTATCTGCAGGCGCCTCTTGAGATCTATTTATTTGAACACTATAAACATCACCTAAATCTATTTCTTCATCTGATATCGTTGTTGCAAAGTATTTCATCTTAATCGCAACCTCTCACCTACTTTTAGTTGATTCGGGTTTTTTATATTAGTATTTAGCATTAATAAGGTTTCTATTGGAATATTTAGCTCAGATGCTATGCTCCAAAGAGTATCTCCGACCAAAACAGTATAATAATCTTCATACAAAATTGAATTAATTTCTTCTTGCGCTAAATCTTCCCAAAACTCAAAACTATAATTTAAAAATTCTGATGTGGATGTTTCAATCAACTCCAACCCCTTAAAAATAGCCAAAAATGAAGGCATGCCTGGCAAAGTTAAATACCCGCTGCCACCCCGTTTAAATAAGAAAAATAGTTCATCGAATTGATCTATGCAATCTTCTCCAAAAAACTGACCAGATCCTGAAACCACTCTTTTTTCTCTGCCATAATCCTGAAATATACTTCCTTTAAACGGAATTATAACTTCTTTTAATGCCCTTTGAACTGATATTTCTATATTGGAAGGATTATATGGCCAAATATAATTTTTAAATTTCATAACATTTAAATTCATAATGCGGCAGCTCCTGTCTGAATATCAAAATTTCTGTTGTAGCGCCGTGCATCAAATTCCATTTTGTCATAAATTTCTTTAATGTTGCTATCTTCTTGATTGTAATCAGCAATAATATTTTGTACTATTGTTTTTTGGCTTTTTGTATCAAAAATAGTGGATGTGTTATTGGCACTTGGCCGAACATAGTTTTGGCTAAAATTTAAAATTCTTAAGTTGTTTTTGTATTGATTTGTTTCTAATGCTAACTGCATGTATTGATTTAATATTGCGTCAAATATCTGCATTAATATTCACCACACTTTCTTTTGTATTCTTCTGGATTAAAACTTTCGTTAAAAATATACTCTTCATAAGTCTTTTCTTTATCTAGCATCATATGTGCATAACAATATAAATAATCATTTTCTGTCATATTTTTTACAACTGGATCATTTGGCAATTTATTGAATTTTTTTAATATTTCCCAACGTGCTCTTTCAAATTTAGAATTTAATTTTTTTTTACCTGCTCCAGTTCTTTTTCGTCAAGCAAGTCAAAACCAAGATAGTCCTTGCGAAGTTCAGAATATTCTTTTACTATACAGAGCATATCTTCTGCATTTAGGCTGTTCATTAAATCTTTTGTATTGTCAAAAAGAGGCAAAGAGTTATGATCTGTTAAACACATTACGCTCAAACAGGCGTTTTCGGCAACTTTTGTTGCTTGGCTTCTTTCAAACCCATCATTTATAAGTTTTAAAATTAAAGATTTAGACATTCTTTCACAAATAAGCATATCGTAAACCGAAAGTAAATTTACGTATGCTTTTTTATTTTGAGGCAAATTTATTGCTTTTCTAATTTTGCCTTTATAAACTTCAAACGGTTTTATTTTGGGCTTCATATAGAAACCTCCATTCTTTTGGCCGCAATCAAAGTTACATCTTCTAAAACAGCACCATTTATTGAAGCTGTTTCGTTTATTCCAGACCATTCACAACCAGAGTAAATTATTTTTTTATCGGGTTTCACTATTACCAAATTAAAATTGTGTAAATCATAAAAATTAATTCGGCTGTTCGCGCTATTATCGCAAGCGTATACCCTAGATAACTCTACCGTATGGTGCACTCTACCAGAAGCAGTTCCAACCGGTTCTTTTTGGCCAAATGCCTCTATATATTGGCTTTCGCAGGTAGATCTCGCTTTGTAACTTTCTACTACGGCCAATTTTTTACCGTTTACCTCTATGTATATGTCTTTGCTGGTCGGAAAGGTTATGTTTAACATAAAGCACCTCCTCAAACATTTATATTAGCAGTTATATGAATCTGGTTTATTCCTTGTACAACTGTAAATTCAAGTTCTACAATACAAACACTTTGATCTTCACTTGATTGATATACATTTGGTACAGAATAAGAATCTATGATTCCAGAATCTAAAAATTCTTGCAACTTAACCGTTACCTGACTATTTATCGCATTCCTTGTTGTAACATTATTTTTAGCTGCAGAAATATTATTTTTAAGCGCGTCTCTAATAGATTTTATAACCTCATCAATAATTAAAATTGTGTTAACTTCTTTAAATATTTTGTCCGCTACGCCGTCAGTTGTTGTTTTAGAAGTTACGGCCCTTATTATTTCTAATTGACCAGCAACTACCTCAAAAGGAATAATTCCATTTGTTATATATTCATCCACCTCATCTTCAGTAAGGGTTTTATTAAGTTTAGAAAAACCTTTTATCTCTGCACCATTAAATGATTGCGATGGATCGGTGTATTTAGAAATTACAGTTGCTAAAGATGCTGCCAATATACACCCCGATAGAGTTTTTCCTTCTGAATTTAGTGGGTTTTGCGCTACTAAAAGGATTCTTTCGTTATTAAATTGTTTTGCCCATGTACTAAGCGAATCGTTGTTTTCTGACGAAGCTAAAATTCCTAGCCTTTCTTTTTTATTCTTTGATGAATTTAAAACGCTTTGCATTAGCAATTGTTGAATAGGACTATCTAAGCTATCACAAACAACTACACTTATTCCATCACTTTCTTCTATTATCTCAAAGGCTTTTTCATAATTACTTTCAGAACTTCCTGCAGAAACTGCTAAAATATTATTCACTCCATTTTCTATAACAGCTTTGCATAACAAATACATTGTACTACTGCTCCCAAAAATTGTTTGAGCATCTGATAGGTTTTGTATATTATAAATCTTGTCAGTATCTGCTTCAGATTTAGCCACAATTGCCACGCTTTTGCCTATTTTGCTTGAATATAGTATTTTTGATGTATTATAATCCGAATACACACCTGGTCTTTGTTTTGCTAATATTGTCAAAATATCACCCCTTAGCTCTTTTTCTCTATTTTAATATCACTTATATTAATCTCTTCTGTTGCGTATCCAAGATATGCACTAAGTTTTATACTACAGTTTAGTTCAAACGAAAAAACATCGGTATTATATTTTGTTTTATCGCATAAAATTTCTTCAATATTATAATTCTCTCTGTGACGCAAAAGTTCTTCATATATTTTAGAAAAGGTTTCATAACACTCTTTGCTTCCGTCTTTTCTAGGAGAAAAAATGCTCATCTCTATAATAATCTCTATTTTGTTTCCATACTGCTCTCCAGAAATATCTGTACCAAGAAACGAATTAAGTGCTCCTTCTTTTATAGAAATTTTTTCTATGCCGAGTGAAACATAATTACTTTTTATTGGATTTGGAACTCTTTCTTCGTTGTCTAAACTAATAAACTTTATTCCAGACAATTCAGCACTTTGTGAAAGATCCAATTTAATTTTGTCAACTATTTGATTAAATGCACTCATAAATCTTCGTCCTCCACAAAAATTTGAACTATTGCCCATATGTATAAAATATTTTCTCCCAAATAAACCGCTTGGGCTCTTTTTACTACGTAACTTTCATCAAGCGTATCTATTTTTGTGTTAAATGGATATAAATCTAGTCTAGTATTTTTATCTCCGATATATAGATAATTTTTGCCGTTTAAGTATCCTATATCTAAGCACTTGCCTCCCATATATGTCTGATCTTTGTATCTTAAAGGCTGAATAAAAGCTTTGGTATTAATCTTACTGCCATCGCTTAAGTTTATAGTAATAGTTCTACCGAACCTATCTATAAGGCTAGAAACACATTCGCTAAACATTTTACTTCACCTGCCAAAAAACAAAATCTTCGTCCTTTAATAAATCGGATATTTTTGCTTTTTCACTTTGCCAGATTTCATGTGCAACATCTAGTGCTTTACTTATGTTCTCTTTTACAGTTATATCTCCAGCAGAAAAAGACTCTACAGATTCTCTCAGCGCCTTAATTTGCATATATTTATAGAGACTTAAAGCTCCAGCGGCGGCTATTAGCCGCTCACTGTGTAAAGTCAAATCTACATCTGGTAAAAGTTTTGAAATTATCATTTCTTTTGCATCACTGCAAATGTATGTAAAATTATTTGCTTCTTCTCTGCTCAAGCTAGCCAATAAAGCAAATCGTTCTATAATATTTTCTAGATCCAAAACTTATCCTCCTTCCAAATTAATCAGATATTGTGTTTGGAGTATAAGTCATTTTTTTAGCTGCGTCTGCAAAAATTTTTGCAAAACCTACTGTTGCACTAATTGAGGCTCTTTCTAACTGTTTGTCAATTAATTTGTCGTAATCTACAGTTAAGTCGCCTACTTTTACCATCTCCAAAGAGTAGTTCTTATCGAACCCAACAATAGTGTTATCTGCAACTTTATCAACACGATGCAATGTTGCACCAAGCGGTGTAACAACTTGGGTAGCATCTTTAAAGCTTAAAAGAGTCTGTACATCTTGTAGCTCAGTTAGTGCAAGCAGATCTTGCATTGTTGCAGTATTTGCTAAAATTGTGTTCAACTCGTATCCAGATAAATTTGCCCATAGTTCAATCAAATCTGCATAAGCTATTCCACTTGTGCTAACAGGAGTAACTGCTGCTGCAGCGCTGCCGGATTCATCTCCATTTATCAAAACATCTACTGCATCTCCAAGCTGTGCATTTGCTATATCGGAACCTATTTTTCTAAGCATAACCGCAAAAAGATCTAGACGTTTGTGTTTTAAAGCCTCATAGGAAGTAGCAATAACTCTACCGCGCTTTTTCATTGACACTAGGTTCGATTTTGTTTGAATTACAGTTTCTGGTATCTCACTTGTTTCGTTTACAGAGTTGCCTGACGTACCCTCTGTTGTAGATTTTATAGTTCTATAGTCGTCATTTTCTACATTAGTTATGGTTGCAACTATTGAGGCTAATGTGTTAGAGCTCTCCATTCCTTGCAAAACGCTCCGTTTTACAAATTCAGGAAATAGCACCGCAGAATCCGTAGTTTTAAAAAAACTCTCAATAACGTCAGAGTTTTGTCCTTTAACTCTAATATTAAATCTTTTTAGCTGGCGCTCATAAGCATCTAGCCCAGCTAAGTCTGTTCCATCATAATTTTCTGATGGATCTATAGATTCTAATGCCTTTGTAAGTCCAAAATTATACATACCCTTTTCAAGTTTTATCGAATCATAAAAAGCCATTTGTATTCCTCCATAAATTTTACATTTTAAAGTCTTTAATTTTTTTATTTGTTTTTTCTTTTTTTAAGCAAGTTAATTGAGGTTTAGATGGTAGTATTTCTTCTGATTTTATTTCAAAAGCTTTTTTAAAGGCTTTTAGCTCATTTAAATTCATTTTAGAAGTAACACTGTCCATAACCTCAGGGTTGAGCTCTGGCTGAGTTAATGCACAAAGTCTCATAACTTCACGTTTTAAATCGCTATAGTACTCCTTGCTTTCATTTGCAAGACGTTCCAGCTCGTTAATGAGCTTAGATAGCTCATTAGCTTGCTCTGCTGTAATATTAACAGCTTCGCCATTTTTTATGGATTTAATAACGTCCTTCATCGATTTAGCACCTCCTTTCGGAACTGAATTGAACATTTTTATAACACCTGCATTTTTTTGTGCTGGAACCGCAACAAAAGACCATTCGTAAGCATCTAAGGGCTCACTTAAAGTAACATAACAAATAGATTCACCGTATCGCTCACCTTTTCTGTGGTCACACGGGTCAGACTTAATATCACTACCACAAATAGAACAAGTCATATTCTTTACGGCGCATCCTACGCTTACTTCTTTTTTTATTCCAGAATCTATTTCTAAAATAAAATCATTATTTTTTTCGCATCTTGACATATAGGCTTTAGCAACTAGTCTATAATATTGCTCACCAACAGAGTTTAGCTTATTTGGCACTTTTTCAACATTGCAGTCAAAAATTCTTGCCATTTGATTTTCACTCTTTGCTTCATGATCTATAACTCCGGTTTTGCCTACAAACATTTCTGCTAGAGTTTCGAGCGCTTCTTTTGTAAATTTTTCATACTCTCTATCTATTTCGTTGTCACAGAGAACTACAGAAAAAATATAAACGTCGTCTTCGGTTAATTTTCGACGAGTATAATTATTTATCAAGTCGAGGTTACTCTGGTTTAACTCATAATTTGAATTACTTTTTATAACATAACCATCTTTCATTAGATCTTCTCCAATCTCTTTTCAATTTCTGCAGCTCTTGCTGCCATTAGTCTTGCATTAGCTGTTTCAACCTCATCTTGCAGATTTATATTATCCCAAATAATATTAAAATCAGCATAAAGCCCATTGAATGCAAGCCATTTATTACATATCTTTTCTACAACTGGGTCTAGACACCGTCTATAAAATTCTAATTCGCTTGTTAAAATATCTGCCTGTTGCGCCGACATTTTCTCTGTGGTAGACCAAGAAAGTCCTAAAATAAATGGTGGTATCGCAAGTTTTGCAACAATTTGTTCAAGCATCTGGCGAACCGGTACTTGACTGTCTAAAACTTGATTATCCGCACCAATTACTTTTATGCTTACATCTCCCACTGATACAAAATCGCTAACTCCTCCACAAGAACTCATAGCTCTACTCCATTCATCAGCAACCTGCATAGCGCGCTCTTTTGCATAAGCTTTTTCGCTGGCATCCGGCCCGGGCTTATATGTAACTGCAAAACGGACATTGCCTACTCTTTCCCAGTTCGCGTTAATACTATGATATATATTGAGTAAAATTCCGCTTACAAAAGGGAGCCCTTTTAAAATAGAAGTTCCATAAATTTGTCCTGGTTCTGGCTTTAGCGGCGTTACTAAAAGTAAATTCTGATATCTTAGTGGAATTATTTTCCCATTTTCATCCTCTTTGCATACTTCTAAATTTAGTGGATTTTTTCCTGTTTTCAGCTGTATATTTTTAAGAGATGCATTATAAAGTGCTGATATATTATTATTTAATGTATTTGGAATAATCTCTCCTACAGCTGTTCCATATGTTAACATCTGGTCTAAATATGTAGATATAAATGCATTTAAACCATTTTCGCAAGAATTTACTTTAACTTGAGAGATAAATTTATTCAATTGATTTTCTATCCATTTATCTGAACAAGCAATTTTAAAGCTACCCACAAGTCTTACTGTTTTACAAATAGCTGCATCTATAATAGGCACAGCTTCCCGCAGCAATGTGTAAAGTTCATACTCGGCCTGTGTTCTTGGATTATAGTTATTTAATTCGTAAAATGGATGTTTTCTTTGTGGTGTCTGAACAGTTTGTACTGCTGAATATTCACTTTTTTTTCTCTTTTTAAAGAAATTCATTTTATCACTCCTTTTAAATTATTTTCTTTTACACGCAAAAGCGAAAAAACCATCGTTTGCCTCATCGTCCATAAGTGTTGATACAAAATATCTAATGTCATCCATAGCATGATCATTCTCTTTAACTGGAATATCTTTATTTTGCGAGTCCTCCCACCGATACAAAGAAAACTCGCGTATACTGTCTTTGCATGTGTTGCAAATTATTAAAGTTTTATTTTTTAACGCAGTAGAAACCTTTCTAATCCCATCAATTACATTATTTTTCGCAGGAAGCACTTTAAATCTGCCATTTTTGCGAATAAGTGTAATAAAACTTGCAGCAGAGGGATCTACGGTTATTGCGTTAATCTTTAGAGCACCAGACAAATTGCAAAGAGATTCATAATGTTCTTCATCTGTTTTCGAACAACCGGTCTTCCTAGAATCATAATAATACTCTCGGATTCTATACCAAACTCCATTAAATTTGCCCCAAAGCCCCATAGAGGTAGGATTAACAGTACCATAATCGCAAGAGATCATGTATTTTTCAAAATTCACCTCTGGAACCTCTGCAAAAGCTTCTAAGCTGCACATTTCTGGGTATACATTGCCATAAGTTGCAACCCATCTTCCCTCAATAAAACGTTCATAAAATGTGCCATTGTATAATCCTGCATAACGCTGTTTTATTTCTTCCGACAAAGAAGGGTTATCATCCATTGTAAAATGCAAGTAAAGTGCCTTTTTTTTATCTGCATTGCTTATCCATTCCTGATAAAACCAATGTTGAGGGTACTCTGGGTTGCAACTAAACCAAAATTTAGAGCCTTCAACCGAACATCGAGCCAATGCTTGTTCTACAAAAGACCTAGGCATCAGTGCTACTTCGTCAAATAATATTCCCGAGAGGGTTATTCCCTGAATGAATGCTGCACTAGCTTCATCTTTGCCCGAAAATAAGTAAAATTTGTTTTCTATTCGGCCAAAATTTATTGTCATTAGGTTTTCAGAAATTTTAAATCTACAAGAAAATCCAATATCATTTAACGTGGGCAGTAATGGATCAACTAAATTTCTTTTTATTGACCCAAGGGTTTTGCCACAGATTGCGAATGTGGCTAAATTAAAATTTTTCATAGCCCATGCAACAAAAGAAATTCCTATGCAGATTGTTTTGCCGCTTCTAATGGCTCCGTCACAAATTAATGAATCATAACGGGTTAATAAACTAGGGCTATACCACCAGGTTAATACTTTTAGCTGTTTTTTAGAAAATGATTTAAATTCCAAATACACATACCACCTTTTAGGCTTCAGAAAGCTCTGAAAGGTTTATGGACTGAATACTATTTTCTATTGCAGAGTAGAATGATTTATTTTGATTTGCACTTAAAAAGTCTAATTGTTGTAACTTTTCTAGCGCTTTAAATCTGTCAAAAAATTTTATTTCTAACATTCCATCTCGCGGCTTTTTTATTTCGGCAACATTAAAAAGATCCATTCTACAAATCGCATCTAACGAAATGTTGTCGGAGTAAATTAGCTTTATTGCATCAGAAATACTTCCAAAAGCCAATTTTTCATAACCTCTGCAAGCTTTATAAAGCAAATTTTTCTTTTTTTGGTCGTAAAGTTCGTCTATTTTAGAATTAATATCATCTCTTTGCAAAAGTTTATACCCTGCCATTTCCGGATCTAATTTATATCCAGCAAAAGCAGCTGACCTTTTTACGTCTCCAGAGTTAACATAATAGTTGCAGAATAAATACTCACGATGAGTCAATTTTTTTTTATTAAAATGCTTCAAATATTTACCCTCCTTTTTATATTTTCAAACAATACAAAAAAATCTAGTTTATTTGTCTTTTTGAGAAAAACAAAAATAAAAAATTTTAATGTATTGTTTTAAATCTGTAAAATGTGATATCATTTAAAAAACTATTTAATTTTTTTAGGAGGAAATTTTTTGAACAAATTAATAAGACTTTTTTGCTTTTTAGTCTTGATCTCAACAGCTCTTATGAATACTTATTTTAAATATAATTATTTTTGTGATGCATACAATTTAAAAAGTCTTTCTAACCAACAAGAAGGTACTCTTTCAGCTGAGAGCTGGAAGATGTCGTTTGACAATGATACAAAAAAGGAAAATCGTGAATTTGATTTTATTCAAAAAAATCTAGCTTCGTCCGACTTAACCGATAACGGGCACCTTTTATTGGCTACTGGCATCTTTTTAATAGCTATTTCTGTTGTGGGAACTATTTTTTTCACTTTTTGCCTATATAAATTGTGTAAAAACACAAAAAAACGTCTAAAAAATAAATATGGGACTAGATATAAAAAATAAAAAATGCCTCTCAGATTTTTCTGAGAGGTTCTTTGCAAATAAAAATAAATACTGATTAGTTTAAACTTGTTGTTTGACTTTAATGTTGTGAATGTTCCATGTAAATGACAGAAAAATTATTGCTAAAACGCTACAAATAATTAAGGTAATAAAACCTCCATCCCAGCTGAATTTATCTACAACCGCTCCAATTGCAAACTCAGCTAAAACTTGACCACCCACATATCCAAACATACCAGTAAATCCTGCTGCTGTACCTGCAGCTTTTTTGGGAACTAAATCAAGAGCACTAACCCCTATAAGCATAACCGGACCATAAATCAGTGCTCCAATGGAGGCTAGAGCACAATTTACAGCTAAAAAGCTCCTACTTTTCCAATAAATTAATGTTGCTACTGCAACTCCTATCATACAGATTATACCTATGGGTGCACGTCTACCATTAAAAACATTGTCGCTAAGCCAGCCAATTATTATAGTCCCGGGAATCGCAGCATACTCAAACAGAGCAAAAGCTATTGACGACTCATTTAAACTAAACCCGCGAGCCTCTTTTAGATATGTTGGAACCCAATTTATCACTCCATATCTTACAAGATAAATAAACACGTTTGCTATGGCTATATACCATAAAAATTTATTGTTTAGCACATATTTGAATAATATCTCTTTGCCCGATAGTTCAGCCTCTTTATCTTTAATGTCTTTTTGAACTTCCGGGTAATCATTTTTAAATTCTTCAATTGGCGGTAGTCCAACAGATTGCGGTGTATCGCGGGCCAACAATATATAAATAAATCCTCCAAAAATTGCAATTATGGCAGGAAAATAAAAAATTCCCTTCCAGCTATCAAATAAAGATACTCCCCAAATTGCAACTGTTGCTATTAAGCCTCCACCTAAGTTATGCGCAGTGTTCCAAAGCGCCATTTTTACCCCTCGTTCTCTATCTGAAAACCAGTGAGTCATAATTCTTCCACAAGGAGGCCAGCCCATGCCCTGAAACCAACCATTTAAAAACATCAAAATAAACATAAAAAATACATTATACGTATTTGGTATAAGTAAATTTATTATTCCGGACAAAACTAGGCCTATAGCCAAAAAATATCTTGCATTTGATCTATCTGAAATATTACCCATAACAAATTTACTCATTCCATAAGCCAATCCTAACGCCGAGGCCACAAACCCCACCTCAGTCTTGCTAAATCCTAAATCCAACAAATAGTCCTTTGCAAATACAAAATTACTTCTAACAAAGTAATATATTAGGTAGCCAAAGTAAATACTAATAAAAACCTGTATACGATATCTTTTATAAACTGCAGCTACTACTTCTTTAGGAAGTTTTTCTATAAACTTAGCTGGCTTTAAAAATTCTAACATAATATTACAACCTCCATGTTGTAAAAGCTAATATAAATATAGCATCATATGGCTCTTTTTACAATATTGTTTTTCATCTACGCCATTTAATAATCTAATTGACTTTTTATGATTAAATTTATATCATACTTTTGTAATATAAATCCAAAAAAGAGGTAACTATATCATGAAATTTTATTTTGAAGAAATAAATAAAGTTCTAGAAAAATTCAATAGCACTCCAAATGGATTAACATCTAAAGAAGCAACGAATCGTGTTAAAACTTATGGAAAAAATGAACTAGCAAAAGAAAAAAAAGACTCAATCATAAAAAAATTTATTAATCAGCTAGCCGATCCAATGACTTTAGTTCTCTTGGCTGCCGCCGGTGTATCTATTGGTGTTTCAATTTATTCTGGAGAATCTTTTATCGATGTTTTTATTATACTTTTTGTAGTATTTTCCAACAGTATACTTGGAGTTTATCAAGAATTTAAAGCCGAAAAAGCTATAGATGCGCTAAAAAAGCTCTCTAAATCTACGACAAAAATTCGGCGTGATGGGGATGTAAAATCTATAAACACTAGTGAAATTGTTCCAGGAGACATAATTTTGTTCGAAAGCGGAGATGCGATTCCTGCTGATGCAAGAATTATTGTGAGTAACAGTTTAAAAATAGAAGAATCTGCTCTGACTGGAGAATCTGTGCCGATAGAAAAAACTTCTAATGTAATAAAAAAAAATAAAGACAATGGCTTGCCAATAAATGATCAAAAAAATATGGTGTACTCTGGCAGCACCGTAGCCTACGGAAGAGGCGAGGCTGTGGTGGTAGCAACCGGAATGAATACTCAAATGGGAAGTATTGCAAAATTTATAAATAAAACAGTCGATGAAAAAACTCCACTACAAAAAAGACTTACTCACCTTGGCAAAACTTTAAGTTTTATTGTAATTGCAATCTGTACTTTTATATTTATTTTTAGCTTAATAACACGTTCTAACTTAAACACAGAAAACATTTTGGATATTTTTATGATCTCTGTAAGCCTTGCTGTAGCTGCGATTCCTTCTGGTCTTGCAGCCGTTGTTACTATTCAGCTAGCTATTGGAGTGACAAAAATGGCTAAACATAATGCTATCATTCGTAAATTAACTGCTGTTGAAACTCTTGGCTGCACTCAAATAATTTGCTCAGATAAAACTGGAACATTAACTCAAAATAAAATGACTGTGGTTGAAGATTTTGCTTTTGATAAAAATTTTCTTTCTAACGCTTTTGTTCTTTGCAACGACACCAAAAAAGATAAAAACGGGAATTCAATTGGAGACCCAACAGAAGTTGCCCTTTTCGATTTCGCAAAAAAATCCATAAATTCTAAAAATCTTGAAAAAAGAATAAGTGAAATTCCTTTTGACTCCAACCGAAAAATGATGTCTACATTTCATAAATACACTAAAAAAATTATTCAATACACAAAAGGCGCTCCAGATGTTATTTTACAAAATTGTACTCATTATATTGAAAACGGTAACATATATAAATTAAATGAAAAAATTCGCAAAGAAATTGTTTCTAAAAATAAAGATATGGCTCAGCGTGCACTTAGAGTTCTAGCTGCAGCTTGCAAATTTTATGACGACATGCCTCAAAATTTGAGTAGTGAATTATGCGAAAGCAAGATGATATTTGTTGGTCTGGTAGGAATAATTGATCCTGTGAGGCCTGAAGCTTTAAAAGCTGTTAAAAGTTGCAAATCAGCTGGAATTCTGCCCATTATGATAACAGGAGACCATAAAGATACCGCGGTTGCCATAGGGAAACAGCTTAATATAATAGAAGATGAATCTCAGGCAATTACTGGCGTTGAACTTGATAAAATCTCTGACAAAGAGCTAAAGAAAATAATATACAGCATCAGCGTCTATGCAAGAGTTCAGCCAAGCCATAAAGTAAGAATTGTTGAATGTTTTAAAAATCTAGGAAAAGTTGTTGCAATGACAGGCGACGGCGTAAATGACGCTCCATCAATAAAAAGAGCAGACATAGGCATAGGAATGGGTATAGCCGGCACTGATGTGACTAAAAATGTTGCCGATATGATTTTAGCCGATGATAACTTTGCCACTATAGTATCTGCCGTTAAAGAAGGTCGCAGAATTTATGATAACATCAAAAAAGCTGTTCAGTTCTTGTTGTCATCAAATATTAGTGAGATAATCTCCATTTTTGTAGCCACCGTACTTGGCTTTAAAATTTTTTCACCTATTCATATTCTTTGGATAAACCTTGTCACAGATACTTTTCCTGCTCTATGTCTAGGTGTAGAGGCAGAAGAACAAAATCTAATGAATTATCCTCCCCGCTCCGAATCAGAAAGTTTATTTGCAGGCGGATTAACTTTTAACATTATATACCAAGGCTTTTTAATCTCTCTGATTACACTTTGCTCTTATTTTTGGGGAGTTATTGCCGAAACAGGAAGACTGCAAATTGTGGATAGCATTTATGGCACATCTATGGCTTTTTTTACTATGTCTATGGCAGAAACTTTTCATTCTTTTAATGCACGTTCTTTAAAAAATTCTATATTAAAACTAAAAAGTCACAATATTTATTTAATCGTATCTATGATTTTTTCTACTTTTCTTATAAATTTCGTTATATATACTCCTAATTTAGCAAAGATTTTTGAATCCACTCAGATTAAATCGTTAGAATATTTTCAATGTGTAGCCCTCGCTTTTTCTATAATTCCAATCGTAGAAGTTGTAAAATCTATTCAGCGAATAACTCAAAAATACGCCTTAAACGTAAATTCTAACATAAAAAATGCCAGCTAAAAATCACCTTAGCTGACATTAGTTTTTTGCATTCATTATATTCTAATCTTCTAAAATATGACAATTTTTAATATTATCATTTTTTTCTGAAGCTACAGAACTTATATTTCCTTTAATATTTAAATTTTTTATCGCAGCATTTTTTCCTAAATAATCAAATAAAACTCTTTTATCTTCTTGGGCACTATTTTTTGTTTTAAAAATAATTGTGTGCCCATTCCCATCAAAAACTCCATTAAACTTGCCTTTAATTACCGGTTCTTTGCTGTTTGATAGTACTTTATTATTTTCTTTTATACATATATCTTTTCTAAGCACAAAATACTTTCCAGAGTAAGAAATTCCCTCATTAACGTCCTCCACCAACGCTTCTAAATCTTGAACAGAGGCAAGAACTATAGGATTTTCTGTACTATCACCAGGAGAAATGCTAGAAAAACATTTAATCCCGACCAAAGGAAAAAATAAGCTTACTATTAAAATGAAAGTAACAATAACCTTTAAAAAATTCTTTTTTACACTAAACATATAAATATATCAGACCTTTCTAAATAAATTTTGAAATTAATAAAAAAAAATCAATATAAATAATTTTAACATAAAAAAATAAAAAAAGGAAGTATTTGATGCAATATTTTATAAATTTCACATTATTTAAACTGACTATTATATAAATTAGCGTAAAAACCGTTTTTATTGAGAAGATTTTTGTGATTGCCTTGCTCTACAATATTTCCATTATTCATAACAAGAATTAAATCAGCGTTTATTATTGTACTTAATCTATGTGCTATAATAAAGCTTGTCCGGTTCTGCATTAAAGTTTCCATTGCTTTTTGAATTAATACCTCTGTGCGTGTATCTACAGAACTTGTTGCTTCGTCAAATATTAAAATCTTGGGCTTAGAAATAATTGCTCTAGCAATAGTCAACAGCTGCTTTTGTCCTACAGAAATATTATCTGCATCTTCATTTATAATCATATCGTATCCACCTGGTAATGTCTTTATAAAATGCTCAGCATGTGCAGCCCTTGCTGCATTGTAAATCTCATCGTCAGTTGTATTTAAGTTGCCATACTTTATGTTATCTTTTATTGAAGCATTATAAAGCCAGGTATCTTGAAGCACCATTCCGAACATTGATCTCAGATCTTTTCTAGAATAATCTTTTATGTCATGGCCCGAAACTAAAATTCTTCCTCCAATAACATCGTAAAATCTCATTAAAAGTTTTATTACCGTAGTTTTTCCTGCTCCTGTAGGGCCAACTATAGCAACTTTTTGACCTGGTTTTATATTTGCAGAAAAATCTTCTATTATTACTTTTTCCTTGCTGTAACCAAATTTTACATGCTCAAAAGTAACCGAACCGTCTATAAAAACTTTGTCTGAATTTTTTGCCGAAGTTTTTTCAAAAGTTATCTCAAGTGTTTCTTTTTTATCTGGAATTTCTTCTTTTTCGTCAAGAAAATTAAAGACTCTTTCGGCAGCTGCGGCTGTCTGTTGCAAGATGTTAGATATATTTGCAATTTGGTTTAGAGGGTGAGTAAACTGTCTAACATATTGAATAAATGCTTGGATATCTCCAACAGCTAATTTATTTAATATGACCAAGTGCCCCCCAATAATACAGATTGCAACGTAACCTAAATTTGAAATAAAAAACATGACTGGCATTATCAATCCTGATAAAAATTGTGATTTCCAAGCTGACTCGTATAAAGTCTCGTTGTGTTTATCAAAAATGTCTACTGAATAATCTTCTTTATTAAACGCTTTTATTATCATATGCCCAGAATACATTTCTTCTGTGTGCCCATTTAAAAGGCCTAGATGCTTCTGTTGATTATAAAAATATTTTTGAGACTTCTTAATTATTCTAAGAATTAATGACAAAGAAATTGGAATTATTAATAAAGCAACAACTGTTAGCTCTAAATTAATCGTAAACATCATTATTAGTATGCCAAGAACTGTAGAAATTGAAGTTAAAATTTGTGTAAGACTTTGATTTAAACTTTGATTTAGAGTATCCACATCATTTGTTATTTTTGATAATATTTCGCCTGTACTAACTTTATCAAAATACGAGAGTGGCAGTTTGTTTAGCTTAAAAGAAATTTCTTTTCTTAACATATAAGTTGTTTTCATCGCTGTAGTCGTCATTAAAAAGCCTTGAATATATGAAAATATAGCGCTTAAAACATAAAGAAGCCCCAACAAAACTAACAGTCTAGCTATTGCGTTAAAGTCTATTCCAGCGTTGCTGCCTGATATTTTATTTATAACTCCTTCATAAATTAATGTGGTTGCGTTTCCTAGCAATTTTGGGCCAATTATTGTAAAAATTGTGGATAAAATCGCAAATAAAATCACAAAAAATAAACTTAATTTATATTTTCTCAAGTATTTCGCTAATTTTATAAGCGTTCCTTTAAAGTCTTCTGCATTTTCGGTTACTACGCTATGCCCGTGCTGATGTCTAATCGACTTCATACCAAATTCTTTTTTCACACTAAACTCTCCTTTGGCAACTGGGATAATGCAATATCTCTATAAGTCTCACATATTTTAATAAGATCCTTATGGGTTCCTATTCCAACTATTTTTCCGTCATTTAGTACTATAATCTGGTCAGCGTTTATAATTGTGTTAATTCTCTGAGCTACAACCAAAATAGTATTATTTTTTGTATGCTGGTAGAGCGCTTTTCTTAGTGCGGCATCTGTTTTTAAATCTAGCGCAGAAAAGCTATCGTCAAAAATATAAATCGGAGCATTTTTTAAAATAGCTCTTGCAATCGAAAGTCTCTGGCGTTGGCCTCCAGAAACATTGCTTCCATTTTCAGAGATTTTTCTTTTGAATCCATCATTATTGGCTTCTATAAATTCGCTTGCCTGTGCTATATCGGCAGCTAATTTCAAATCTTTTTCGCTGGCATTTGCATCACCAAATTTTAAATTAGACTCTATGTCTCCAGAAAATAGCATTCCCTTTTGCGGCACATACGCAATTATATCGTGCAAGTCTTTTTGAGAGAGATCTTTTATATTTAACCCATCAATTAAAATCTCTCCACTTGTTACATCAAAAAAGCGAGGAATCAAATTTATAAGCGTAGATTTGCCCGATCCAGTTGGACCTATAAAAGCCGTTATTTTGCCCGGCAAAGCTACAAAATTTATATCTTCTAGCAAATTTTCTTTGGCGTCATCATACTTAAAACAAACATGTTTAAATTCTATATTTCCTTTTATTTGTGATTTTTTTATTTTATGAATATTTAAATTATCTTTTATTTCTGGTTCTGTCTCTAAAACTTCAGCCACTCTCTTTAGCGAAACTGCAGATCTTGGAAATATTATAAAAATAGCCGATATCATTAAAAACGACATTATTACCTGCATAGCATATTGCATAAAAGCAATCATATCTCCAACCTGCATCTGAGCGTTCTCTATTTTGTGGCTTCCTGTCCATATAATTAAAATCGAAACAAGATTCATCAACAGCATCATTGCCGGCATCATAAGTGCCATAACTCTGTTGGTAAAGAGTTCTGTTTGCATAAGCTTTTTATTAGCATCGTCAAATCTTTTTTCTTCAAAATTTTGCGTCCCAAAAGCTCTAATCACCATTATTCCGGTTAAATTTTCTTTGGTAACCAAGTTAAATTTATCCACAAGCCTTTGTACAACTCTAAATTTTGGAAACACAATCACAAAAATTCCAACTATTAATATAATCAAAATCGTTGTCCCCAAAATAATTGTCCAATACATAGACGCACTCTTTTGCAAAGCCATAATAATTCCGCCAATTGCCGTTATCGGAGCATAAAATAAGATTCTTACACTCATTATAATTAAATTCTGAATTTGTGTAATGTCATTTGTAGTTCTTGTAATTAATGATGCTGTTGAAAATTTATTAAATTCATTATTAGAAAAACTTTCTACTTTTCTAAAAACATCGTGTCTTAGATTTTTTGCAGTTTTTGTAGATATCTTCGAAGCAAGATAATTGACCACTAAGCTTGCAAAACAGCTAATTAGTGCAAATGTTAACATAATTAAACCTATTTTAAAAATATAATTATTTTGAAGCTTGTTTGTATCCATTTCTAGCTCTTTGTATATCTCTTTTATTATATATATCGATGTTTGCTCTGTTAATTCTTGATTAGAAGGAAGTTTATTTTTTCTCAACTCATCAAAAACTTCTGCAGGTGTATTTTTTATCTGCGGAACTAACTGATATATTTTTGAAAAGTCAATATTCTCGTAGCTATTTTTTAAAGAAATATTATAATTTGGAAAATACAACTTTAAAAAATTAATCATAGTATGGCAAACCGAATTAAATTCTGAGCTAATATTATTATGTTCTTTAGTACTAAAAACATAAATATTTTCTTTTTTTAGCAGTGGATACTTTTCTACATAGTGTTCATAATCAGAAACTTTTTTGTTTGTTGTAATCAAATTATAGTTTTTATCAAAAAGTTCTTGCTCTGAATCCGACATGAACAGCTTTAACAGATTATAAAATTTCTCACTCATAGCTCCTGGAACCGTATCTTCTATGCCGCCTTGCTGAATTCCAATATTCACAATGTTTGACATATAGTTTGGCAAACTTAACTCACAAAAGCTCTGTACAAACAAAAAAGCAAAACAACATAATATTCCTCCAAAATAAGGCCTCATATATGCAAGCACTTTTCGCATAAAATTTTTCCTCTCAATCACTAAAAAATAAAATTAACAGCACTAACTACTAATATTTGCAATTAATGCTGTTAATATGTTTTATTTAAGCATAAAATCCATAAATAAAATTCATTATTTTATTAAAATTATATTCCTTAGTTCTGTCCATTATCAAAATATAATCTAAAATTGCCCAAATTCCACATCCACCACAAGTTATCAACTTTAAAAAGCCAAGAGTTATATCGTTGAGTAAAAAACGATCTATTCCAAAATACCCCAAAAAAACTGAAACAACTAGCAAAATTAGAGGATCTTTTAAGTCTAATGAATATAAAAGCGAAAAGCTTCTTTCATCTAGTCCTAAAAGCTGTTCCTTTAAAAAAAGCATTTTTTCTTGAGGAAAATATTTTTGGTTTACTAATAAATATTGATCTACAGCATACTCGTTCATAAACAACTCCCTTTTCGTATCGTCTTTTTTTATAATGAAGATATCAATTAAATGAAAAACATTCTATATTAATAATTTTATAATTTTTGCCGCAACTAGAATAAAAATTATCTACTGCAGAATATATTGCTGCAACAGTTCTTAAATCAATATTATTGGTTTGAGTTTCTTTTTCAATTAATTGTTTATCACAAAAAGATCTTTTTTGTTTTGGTAACTTATTATTAAGCAATTTTTTTATAAAAATATCATTAAAAAATTTCATAATATAGCCTTCTTTTATAATTTATTGACATTATTGTACCATTTTAAAATTAAAAAGTAAACTATTGTTCGAGCAAAAATTTTGAAAAACTATTTGCCTCATTTTCTAAAAGAGCAATAAATTCTGGATTTTTTTCCTCATAATTTATAGCGTTAATACGACTATGAAGCAGCGCATGAGCAAGTTCGTGCGCACAAACTTTTTCTTTTTCTGCCATAGATAAGTTTTTTTTAATCAAAATAGAACTTTTTAATCTTGAATTCAAAAAAAATCCATCCACACTCTCAGGCAGATCCACAAACAATACATTTATGTTTAATTTCTTGCATAATTCAAAAGGAGAGTTCGTTCCATATTTTCCCACTAAATTACAAACTAATTGTTTTATAATTTTCTCGCCTCCTAAACACAAAAATTTAAGCATATACGTGCAAGTTACTCTTTAAAGTCTCCACTAGAAATTGCTATTGCTGTTGCTAATTTTATAGCCTGAACAATTTTTTCTTTATCCTTTTGAGTAATAGGTCTACCGTTAAACATTAAACCTTTTTGTTTTTTTAAAGTATAGGTAATTTCATCTATAAAGTCATCTACAGATTTATTGTCATCATCATTTAAAACTACATCAAACAAATAATCCATACTCACATTAAAAACTTTACAAATTTTTTTTAATATATCACTATCTGGTATTCTTCTACCTTGCTCATACATTCCTATAGCAGAGGGCGAAACATTCAATTTACTTGCCATTTGCATCTGTGTTAGCCCATGAATTTGTCTTAATTTTTTAAGATTTTCGTTAAACATCTGCCCAAACACCCCATTAATATTTTAAATCAAATAAATTATATCACACACGTTTTGTGTATTCAACTTATTTATTTTTCATATTTTTTAGCATTACTTCCTATATTAAGTTTTAAAAAATAATAATAAAATATTTATTTTAATATTGACATTTTAGTTGTTAAATGCTAATATTTATTTGTTAACACCTGTATTTTTATTTTGAGCCGTATTTATTTTTTGATTAACAATGGTTTTCTTGTTGTATATTTTTGTTGTTTTATGCACGTTTCGTGTAGTAACTTGGAGGCCGATATGAATTATAAACAGTTGTATGCTCAATATTTTTTACAATATAAAAACGTCTCAAAATATGTAAAAAATCTTAAACTTCAACTAAAGAATATTGATGAATTAAATGAACGAGAGGTTAAAAGAAGAATCTCTATACTCTACTCAATTTGTCTTGATTTGAAACATACTAGCGAATATCTAAAACTTTGTGAAAGAAGAGATATATAATGAGCACAAAATTATCTTTAAATGAATTTACTGAATCCCTTGCCGGCATGATAGAATATAGCAAAAGTCTACAAATTACAAATGAAAAAGAATATAAAAAACTGCTACGAATCTTATCTAAAATTATTTCTGGTGAACTTACATGTCGTCAACAGCAGTGTATTATAATGCGATATTACAAAAATTTAACAGTCACAGAAATTGCATATCAACTCGGTATAGGTAAATCTACTGTATCTAGACATATAAAAAAAGCCAAATTTAGACTCTATAAACTTTTAGACTATTATGTTCTTTCTAAATAACAAATAGAAAAAAATTTCCCCCTTTTGCTGTTAGAAGCTTAATAAAAAAATGGGGGGTATTTATTTTTTATGCTAATCTGTCTACTAAATTAGTGATTTGCTCACTTAAATAATCATAGTTATTTTCTAAACTTTCAACTCTTCTACTTAATTGTTCCATAAAAAAAAATCTAAGTAAACATAAATTAATTTCTCTTGCTATCACAGAAAAAAATTGAAAATCAGGATCTCCTAATACTAAACCAATTACAATGCCTACACATAAATATATTTTCAATTCTTTAGAAAACATGTCTCCAAATTTTTTAAAGCATTTCTGCAGAATGTTAATTTGATATTTACAAACTTTTTCGGCTTCTTCTATCTCTTTTACTTTTCTAGATAATTCATAAATTATTTCATTTAATGTTCCATTTGCTAGCCCTAAATTTTCTGCCGCTTCAAAAAGTTTTACGGCATCTGTTTTATTAGTTTCTGTGTCATAAATTTTACACTTTTCTGTTCCACTTTTCCAAATAGAAAACGCATCTGCTCTAAAAAATGGAAAAATCATAGACATTAACAACACAACCGAAATAATTTTTTTAGTCAAAATTTTTACACTCCTAAAAATAAATTTTAAAAACTAATCAAAAAAACTTGTAATAACCGCAATAAATTGATAATTATTTTTTATTTTTAAAACCATCTTTTAATGAGACTGATCGATTAAATACCAACTTCTCGGGTTTACTATCTATATTGTCAACACAAAAGTAACCTAACCTCATAAATTGAAAGTGGTCTGGTGCCGTTACATTTGCAAGGCTGCTTTCCACCTTACAATTAGACAAAATTTCTAAAGATTTTGGATTTATAAAATCTATAAAATTTTTAACACCGCCTTCCGGGTCAGCCACAGTAAATAGTTCATTATAAAGCCGGACTTCGGCGTCAACAGCATTTTTTGCATCCACCCAATGGATCGTACCTTTAACTTTTCTTCCATCCGGTGTATTTCCCCCCCTAGTTTCCGGATAATATTCCGCATAGACTTCTAATATATTCCCATTCTCATCTGTTTTACAACCAGTACACTTAACAATATACGTCCCTTTAAGACGAACTTCATTTCCAGGAAAAAGTCTAAAATAGCCCTTAACTGGGTCTTGCATAAAGTCATCCTTTTCGATAAACAATTTTCTCGAGAATGTAATCTCACGTTCTCCGGCGTCTGGCTTATTAGGATTATTTTCGACTTTAAATTTTTCAATCTTATCTTCAGGATAATTTGTAATAATCAACTTTATCGGTCTTAAAACGGCCATAACCCGCTTAGCATTTTGGTTTAGGTCTTCTCTCAGGCAGTGTTCTAAAAAGCTATAATCCACAACGCTATTAACTTTTGAGACACCGATTTTATCACAAAAATTTCTTATCGAATCCGGAGTATACCCTCGTCTTCTAAGTCCCGATAAAGTAGGCATTCTCGGATCGTCCCACCCATGCACAATACCGTTTTCAACCAATGTACGTAATTTTCTTTTACTCATTATAGTATAATTTATTCCAAGGCGTGCAAACTCAATTTGTCTAGGTTTTGGGGCTACACTTATATTATTAATAACCCAATCATAAAGTGGCCGGTGATCCTCAAACTCCAAAGAGCAAAGAGAATGTGTTATTCCCTCCAGCGCATCCTCGATTGGGTGTGCATAATCATACATTGGATATATACACCACTTATCGCCAGTTCTATGGTGATGCGCATGATTTATTCTATAAATTACCGGATCTCTCATATTAAAGTTACCAGAAGCTAAGTCTATTTTTGCTCTAAGTGTCATTCTTCCATCTTCAAACTCTCCAGCGCGCATTCTTTTAAATAAGTCTAAACTTTCTTTAATTGGTCTCTCTCTAAATGGGCTTACAGCCGGTGTTGATAGATCTCCTCTATTGGCTTTTACTTCTTCTGGAGTTAATTCGCAAACATATGCCAAACCTTTATTTATAAGTTCGCATGCAAAATTATACATATCTTCAAAATAATCCGAAGCAAAATAAAATCTATCTTTCCAATCAAAACCGAGCCATTTTATATCTTCTTTTATTGCTTCAACATATTCTTCTTCTTCTTTTGCTGGATTTGTGTCGTCCATTCTGAGGTTACACACTCCATTAAATCTTTCTGCCAGCCCAAAGTCAATGCAAATAGCTTTAGCGTGACCAATATGAAGATATCCATTAGGCTCCGGAGGAAACCTAGTATGAACTTTTTTACCTTCGCATCTTCCTCCTGGTTTAATTTCCTCTTTAATTATGTCCTTAATAAAATTATTGTTTTTTTCATTTTCTAATATAGATTCAATATTTTTTTCTTCACTCATAGCATTTACGCAGCGCAAAATTTTTTGCAGCTATACCTCCCTTTTTATTATGATAATTTTTCAAGTCCTAATTTAATTCTTCTTAAAGACTCAGCTTTACCCAATATTTCAAGAATTTCAATTGCTCCTCCAGGCGTAACAGACTTTCCCGAAATAGCAATTCTTACTGGCCACATTACGGTTCCATTTTTAAATCTCATTTTCTCAGCCAAGCTTATTAGACAATCATGTATTGAGTTATAACTCCATTCTATCAATTTAGATAAATCATTTATTGCTACATCTAATACTAGTTTTGAACTTTCTAATGTTGTTTTACTTTTTTTATTTATAAAAATTTCTTTATCGTAATCTGGCACCTGAGAAAAGAATGCCACCATTTCTGGAATTTGATTTAATGTTACAACTCTTTTCTGCAGTATTTCCGCTAATTTATTCCAGTTTAAAGTTTTTTTAATAACAGATTTAAAATATGGCATAGCAAGTTCTACAAAGTCTTTAATTGGCAGTGCCTTAATATATTCTGAGTTAAACCAATTTAGTTTGTCATAATCAAAAACAGCCGGTGATTTACATATTCTGTCTATAGAAAAAGCCTTTACGAGTTCTTCTAAGCTAAAAATTTCTTTGTTATCTTTAGGACTCCATCCCAAAAGTGCAATATAGTTTATAATTGCCTTAGGCAAATATCCAAGATGAACAAGATCTTCAAATCCGGTTGCTCCATGTCTTTTAGAGAGTTTAGAAACTGTTCCATCTAAATTTTTTCCAACTATTAATGGCAAATGTACATATGTTGGCTTTTTCCATCCAAAGGCTTCATATAGAAGATTATATTTAGGTGTAGACGACAAATATTCGCTGCCCCGCACAACATGAGTAATTTGCATGGCGTTGTCATCCACGACATTTGCAAAGTTATAGGTAGGGTAGCCATCTGTTTTTATTAAAATTTGGTCTTCAATTTCGCTATTTTTAACAGTTATTGTTCCATAGACGGCATCTTCAAACATTGTAAAGCCTTCTGTTGGAACTTTTTGTCTAATAACATATGGAGTTTTTGCGGTCAAAAGTTTTTTTACTTCTTCTGGCGGCAAATTTCTACAATGCCTATCGTAACCACCAAAAGTTTCGCCCATTTCATTTTTTTTGCTATGTAGCTTTTCAAGCCGTTCTTTTGTACAAAAACAATAATATGCTTTGCCTTCTTTTACAAGTTGTTCTGCCATTTGGTTATACAGAATTTTTCTCTCACTCTGCACATAAGGGCCATATTCTCCACCAATATCAGGACCTTCATCATATTTAAGCCCAACTGTTTTTAGTGTTTTATATATTACATCAACAGCGCCCAAAACGATCCTTTCTCTATCAGTATCCTCTATTCTTAAGATAAAATCTCCATTATTAGACTTAGCAATCAAATACTCGTACAAAGCCGTTCTCAAGTTGCCAATGTGCATAAACCCTGTGGGGCTCGGAGCATATCTTGTTCTTACTTTTAACATTATTTTCATCCTTTATAATTTAATTTTGGCGTAATAAAATAATTATACCAAAAATTCAAATTTTATCAAAGAAAATCCAAAGCACTGCTAGAAAATTTATTTCATTAAGCTTGAAATATATTCTTCTAAGCACAAATTTTTCATTTTAATTACTTGCGCTGAGTCTTCTCCAACATATCTAAAATGTGCCGGCTCAAAGGCTCTACCTGTTATTTCTTCTTTGTCTTTAGGGTAACGTAAAATAAAGCCGTAATTTGCACTATTTTCAACAAGCCAAGCATACTCTTTAGTCGCACAAAATTCCTCTCCTACGGCGTTAAAATCTACTGCAAGGCCAGTACTATGTTCACTTCTCCCCGGTAGAGAAATCTTTTTTAACGATAAATTATATGCATCTTCTTTATTCTTATTTTGTTTTAGATTCTCTAAAAAATCTCTATCAAATAATTGTTTTTGACGCTCTTCACTTCTAAAACCAGAAGAAGCCCACAATCTTATATTATTCTTAGCGGCCTCTTGCAGCATTTCATTTAATGAAATAAAAATTCTCTCATCCACTTCCACATCGCCATACTGCTTAAGTTTTGGGCAAAAATAAGAAGGCATTTCGTTTACATTATTAACCAAAGTCAAGTTCCAGTCACAAGATTTATTCCAGTTTGTAAAGTCTGTTCTTAATTTTTTCTTTTTTAAGCTAACTGCCTGATTAACGACATTTTCTGTTTCGCTCAAATCCATTGTATACATTTCTTCAGTTTTTACAAAAAAAGATAGCAAAACAAATACTGAAGTAAACATAACAAATATAAACAAAAAAATAAATTTCTTTTTTATCCGTGCATTCCTATTTTTTAAATACATTTTTTTATAATAACTCAAATAATTTTTTTTATTAAACATCAAAAAATAACCTCTTTATAAAATAAAAAATAAAACCAAATAAAAATAAACCCTTATGTCATAATAAGACAGTTAGGGTTTATAATTAAACTTTCTTTATATATTTTGCGCAAATTTTAATAAAAAATACTTGCGATTACAGCTTTAAACTTCTGTTTTTGGGTTATACCATTTCCCATTTCTAGAGGTTCCAAAATGCAAATGGTTTCCAGTAGAACGCCCGGTACTTCCGACTTCGCCAATAGTCTGACCTGCCTTTACATGCTGACCTTGTACCACATAAAGTTTACTTAAATGAGCATACATAGTCTCATATCCATTGCCATGGCTAATCTTTACGTAGTACCCCCAGCCAGATCCCCACCGGTTAGAAGCATTAACTCCTACCACCACACCGTCGGCGGCTGCTACAACTTTTGTTCCTCTCTGTGCCGGAATATCTATCCCATTGTGCCTTCTACCATCTCCCCAGCCAGAAGAGATCCTTCCATGCCCAGGAACCGGCCAAATATATCGACCTTTTTTGTAAGCCCCTATTTGGGATCTAGATATTTTATCCTGTAAATTTCTTTTTCGTGCTTCATTTAAATTTATCTTTGCCTTTATGTTAGATTCCTGACTTTGCAATTCTCGGATTACAGAGTCATTTTCTTGTTGTAAGTTTTGCAATTCACCGCGTTTAATATCTAAGCTTAATTTAGAAGACTCTATTTCACTTTTATTTTTTTCTATAATTTCTTCTTCTTCTTTTATTGTTGATATACTTGCTTTTAAACTATCTATAAGTTCTGCATCATACTTACTTAGCTTTTGAATTATATTAGCCTTATCCAAAAGGTCATCAAAATTTTTAACATTTAAGAATATCGCAAGCTCTGGCACTTCTCCAGCCTTATATATAGCTTTAAGCCGTTCTCTAAGAGTTGCCATACTAACGTCCATATTTTGCTTAATTATAGAAATTTGACCTTCTTTTTCTAAAACTTCTTTACTAAGCAGATCCATTTTTTGTTCCAACAAACTTATTTGGCTCTGCAAATAACCTAGCTGTTCTAAAAGGCTTAACCTGTATACTCGTTTGTCGTTCAAATTATTTTTTAAATTTGCTAATTCCGAATTCAATTTTTTCTGTTGCTGTTCAAGCTCATTTATCTGGTTATTCACTAAAGAAACTTCGTCTTCTGCTGCAATTTTATTGCATTTTTCAAAACTAGTCGTAACCATAAAAAAAGACGTCACCATAATTCCAGATAAAACTTTTAAGCATATTTTCAAAATTTATTCCCTCCATATTTGTTGCAAATTAGAAACATCTATTACAAATATGTAACTATTTTATCACCTAAATCAGTATATATCAAGGGAATTCTTCCATAAATTCAAATTTCTACTTTAGCAATAAAAACATATTAATATTTTTTTTATTTTTTATGTATTATTCCTATGTAATGTCGCAGTCCCGCTTCCCTACATAGTTAAAAGCATGTAGATTTTTATAAATAAAAATCCGCCGAATTATCTCATTTTGAGATAGTTCGGCAGGGGGATGGGGGCATTCACAGATTCAGCACCCCAAGAACAAAATAACTATTTATTCACTAATCGCAGTAACCACTCCAGAGCCAACAGTGCGGCCACCTTCGCGAATAGCAAAACGAAGACCCTCTTCAATTGCGATAGGCGTAATCAATTCAACATCCATAACCACATTATCACCAGGCATACACATTTCTGTGCCCTCAGGTAATTTTATTATACCAGTAACATCAGTTGTCCTAAAATAGAATTGTGGACGGTAATTGTTAAAGAAAGGAGTATGCCGACCACCTTCTTCTTTAGTTAAAACATAAACCTGTCCTCTAAATTTAGTATGCGGATGAATTGTTCCTGGTTTAGCCAAAACCTGCCCACGTTGGATCTCATCGCGTTGAATACCACGTAGCAGAACTCCGATATTATCTCCAGCTTCAGCATAGTCAAGAATTTTTCTAAACATCTCAATACCAGTAACAACAGTCTTTTTACGATCATCAACTAATCCAACTAGTTCAACTTCCTCACCTGTTTTTAGCTGACCGCGCTCAACTCTACCAGTAGCAACAGTTCCTCGACCAGTAATAGTAAACACATCCTCAACAGGCATCAAGAATGACTGATCCGACTTGCGTTCAGGTGTAGGAATAAACTTATCAACAGCATCCATAAGCTCATGAATACATTTATACTCTTCAGCATTAGGGTCTTTAGAAGTAGACTCAAGCGCACGCAAAGCAGAACCTCTAATAATAGGAGTCTCATCTCCAGGAAACTCATACTCATTCAGCAAATCACGGATTTCCATCTCAACTAGGTCTAATAATTCATCATCATCAACCTGGTCAACCTTATTCATAAACACAACAATATAAGGCACACCAACCTGGCGAGAAAGTAAAATATGCTCTCTAGTTTGAGGCATAGGGCCATCGGCAGCCGAAACCACCAAAATAGCGCCATCCATCTGAGCCGCACCAGTGATCATATTTTTAACATAGTCAGCATGGCCAGGGCAATCAACATGAGCGTAATGCCTGGTTCCAGTTTCATATTCAACATGAGCAGTATTAATTGTAATTCCGCGTTCTCTTTCTTCTGGAGCCTTATCGATATTAGCATAGTCTACAAACTCTGCTGCTCCATCCAAGTTCAAAACTTTAGTAATAGCTGCAGTCAACGTTGTTTTTCCATGGTCAACGTGACCAATAGTTCCAATGTTTACATGAGGCTTATTTCTTTCAAATTTAGCTTTTGCCATTGGATTTCCTCCTTTTGATATATAAAAGTATAAAAATAATAATAAAAATTTTACTAATGTCTACATTTTAGCAGTTTTAATTTTAAAAATCAATAGATTAAGGTAAAACTAATTAGATTTTGTTCTATCTGCAATAATTTTATCCGAAACGGATTTAGGAACTTCGGCATAGTGACTTGGTTCCATAGTATACTGGCCTCTTCCTTGAGTTTTAGAGCGCATATCTGTAGCGTATCCAAACATTTCAGATAGAGGAACATTTGCATTAATCCTCTGAGCACCAGAAACCGCTTCCATACCCAAAATCATGCCACGGCGCGAATTTATGTCGCCAATCACATCGCCCATATATTCCTCTGGCACAGTAACACAAACTTTCATAATTGGTTCCAACAAAACTGGATCAGCTTTGCGCATAGCTTCTTTAAAAGCCATCGAGCCTGCAATTTTAAATGCCATTTCCGAAGAGTCTACCTCGTGATATGATCCATCATAAAGAGTGACCTTAACATCCACTACATTATATCCAGCCAATACACCCGAGAGCATTGCTCCACGAATTCCCTGATCCACCGCCGGAATATATTCTTTTGGTATAGCTCCTCCAACGATTGAATTAATAAATTCATAGCCTTTAGTAGGATTCGGTTCTATTTTAATTTTTACATGCCCGTATTGGCCTCTTCCGCCAGATTGTCTTGCATACTTTTGGTCTACATCCGCGCTACGGCGAATAGTCTCTTTATATGCAACCTGTGGCTTTCCAACATTAGCTTCTACCTTAAATTCTCTTAAAAGCCTATCAACAATAATCTCAAGATGTAGCTCACCCATACCCGCAATAATCGTCTGGCCAGTTTCCTCATCAGTATAAGCCTTAAAAGTTGGATCTTCTTCTGCAAGTTTAGCCAAAGCTATACCCATTTTTTCCTGACCTGCTTTAGTTTTAGGTTCTATAGCCACTCTTATAACAGGATCTGGAAAATCCATTGACTCCAATATAATCGGAGCTTTTTCTGTACATAGCGTGTCGCCAGTAGTTGTATTTTTTAACCCTACAGCCGCAGCAATATCTCCAGCATAAACAGTATCAATATCCTGCCGATGATTCGCATGCATCTGCAAAATACGTCCCAAACGTTCGTTGCTATCCTTAGTAGAATTATAAACAGTAGATCCTGCGCTTATCGTGCCAGAATACACTCTAAAAAAGCACAATTTCCCCACAAAAGGGTCAGTAGCGATTTTAAAAGCTAAAGCAGCAAAAGGTTCCTCGTCCAAAGAGCGCCGTTCTTCCTCTTGTTCTGTGTTTGGATTTATTCCTTTAATAGCAGGAACATCTGTTGGTGCAGGCATATAATCTACAATAGCATCAAGCAACTTTTGAACACCCTTGTTGCGGTATGATGAACCGCAAACCACAGGAACCATTGCATTTGCAAGTGTAGATTTTCGAATACAATCTTTTATTTCTTGTTCAGTTAGTTTTTCTCCTTCAAGATATTTCTCAAAAAGGGTTTCATCCTGTTCTGCAACATGTTCTATAATTTCAGTATGATATTTCTCCGCAAGTTCCTTCATATCATCAGGTATATCTTCAACTCGGATATCTTTGCCCAAATCATCGTAATAAACATAGGCTTTCATTTCTACCAAATCGATAAGCCCCTTAAATGAATCCTCTGACCCAATTGGCAATTGTATCGGCACCGCATTACATTTTAAACGTTCTCTCATCATATTGACAACATTATAAAAGTCGGCGCCCATAATGTCCATTTTATTAACATATACCATACGTGGAACTCCATACTTATCCGCCTGACGCCAAACAGTTTCAGATTGTGGTTCGACGCCTCCCTTAGCGCACAAAACCGTAACAGATCCATCAAGCACTCTAAGTGAACGTTCTACTTCTACCGTAAAATCCACATGTCCAGGTGTATCTATAATATTTATCCTATGGTTTTTCCAAAAGCAAGTGGTCGCAGCAGAAGTAATAGTGATGCCTCTTTCTTGTTCTTGAGCCATCCAGTCCATTGTCGCCGCACCATCATGAGTTTCTCCAATTTTATGGTTCACGCCAGTATAAAAAAGAATTCGTTCTGTTGTTGTGGTTTTTCCAGCATCAATATGAGCCATAATTCCTATATTACGTGTTAAGTCAAGCGAAACTTGTCTTGCCATAAATTGCACCATCTCCTTTCTTCCAAAATATTTATTTTTTCCTCTTTAAAGCAAAAATTTTCTAATTTAAAATAAAAAATTACCATCTATAATGTGCAAAAGCTTTGTTAGCCTCAGCCATTTTATGAGTATCTTCTCGTTTTTTAACAGCTCCACCGGTTTCGTTAACGGCATCCATAATTTCGCCGGCTAGTCTTTCTTTCATTGTTCTTTCTGATCTAGTTCTAGCGTAATTAGTCAACCATCGAAGGCCCAAAGTTTGCCGACGTTCAGGTCTAACTTCTATAGGGACCTGATACGTAGCACCACCCACACGTCGAGCTTTTACTTCTAGCACAGGCATAATATTCTCCATAGCCTGTTCAAAAACTTCCAACGGCTCCTTACCAGCTTTCTCTCTAATAATATCAAATGCTCCATAAACGATTTTCTGAGAGATCCCTCGTTTACCGTCATACATAACATTATTAATTAGTCGTGTAACCAACTTTGAGTTATACAATGGATCTGCTAAAACATCCCGTTTAGCGATTGAACCTCTTCTTGGCACAATTCTTCCCTCCTTCACAAAGATGATATCATAGGTACTCGAAAGCGACAAAACTCCCGCTTGCCAACACAGAGGCGTTATATATAAACACTTCTGCATTGCGCTATGCAATTTGCATCAGTATAGGTATTTGTCTTTTTCAGTTATTTTTTAGCAGCACCTGCTTTTGGTCGCTTAGCGCCATATTTAGATCTCCCCTGCATACGTTTTGCAACACCCTGTGCGTCCAAAGTGCCTCTAACTATATGATAGCGCACACCAGGCAAATCCTTAACACGGCCGCCTCTGATCAGCACAACACTGTGTTCTTGCAGGTTGTGGCCCTCTCCAGGAATATAAGAACTGACTTCAATTCCGTTAGAAAGCCGGACCCTTGCGATTTTTCTAAGTGCCGAGTTAGGTTTTTTAGGGGTAGCTGTTTTCACAGCAGTACAAACTCCTCGTTTTTGTGGGGATGTTTGATCAATAGAAGTTCTTTTTTTAGAATTCCATCCTTTCAAAAGAGCCGGAGCTTTATATTTTTTTTCACTAATTTTCCTACCCTTCCTAACTAACTGATTAAAGGTTGGCATATTACACCTCCTCAAAAAGAATTATATGTTAAAAGTCAGTATTATATTTTTGACTTTATAACCTAAAAATAAACGCCTAGATTTTATAAAACAATGATTTAAAATATATCAATCAATATAATTGAAAACAAACGCAAATCACCACATGGATGATTTGCGTATATAATCTTCCACAATGCAGTATTATATCACACTAAAGAAAAATCTGTCAAGCAAATTTTATTAAAACGCATCAAATAAGTCATTATAATCTAACATTATAGTTAACCTAAACTCTATCAGACAAATCTGCACCAACTACAGAATTCTCCAAACCCTCCAATTTATCATCAGTATTTTGTTCTGCATCATCTTCAAGTCTTTTAATTATAACATCGCTGTATCTGTGCAAACCTGTTCCAGCAGGAACCAACTTCCCAATAATAACATTTTCTTTTAGCCCCACCAAAGGATCAATCTTACCTTTAATTGCTGCATCCGTCAAAACACGAGTTGTTTCTTGAAACGACGCCGCCGATAAAAATGATTCTGTTGCCAAAGAAGCCTTAGTAATTCCCAACAATGTTGGTATACAAGTTGCCTCAATTAGTCCAGATTCGCCATTTGCAATGCGTTTTCTAATTTTCTCATTTGCCTCAATAAAGTCAGATTTATCCACCATAGCACCAGCCAACAAGTTAGTGTCTCCTTGATCTTTTATGCGAACTTTTCTCATCATCTGTCGCACAATAACCTCAATATGCTTATCATTTATGTCCACACCCTGCATGCGGTATACTCGCTGAACTTCTTGAATCAAATAATTTCTTACAGCATCTGTTCCGTTTATAGCCAAAATGTCATGAGGATTAACCGACCCTTCTGTCAAACGCTCACCGGCTTCAACAGTCTGTCCTTCATGTACTCTAACTCTCGAATCAAACGGAATCAAATAAGAAACTTGTTCTCCAGTCTCTTTATTATAAATAATAGCATGTTTATTGTTTTTTATATCTTCAAACTTAACCTCACCAGCGATTTCACTTATAATTGCAAGATGTTTTGGTTTTCTAATTTCAAATAATTCTTCAACACGTGGTAAACCTTGAGTAATATCCTCAGCGCTTGCAACACCTCCCGTATGGAATGTTCTCATCGTCAGCTGTGTTCCCGGCTCTCCAATAGACTGAGCTGCAATAATTCCTACAGCCTCACCCACAGTAACTGGTCTTCCGTTTGCCAGATTCGCACCATAGCACTTTTTGCAAACACCATGTTTAGCTCTACAATTAAGAATAGAGCGGATATTAATTTTTTCCACACCAGAATCAACAATTATATCTGCATCATAATCATCCATCATTTTGTCTTTAGAAATTAAAATCTTACCTGTTTTCTCATCGACAAAATCGGAGCACAAATATCTTCCAACCAAACGTTCGTGCAATTTTTCAATAGATTCATTACCATCTTTAATTTCAAAAACAGTGAGACCCTCCGTAGTTCCACAATCCTCTTCTCGAATAATGACCTCTTGAGAGACATCAACCAACCGTCTTGTTAAATATCCTGAATCCGCCGTACGAAGAGCCGTATCCGCTAAACCCTTGCGTGCGCCACGAGAAGATATAAAATACTCCAAAATATTTAAACCCTCACGATAATTTGCACGAATTGGAACCTCAATAGTTTTTCCGGAAGTATTAGCAATAAGGCCACGCATTCCAGCCAATTGACGGATCTGACTCATAGATCCACGAGCACCAGAATCTGCCATCATGTAAATTGGATTATACCTATCCAAATTATCCTGCAAAGCTTTAGTAACTTTATTGGTAGCATTATCCCAAATTTTAAGCACATGTGCCTCACGCTCTTCATCCGAAATAAGGCCTCGTTTAAACTGTTGTGAAATTTTTTCTATTTGATTTTCAGCATCAGAAATAATTTCTTTTTTAGCCGGAGGGATCACAGCATCGCGAACCGACACAGTAATAGCACCCTTAGTAGAATATTTAAATCCTAGAGCTTTTATATTGTCCAAAACTTCTGAACTTACTTCTGTTCCATGAATTTTAATACATCTATCTATAATTTTTTGAATTTGTTTCTTCCCGACTAAAAAATTTATTTCCAGATTTAAATAATCTTCTGGAGTTCTTCTTTCAATAAAACCAAGATCTTGGGGTATTGACTGATTAAAAATAATTTTCCCAACTGTGGTTTCAATAATTCCAGTAACATTCTGATTACCAATTTTCACAGTCCTTCTGACCTTGATGTTAGCGTGTAATCCTATATCTTTTGCATCATAAGCCATCAAAGCCTCTGCAAAATCTCTAAAGACTTTGCCTTCACCTTTTTCTCCTTTTTTGTCAAGAGTTAAGTAATAAGAACCCAAAACCATATCCTGCGTCGGCACAGCAACTGGTCGTCCATCCGAAGGTTTCAGCAAATTACCAGCAGCCAACATCAAAAACCTAGCCTCAGCCTGAGCCTCTGCTGAAAGTGGAACATGCACCGCCATCTGATCTCCATCAAAATCCGCATTATAAGCTGTACAAACCAATGGATGCAATTTTAAAGCTCGACCCTCAACTAAAACTGGCTCAAAAGCTTGTATTCCCAATCTGTGTAACGTAGGTGCACGATTCAAAAGCACAGGATGCCCTTTTATCACAGTTTCCAATGCATCCCATACTTCTGGTTTAGCTCTGTCCACAGCTTTTCTGGCCGATTTAATATTATTAGAGGCACCAATTTCGACCAATCTTTTCATAACAAAAGGTTTAAATAGTTCCAAAGCCATTTCTTTTGGTAACCCACACTGATACATTTTAAGTTCTGGACCTACGACAATAACCGAACGTCCAGAATAATCAACACGTTTGCCCAAAAGGTTTTGCCTAAAACGGCCCTGTTTACCTTTTAACATATCCGAAAGTGACTTTAATGGTCGATTGTTAGGCCCAGTCACCGGTCGTCCACGTCTACCATTGTCAATAAGGGCATCCACTGCCTCTTGCAACATCCTTTTTTCATTTCTAATAATAATATCCGGAGCACCAAGATCAAGCAACCTTTTTAGTCGATTGTTTCTATTAATTACTCTTCGATAAAGGTCATTTAAATCAGACGTAGCGAATCGCCCACCATCCAATTGAACCATAGGCCGAAGGTCCGGAGGAATAACCGGGATTACATCCATAATCATCCATTCCGGACGGTTTTCCGATAATCTAAAAGATTCTACAACCTCAAGTCTTTTTAAAAGCCGAACTTTTTTTTGCCCCGCTGCAGATTCTAATTCTTCCTTAAGTTCTTTTGATAATTCGTCCAAATTAATCTCAGCCAATAATTTTTTTATAGCCTCTGCACCCATCAAAGCTTCGAAATCATCCTCATATTTTTCCTTCAAATCGTGATATTCACGTTCTGTAATAAATTGGTACTTCAGTAATTCTCTAGCTTTTCCTGGATCAGTAACGATGTAAAGTGCAAAATATAAAACCTTTTCAAGCATCCGCGGAGAAATATCTAAAATAAGGCCTATTCTAGAAGGAATCCCTTTAAAATACCAAATATGAGAAACCGGTGCCGCCAATTCAATATGCCCCATCCGTTCGCGCCGGACCTTAGATCTAGTAACCTCCACACCACATTTGTCACAAATTTTGCCCTTATATCTAATTCTTTTGTACTTTCCACAATGGCATTCCCAATCTTTTTGCGGGCCAAAAATACGTTCACAAAACAGGCCATCTCGTTCCGGTTTCAATGTTCTGTAATTAATAGTTTCAGGTTTTTTAACTTCACCATGAGACCATTTTCTAATCTCGTCCGGCGACGCAAGTCCTATTTTAATCGACTCAAACATATTAAATTCCATTCTTATATCCCCCTAAAGATTTTCATCGACTTCTGTAATATCAGCATCATCAAAAACGTTATCTAACTCATCCTCAAAGTCCTCGTCATCGTAAAAATCTTTCTGCACACTTGACTCATCAAACATATTTTTTCCTTCAGGATCATCTTCCAAAGTAAACCCTTCCAAAGAACTAACGACCTCATCTTCATGAAATTCGTTTTCTGTAGAAGTCAATCCAATATTATCATCATCAAAAGTCTGTTTTAAATCGATTTCTTCCTCATTTTTGTTCAAAATTTTAACGTCCAATCCCAGCGACTGAAGTTCTTTTATAAGCACCTTAAACGACTCTGGAATTCCCGGTCTAGGTATATTTTGCCCTTTAACAATTGCCTCATAAGTTTTCACTCTTCCAGAGATATCATCAGATTTAACTGTTAAAATCTCCTGCAAAGTGTACGCAGCTCCATAGGCCTCTAGAGCCCAAACTTCCATTTCTCCAAATCGCTGGCCGCCAAACTGAGCTTTTCCACCCAAAGGTTGTTGCGTAACCAAAGAATACGGGCCAGTTGAGCGAGCATGAATTTTATCATCTACTAAATGATGCAACTTTAAATAATACATATAACCCACTGTTACCGGATTATCAAAGTATTCACCTGTCCGTCCATCTTTTAGCCAAGTCTTGCCATCTTCATTATATCCAGCCATTTTAAAGCATTCAAAAATGTCGTCTTCATGCGCGCCGTCGAAAACAGGCGTCATAATCTTCCAGCCCAAAGCTTTTGCCGCATACCCCAAATGCACCTCTAAAACCTGGCCAATATTCATGCGAGAAGGCACCCCAAGTGGATTAAGCACAATATCAAGTGGCGTTCCATCCGGCAAAAATGGCATATCTTCAACCGGCAAGATCCTCGAAACAACACCTTTGTTGCCATGTCTACCAGCCATTTTGTCTCCAACCGAAATTTTACGTTTTTGAGCAATATAGCATCTAACAGATTTATTAACACCGGGCTGTAGCTCATCGCAATTTTCTCGAGTAAATACCTTCACATCTACAACAATTCCATACGCACCATGCGGCACCCGCAAAGAAGTATCTCGAACTTCTCTAGCTTTTTCGCCAAAAATAGCTCTCAGTAATCGTTCTTCTGCTGTAAGCTCAGTCTCTCCCTTCGGTGTAACTTTACCTACCAAAATATCTCTTGCCTGAACTTCTGTTCCAACTCGAATTATTCCCCTCTCATCGAGATCTTTTAAAACGTCCTCACCAACATTAGGAATATCTCTAGTAATCTCCTCCGGGCCAAGTTTAGTATCACGTGCATCAGTTTCATACTCCTCGATGTGAATTGAAGTGTACACATCGTCACGAACAATCTTTTCGCTAATAAGAACCGCGTCCTCATAATTATAACCTTCACAAGTCATAAATCCAATAAGGACGTTCTTGCCTAAACTTATTTCTCCGTTACAGGTAGCAGGACCATCTGCCAATACCTCACCTTTTTCAATCCGTTGACCCTCACTAACCACAGGCACCTGATTAACACATGTACCCTGATTTGAACGCATGAATTTAGTAACCTTAAAAGTCTCATCTTTACCAGAGTCATACTTAACCTTAATTTCATCTGCACAAACACTTTCTACAACACCGTCATCTTTAGAAAGAATGCAAACTCCCGAATCGACTCCAGCCTTATATTCTATTCCTGTTCCAACAATTGGCGCCTCTGTTTTTAGCAAAGGAACTGCCTGGCGTTGCATGTTTGACCCCATTAAAGCGCGATTGGCATCGTCATTCTCTAAAAAAGGAATCATAGCCGTAGCAACAGAAACTACCATTCTAGGGCAAATATCCATATAATCAGCCCTATTACTTTCAACTTCAACGAAGTTATCGCGATATCTGCCATTAATTTTAGCATTTAAAAAGTGGCCATCCTCATCGAGCGGCTCATTAGCCTGAGCAACAATAAATTCATCTTCAACGTCCGCCGTCATATAAACTACTTCTGAAGTAACAACACCAGTTTCTTTATCAACTTTTCTAAAAGGGGCCTCAATAAAGCCGTACTCATTAATTCTAGCAAAAGTTGCTAAATAAGATATCAAACCAATATTAGGTCCTTCCGGAGTTTCAATAGGGCACATACGTCCATAATGACTATAATGCACGTCACGAACTTCAAAACCTGCTCTATCTCTAGAAAGACCTCCAGGGCCCAATGCCGATAGGCGTCTCTTATGTGTAAGCTCTGCCAAAGGGTTTGTCTGATCCATAAACTGTGATAACGGAGACGAACCAAAAAACTCCTTAATAGCCGCAACAACTGGCCTAATATTTATTAGAGATTGCGGAGTTAACATTTCCAAATCCTGCGCCTGAAGAGTCATTCTCTCACGAATTACTCTCTCTAAGCGAGATAAACCTATTCTAAACTGATTCTGCAGCAATTCTCCCACAGAACGAATCCTTCTATTTCCCAAATGATCAATATCGTCAGTATTACCGACTCCACAAGCAAGGCAGTTCATATAATTAATTGAAGCAAATATGTCATCAATAGTAATATAATTAGGAACAAGCTCACTCAATCTACTAATAATAGTTTCTTTAAGCTCTTCTTGTGAATTAGCCGACTCTAAAATCTCAGATAAAACGCTAAACCTAACTTTTTCTTTAACTCCGCATTCTTTTTTAGCATCAAAATCGACATAATAATTTATGTCAACCATTCCATTAGAAATTATTTTTACTTCTTCGTCTTCGGCCTTAACATAAGCCACCATAACTCCCGCATTTTCTATAGTATTTGCTTTTTCAAAAGAAATAACTTCTCCTTCATCGGCAATAATCTCTCCAGTATTAGGGTTCACAATAGGCTGAGATAGTACCCTCCCGACCAATCTATTGGTCATTCCTAATTTCTTATTATATTTATATCTTCCCACGCGTGATAAATCATATCTACGCTCATCAAAGAACAGTGAGTCCAAATGATTTTTTGCACTGTCAAGAGTCGGCGGCTCAGTTGGTCTTAATTTGCGATATATTTCCAAAAGAGCTTCTTCCGTACTATTGCAAGGATCTTTTTCGATGCTAGCCAAAATTCTTGCATCACGACCAAAATAATCGATAATTTCGTCATTTGTTCCAAGTCCAAGTGCACGAATAAGCACTGTTATAGGGATTTTTCTATTTTTATCTATTCTAACATAAAAAATGTCGTTAACATCATTTTCATACTCAAGCCAAGCTCCCCTGTTAGGAATAACAGTAGAACTAAACAATTCTTTTCCAGTCTTATCATACTCCATTTTATAATAAACTCCAGGAGATCGAACCAGCTGAGAAACAACCACACGTTCCGCACCATTAATAATAAAAGTGCCACTGTCCGTCATTAAAGGAAAATCTCCCATAAAAACTTCCGACTCTTTAATTTCTCCACTTTCTTTGTTTAAAAGGCGCGTCTTAACTCTAAGGGCCGCCGAGTAAGTCGCGTCACGCTCCTTGCATTCGGCAACGCTATAATTTGGCTTATCGCTATCAAGATAATAATCTACAAATTCCAACACCAAATTGCCAGTGTAATCAGTAATTCTAGAAATATCCTTAAGGACTTCCCTAAGTCCTTCATCAAGAAACCATTTATACGAATTTTTCTGTACCTCAATAAGATTAGGCATTTTCAAAACCTCATCTATTCGCGAAAAGCTCATTCTTACATTTTTGCCCATATGCATAGGTTTAACATTCAGCATAAGTTTTCTACACTCCAATTCATAATATTAATAGTTGGCAAATAGCTATAATTACAAAAAAAGTCGCAAATAAAGAAACAAATTGTTGATTTTTTGCAGAAATAATGTTATAATTAAGGTTTTTATATTCCACTTATTATCACAATGCAGTATATTTTATTGCATTCGGTATAAAAAGTCAAGCATTTTTTAGTATTTTTATTTCAAACATAATTCACAATAATATTTTACCATATTCGGTAACTAAGCCATTTAAATTAAGTTTATGTAAAAAGCCAAATCAATCAAGAAAATCCTTTAATTTCTTGCTCCTGCTTGGGTGACGCAATTTTCTGAGTGCTTTAGCTTCAATTTGTCTAATACGTTCCCTAGTCACATTAAATTCTCTGCCGACTTCCTCCAAAGTACGTGATCTACCGTCTTCAAGTCCGAATCGTAATCTTAAGACTTTTTCTTCTCTAGGCGTCAACGTATAAAGAACCTTAGATAGCTGTTCTTTAAGTAATGCATGCGAAGCCGCGTCTGCAGGCGCCAGAGCTTCATCATCCGGGATAAAATCGCCCAAATGGCTGTCATCTTCTTCTCCTATCGGCGTCTCGAGCGAAACTGGCTCCTGTGCAACCCGAATAACCTCCCTAACTTTTTCAAGCGGCATATCTAACTGTTCTGCTAGTTCTTCAGCTGTAGGCTCATGCCCATTAGCATGCAACAACGCACTTTGTGCTTTTTTCACTTTGTTTATACTTTCAACCATATGCACAGGGATTCTAATAGTCCTTGCCTGGTCTGATATAGCCCTAGTAATGGCCTGACGGATCCACCAAGTGGCATATGTAGAAAATTTAAATCCTTTCGTGTAATCAAATTTTTCTACAGCTTTTATCAGTCCCATATTCCCCTCTTGGATTAAATCCAAAAATTGCAAACCTCTTCCCAAATATCTTTTTGCAATGCTCACAACCAGTCTTAGGTTCGCCTCCGATAGCCTTTTCTTTGCCTTCATATCGCCCGTAGAATATTTCACAGCCAAATTGAATTCCTCTTCAGGGGTCAAAAGAGGGACTCTTCCAATCTCCTTCAAATACACTTTAACTGGGTCATCAATCAAAACACCTTCCGAAACCGCAAAATCCCCATTATCGTCCAAATTTTCTGTTGCCATTTCTTTAGTAAATTCCAAATCATCTGATTTTATCTCGCTAAAATCTTCTATTATTTCAATTTCTGCATTTTCAAGTTCATCATAAAATTTTTCTAATTGTTCTGGGCCAAAATCGAGTTCTCCAATAGCGTCAAGAATTTCTTTTGTATTTATTCGGCCATTAATTTTAGCCTTATCGAACAAACTTTTCATAATAATTTTTTTATCCTTCATTGGAGTCGAAGTCATTTAACATTCCCCCTATTTTTTATGTTCCCTTAGCAATTTCATATATCCCATAATTTCGTTCTCGTCACCATAATCTGATATTATTTTATTTTTGTTCAATTTTTCCTTTTCGAATAAAACCACATCTATATACTCCAAAACTGAATCCTTATCCGACATTCTTTCCGATTCTTTTGCCACCATTGCTGCAACTGCAGAAATTTCCTCACTAGAAAAATCCTGAGTCAAATCTGTAATTCCAATAGGTCTCAAAGCCTTAAATCTTTCTTCCAAAGTTGAGTATATTTTTTTATTAAAGCTTGTACAAAAACTCTCGCTAGAAAGCCTACAAAATATTTCTCCAGCCATTTCAGGGTTATTAAAAATATAGGCAATTATAGCCTCCTCAGCAGTAGCTGCGCGCAAGTTATCAAATTTTTCAACATTAATCTTATCGTTTCTAGCGGACAGATTTTCTTGCACTTGCAAAAACTGTTTTTTTTCTATAATTCTTTTTTTCTTTTTTTTCTCCTTTTCAATCTGTAATATAATCGCATCTTTTGGAACATTTAACTTCTCACTTAATTTTCCAGCATAAATTTCCTGTTCAATTAAATTATCCAGCAACGCCAAAATTCTTACAGATTCTTTTAAATACGCAACTTTTCCATTTGATTCATTTAAATTATAATTATTGGCAACTTTTTGTAATCTATACTCAACATCATTCTCAGAATTTTTTATAAGCTGAAAAAATCGAACAGCAGCATCTTTGCCATAATGTCTAACAAACTCATCAGGATCCTTCCCATTAGGAATCGAGATCACCTTAATAAGAAGTCCTGTTGGCCGTAAGAGGTCAATTGCACGAGCTGCTGCTTTTTCTCCGGCTTCATCAGAATCATAGCAAATCACAACTTCTTTTGCGTATCTCGAAATAATCCTTGCCTGTTCTATCGTCAAAGCCGTCCCTAAAGTAGCCACAACATTTTTAATTCCCGCCTGATGTAACGCAATCACATCCATATAACCTTCAACTAAAATTAAACTTCCGTCATTGTCACTCTTTGCAAAGTTAAGAGAAAACAAGTTTAAACTTTTTTTAAAGGCCAACGTGTCCGAAGTATTCAAATACTTAGGTTTCTGCTGGTCCGACATAACTCTTCCGCCAAAAGCGATCACATTTCCCCTCAAGTCTATAATAGGAAACATAATTCTGTCAAAAAAACGAGCAGCAACTTTCGAACCATTTTTGCCATAAACTAGATTAGCATTTATCATCTCTTCATATTTAAAACCTTTTTTCTTCAAATAATTTATAATCTCATACCGAGAGTTTGGAGAATAACCAATCCCAAATTTTCGAATTATTTTACTTGAAAGTCCTCTATTTTTCAAATACTCAAGAGCTTTTTTACCTTCTTCCGAATACAACCTTTCATAAAAAAAACGTGCTGCTTCACGATTAATTTCAAAAATCCGTGTCTTAATACTTAAAAGTTCCTGTGTTTTTCCATCATTTTCTGGCATTTTAATACCTGTTCTTTGAGCCAAAAATCTAATTGCTTCAATATAACTCAAATTTTCAATTTTCTCAATAAAAGTAATTAAATCTCCACCAACACCACAACCAAAGCAATAAAATGAATTACTCTGCAAATACACATTAAAAGAAGGTGTTTTTTCGTTATGAAAAGGGCACAAACCAACAAAGTTTCTGCCGTGCCTTTTTAAATTGACATAGGAAGAAATCACATCTATAATATCATTTTTAAACTTTATTTCTTCTATAAAGCCATCTGGCAACGGCATAAAAAGACCTCCGCTAAAAATTTAAAAGCCTCAACATTTCGTAATACTATCATAATTTAATAATTTAAGCAACGACATATAGTTCAAAAATCATAAAAATTTTCTCCTAAAATCTTACAATTTAAGGTGCCTGCCGAAAAATCAGCAATCTTTTTAGACAAATTCAAAAATTCCCCCACCTGCAAATGAAATTTTAGTCTCACATCTCGCTCAAAATCTGCACTGTCCACCACTCCACTATATTTTTTAATAATATTTAATAACTTACCGTATTGATTATAATCACAAAATATGCTACAATCATAACAAAGATATTTTTTTATAATTCCAGCGCAGTTTATTGCTCCAGAAGCAGCATCACTGTAGGCTCTCACAAGCCCACTCCTGCCAAGCAAAATTCCTCCAAAATATCTGGCAACAACAATTACTACATTTTTTAAATTATTTTGCTTTATAATACTCAAAATTGGTGCACCCGCTGTTCCTTGTGGTTCTCTATCGTCAGAGTATTTACATGTATTATTTTCTCTAACAACATAGGCATACACATTATGTCGAGCGCTCCAGTTATTAATTTTCATTTCATTTATAAAATCTATTGCCTCTTCTTGCCTGTCAATTGGCTTAATGTAGCCAATAAATTTTGATTTCTTCTCAATTAACTCATAAAAAGCAGTTTTTTTTACAGTTAGATAAGAGTTAACCATAGGCAAAATCCACCTTAATTGAGAGTTGCGTTTCATATTTTAATACAAATATGACAAAATATTCTTTTATGTAAAACGACAAGCGGTGCAAAACTGCACCGCTAAATTTTTAGCAAATACTAATCTTTTTTACTATTAAGACGTCTATTAAATCTATCCACACGGCCGCCGGTATCCACAAGTTTTTGTTTTCCGGTAAAAAACGGATGACACTTAGAACAAATTTCTACTTTTATATTTTCTTTAGTTGATGCAGTTTCAATAACATTCCCACAAGCACAAGTAATAGTAGCTTTATTATAAGTTGGGTGTAAATTTTTGCGCACACATGTCACCTCTTTCAACCAAACTGCACTGATAAGATTAATTATATCACAAATTTAATTGCATTTCAAGGGGTAAAAGCAAAAATATTTTTTAAAATCAAAATAAAATATGCTTTTTTCGTCTGGTGGCAAAATAATTGACAAAAAATTGATTTTAAGATAAAATTATAAGCAAAAAATGTCTCCGTAGCTCAGCAGGATAGAGCAACTGCCTCCTAAGCAGTAGGTCGGACGTTCAAATCGTCTCGGGGACGCCATGTTTTTGCAAATTGGTAGTTCCGCGCGATATAGTGCGGCGCAATTTTTTAGACATTATTTTGCTAAGGCAATTTGTTGTCGTTTTACAAGCTCCGCAAAATATCCATTTTTGTCTATTAACTCATCAAAGGTTCCATCTTCGGCAATTCTGCCATTATTGATTACTATAATTCTATCACAATTTTTGATTGTAGAAAGTCTGTGGGCTATAATAATTCTTGTACTTTTTAAAGAGTCAAGTGAGTCAGAAATTTGCTTTTGAGTTATATTATCAAGAGCACTGGTGGCTTCGTCAAACATAAGTATACTTGGCTTAGGAGCTATCGCTCTAGCAATCATCAAACGCTGTTTTTGTCCACCAGAAACTCCGCCGCTACCTTCTGTTATGATTGTATGCATACCCATTGGCATATCTTTTATATCTTTATCTATACCAGCAAGTTTAGCTGCCTCCCAGGCATTATCAAGCGTAAGCCACGGTGCAGAAATTACAATGTTAGAATAAATATCCCCTTGAAAAAGCTTACCACTTTGCATAACAGCACCAATATGCCGTCTTAGACTTCTTAAATCTAAAGAATTTATATCCTGTCCATCATAATATATAGCACCGTTTTTAGTAGTTTCAAATCCTAAAAGCAATCTCATCAAAGTAGATTTTCCACAACCTGTTTTTCCAACTATAGCAATATATTGCCCCGGATTAATTTTTAAGCTAATATTATCTAGCACTAATGGACCATTTTCGTTATATTTAAAAGAAACGTTATTTAACTCTATTGCACCAGATAAGCTTGTTAATATTTTTTTATTTTCACTGACTTCTGGCTGCGTATCTAATATTGGCTTTATAACTTCTATAATGGGTTTCATTTCTGAAAACTTTGTAAACAGTGGAGCTAGTGCTAAAATTGATCCACTAACTGCAGCAAAAGCCGTGCTAAATGCAATAAAGTCTGCCATAGACACATTGGTGGCGCTAGCTATATAATATAGAACTATCGTACTTACCATTGATATTACAGTGGAAAACATCGGCAAAATCTTTATTATAATAGGAGGATTATAATCTATTTTTGCAGCAGATTTATACATATTGGCCCAATTAGAGAAAGCTCGTCTTTCGGCTCCAGATAATTTTATTTTTTGAACTCCAGAAAACAGTGAATATATTAACGCACTTAATTTAATTTTCACATCAGTTTTTTTTCTATTCAAGTTTATCAACATAAATGTACTCAAGATATTTAAAGCTAGCTGGATAAAGATAAATAAAATTCCTGGTGCAACCAATTGAGGCGCATATTGATTCATCTGAAAGATATATACAAACGAACATATGCTAGTGAGTCCTGTGCCAAAAAATATGCCGCTTATCATAATCGAGATTTGTTGCATACCCTCTACACGAGACGATAAATCTCCAGAATTGTAATTAGAAAAAAAGTTTGCCGGCAAAGACATAACTCTACTCATTGTAGCCGCCTGAATTGACATATTCATTTTCATTCCAATTCTAGCTGTAACTAAATTACTTGTAATTCTTATAAGAGTTTGAGATAGTGTTAACCCAACAAGTAAGCATGCAAAAGGAAACAGCAAGCTAACTTTGCCTATAGGAATAACTCCACCATATAATAATTTATTTACAAATGGCAAAATCATTCCAATTAACTGTATCACAAGCGAAATAAAAATTATATATGCCATATCAAATTTACTTAATGTCGACAAAATATATTTACTTATATCAATAAGGCTTATTTTTCTTAAAGGAAAAGGTTTATAAAAGCAGAAGGCATCATCTTCTAACAGATCTTTAGTTTTTTCATTTATTCTAATTCTTTTTCCAGATTCATAGTCAAAAAAGCTGTATCCCTTAACCTCGTCTGGAACCAATGCTACAGTATCTCCAGACTTAGTTTGTGCAATTAACGCGCCCACTGCATTTTTCCACCACTTACCTTTAAGTTCAACGCTTCTGTGCATAATTCCGGTGGGACGTAGCATATATTCAAGCTGTTCGTTCATATCTTCTAATTTGCTTGGCAGTTCTATAATTTTTGCATTATAGAACCGTAAGACTTCTTCGATAGCATTTTGCGTTTTTTGTCTGTCGTTGTTGAGAGCTTTGGCTATTGCAGACTCTCCTATAACAACCGACGACAGAACAACAAAAGATTTTTCAAAATCTTCCTTATCTTTTTTCATTCGATTTTTTAGCTGTTCACTAAACCAACTCAAAATACACACCTCCCTTATGCATGTTTATTCTGTAGTAATTAATTGCTTATAAAGTCCATTGTTAGCAAATAATTCATCATGAGTGCCACGCTCAACGACCTTGCCTTTTTCTAAAACAATTATTTCGTCGCAATCACGGATTGTAGATAGGCGATGTGCCACAATTATACAAGTAGCACCTCTATCTGTAATAGATTTTATTACATCATATTCTGTCTTGGCATCTAAGGCCGAAGTTGCCTCATCCAATATGATTATTGTAGGATTTTTAGCTAGAGTTCTGGCTATTTCTAAGCGTTGTCTTTGTCCGCCAGAAAAATTTTTTCCCCCCTCCAGCACTTTATGGCTATAACCATTTTCTTTTAGCATTATATCCTCATGAATATGCGCATCTTTGGCCGCTACAATCATTTCAGCGTCACTTATTGACTTGTCCCACATTTTTATATTATCTGCTATGGTGTCCTCAAACAAAATTATATCCTGATCAACAACCGCAACCGAGCTTGTAAAGATCTCTTTGTTTATGTTAGAAATCGGCACTCCATCAAAAGTTAGCTCTCCAGACCATGGTTTATATAGCCCCGAAATAAGTTTTGCAAGGGTAGATTTCCCGCAACCAGATGCTCCTACAAAAGCTACAGTAGACCCTGGTTTTAATATTAGATCAAAATCCTTAATCAAAGGTTCTCCTAATGGTTTATATCCAAAAGTAATATTTTTCATTTGCATTTCGCCACTTAGCTTTGTGTACTCTTTATTTTCATCTATTTTTAAGTCATCATAAAAAACATCCGGCTCATAATTCATAACATCTTCAATACGCTCCATATCTGTGCGCATCTCTTGAATTTGCTGTCCGACTCCCCTAAAAGATTCAAGTGGTTCGATAAACTTTCCTAAATAGCCCTGAAACATCATTAAAACTCCGGCAGTAAATCCGTCTGTGCCCTGCATAATGAACATGGCACCTATGAGTAACACTGCAGAATTAGCAAATCCTTGCACTACAGATGGAATCGCTCCAATATACTCATTTAATTTTGAGAACTTAACCACAGACGAATTCACAGATGCTTGATAGCCAGACCATTTTTCAAAAAAGCCATTTTCTGCACCAGCAGATTTAATCGTCTCAATCATTTCGATTCCAGAAACCGTAGCCGAAGCAAGTTTTCCTCCATCTCTCAGCTGAGCACGAGTAATATTAATTCTTTTTTTAGAAATATAATTTGCTAAAAACATATTTATAATAACAGCACTCAATCCCAAAAGAGTAAGTAGCCAACTGATGTTTATTACCATAAAAAAGTAAAAAATCAGCATTATTGCATTTAAAAAAATGGGAGCCAAGTTTTGGATCAAAACTTCGGCTATACTCTCGTTAGAAGATTGCCTCATCGCGATGTCTCCAACTTGGCGCTGAGAAAAAAAATTCATTGGCAACCGCAGCACATGCCATATAAAGGTTGAATTTGCAACAATAGCTAATTTCCCTTTTATTTTTAACATGTAAATAATATTTATCGCCTGAACTATTATTTGAAAAACTACAAGCATAGCCATTCCCGAAAGAACTGGCAATAACCATTCGGGATTTTCTCCAGATAAAATTCTATCAAAAAAAATTCGTGTAAAAACAGGATTAACAATTCCAATAAAAGTGACTAAAAGCCCTGTTAAAACAACAAAAACAAATGGTACTAAAGTTCCCTTAAGTCGCTTTTGAGCAAAAGAAATTACACTTTTCCTTTTTCCATCTGGTACAAAAGAATTCGTCTTTTCAAAGCAGACTATAATTCCAGTAAAAGATTTATCAAAAGCATCCATTGTTACTTCAACTGTACCTCTTGCCGGATCATTTATAACTGCCTTATTTTTTTTAAACCCGTTTAATACCACAAAATGGTTAAAATTCCAATGAATAATTGCAGGAACAGGTAGTGTCTTAACATCATCCAAGCCACATCTATAAGCATCCACCTGCAATCCATAAGCTTTAGCCGCATCAGACATATCCTTCAAGTTACTGCCATCTCTCGAAACTCCGCAATCGGCACGAACCTTTTCAAGTGGAATCCATTTGCCATGATAAGCAAGGATCATTGCCAAGGCAGCCGCACCACATTCCAAAGCTTCCATCTGCATAATCATAGGCACTTTAGCGACCTTACTTTTAAGCATTGTAATATTTCACCCTTCTATTTTGATTTTGATCCATTAAAGAGAAAATTTATCGGCGTAATTGACTCTGTAATTATATCCACCTTACACAATCCATCCAACTTAATAAAGTCATCGTTACCAATTTCGTTATTAGCCCAATCATAATTATTCTGCAAATTTTTATTTAGTTTTACCAAAACTTCAACTCCATAATCCGACTCTAAAAGGTTGTCTGCAATATATTCACTAGAATAAGAATGCAAGATATCTTCTTGATTAACTGGAGTCTGTGAAATTTTTGTTACTTTACCATTTATATAAGCATTCATAGGTTTAAATTTATCGTATATTCTAACTGGCATTCCCTCTGAAATTTTAGAAGCGTAATTGGCATCAACATAACAAACAACCAAGTCTATATTATTTTTATTATTGGTCTTAAATACTCCTGTTCCAGATATTTCAGAAGTAATATTTCCATTAAAAGCCCAAATAGAAAAAGAAACTGCAATAATAATCATAGCCCCAATCACAAGCCAAACACTTGGATTCGAAACTTTTATATAATCATTTAATTGCTCCGGAGAAGAAATCCTTTCAAGACTTTTTTTTCTAAATAAGCTGTTCTCCATGTCTACTACGCTCCTATATTCTCTTGCAATTATCAAATATCTCTAAAAATAAATATAATATTTTAAAAAATATATGACTTATATCTTTTTATTTGAATAGTTATACAATTTTTAAGAAATTATATAATTATTTATACGATTTGTCAATTCTCAAAATTAATTTTTTAAATTAAATCAGAAATGAAATTTAAAAATAAATTATTTTTTTGCTTTAAACAAACTTTAAATATATAAATCTCTAAAATCATGCTTAATGTTTTTCATAAATAAAATTTATATAGTGAATACCTTCAAAAACTTGCATAAACTACTATTTTTTAATTAGTTTGCTTGAAAAATCAAAAGAATTAATATATACTACTTAATTATCGGCTTAAAATTTGAAAGGATCTTTTTATGAAAATAGCTTTATTTTCAGATACGTATGTTCCAGAAATCAACGGTGTAGCTACCCATGTGTTTGCGCTTAAAGAGGCTCTTGAATCACTTGGACATGACGTTCTTGTCGTTACAACTAATCCAAAAGACAAAAAAATCGACCAAGAATCCGGAGTTTTGCATTGCCCAAGTATAAAATTAAAAAGGATTTATGGTTATGGGCTTTCTATGCCGCTAAATATTAAACAATATCAAATTATAAAAAGGTTTGATCCGGATGTTATACACATTCATACAGAATTCGGAATAGGCTTATTTGGTGTTTTAGTTTCCAAAATGTTAAAACGTCCTGTAATTTACACTTTGCACACAATATACGATGATTATATGTATTATGTAATGCCAAAACCTCTTATAAAGACTGGTAAACGCATATTTTACAATTATATTCGGTCGCTTTACAAAAGAGCAACTATCATTACTGGCCCGTCACCCAAAAGTCATGAATACTTAATAAACGCTGGTTTACGTCGAAATATTGAGATTATTCCTAACCCCGTTGATGTGGATAGATTTTCTATACAAAACGTTTCTGCGGATGATATCGCAAGGATACGGAAAATTTATAACATTGCAAATGACGCATTTGTTGGATGTATTGTTTCTAGAATCGGTAAAGAAAAAAGCATTGACTTATTGATAAATTATATAGAAAAATACTCTAAAATAAATAAAAATTTTAGATTTTTAATTGTGGGAGATGGGCCAGCGAAAAAAGATTTGGAAGAACAAGTTAAAAATTTAAAAATTAGTGATATTGTTATATTTACAGGTAAAATTCCAAATAATAAATTATTGCCTTATTATGCTGCTTGCGATATATTTTTAACTGCTTCTCTAACCGATACAAATTCAATATCTATGCTAGAAGCTATGTCTATGGGTTTGCCAGTAATTCAACGTGAAGACCCCATAAATAAAGGGCAAATAATTGAAAATGTTAATGGCTTTATTTTTAATAATGAATCTAGTTTTATTCAGAAATTAAATTTTGTTTATAACATGTCTAGAGATGAACGTTTAAAATTAAAAAATAAAGTAAGAAACAGCGTTATTATTGGCAATACTAAAAATAATATGGCTATTAGAGTTATTAAAGTTTATAAACATGCAATTGAAATATTTTATAAAAAATAAAAATACAAATTAATAGAGTGCTATAATATGAAAAAAAAGAAACTTTTAATTATTTTTTCTGCAATAATTTTAACTTTTTTTATGGTGTTGATGTGTGTTGGCAACTACTTTTTTAACTATGCTTTAGTCCGTAGCAGCGAAACATCTGAGGGGGCTAATCGAAACATCGAAAATAATGTCCCTGCAAATATTCAACATATTATTGAAGAAAATTTTGAAAAAGAATATATGCATTCAATTTTATGGTTAAAAGACGTTAATAAACAGGAAGTATCTGTAATTTCATATGATAAGTTAAAATTATATGGGACAAAATTTAATCTGAATAAAAAATCTGATAATTATGCAATTATACTTCATGGATATTCTCAAAATAAAAATTATGTTCTTGACATCGCTTGTCACTATTATTGCAATGGATATAATGTTATTACGCCAGATTTGCGTGCACATGGAAAGAGCGAAGGCAAATATATTGGAATGGGCTGGCTCGATAAGCACGATATTTTAAAGTGGATTTATTTAATCTTAGAAGAAAATCCTCAGGCAAAAATAGTTCTGCATGGAGTTTCTATGGGAGCTGCTACAGCTATGATGGTTAGTGGAGAAAATCTGCCTAAAAATGTGGTAGCTATAGTTGAAGACTGCGGTTACACTTCTGTCGACGAGGTTTTTACTTCCGAGCTAAAGCTTAGATTTAATTTGCCACATTTTCCTATTATAGCCTGCGCTAGTCTTATTTCTCGTCTGCGTGCATGCTACACTTTTAAAGAGGCCTCCAGCCTTGAACAAATAAAAAAATCCAGCATACCAATATTATTTATTCATGGAACTGCAGACAATTTTATTCCAGTAGAGATGTGCAATAGATTGTATGACGCAGCCAATTGCAAGAAAGAAAAATTACTTATAGATCAGGCTGGACATGCTCTAAGCAGGCTTTTACAGCCAGTAGAATACTATAACCATGTATTTAATTTTATAAAATAAAAATCAATTTTTAATAAGCGCATCATATTTCTTTGCTATTTAATATTTCCTTTTGAATGTATTTACTCGAATTTAATATTTCTGAAAAGATTGGTAAAATATATTTAAAATCGTTAGCCGATAGAACTTGTAGCCTTTTTAAAATTTTCTGTTCTCTCTTTTCGTCATAAATAGGAATATTTTCTTTTAATTTTATCTTTGCCACAAGTTTTGAATAATCTATTCGTTTTAAAATTAAATTTAAAATCTCATCATCTATTTTATCAATATGAATACGGATCTGTTCTAAATTCATAATAACCCAGCCTCTTTAAAAAGATCGAGCAGTGCAATAGCTGCTACTGATTCTACAACCGGTACCGCTCTTGGAACAATACATGGGTCGTGTCTTCCAGAGATAGAGATTTCTTGCATAAGCTTTGATTTAATATTAACAATTTTTTGAGGTCTTGATATGGAAGGAGTTGGCTTAACTGCACACCGAAAAATTATTGGCATACCAGAAGAAATCCCGCCCAAAATTCCTCCATGGTTGTTAGTATATGTAGCGATTTTTCCACCATTGATTACAAATGGATCATTATTTTGACTACCGCGCATCTTTGCGGAGCTAAAACCAGCGCCAAACTCGATTCCTTTTATAGCCGGAATAGCAAAAATCAAACTCGAAATTTTATTTTCTACCCCATCAAATATTGGCGCACCAACTCCTGGCGGAATATTTTTTATAGCACATTCTATTATGCCACCTATGCTATCTCCATCTTTTTGAACCTGCAAAATTCTTTCCATCATTTCTTCTTTTTTATTACGGTCGATAACTGGAAAGCGTTCTCTTGATAAATTTATTAAAAGCTTATCTGAAAGATTTCCTTCGAATTTTTTGTCAAAAACATCAAAAATAGAATAAGCATGTGCTCCAATCACTACTCCACGATGTTCTAAGATCTGTCTGCAAATAGCGCCACAAAAAGTTAAACCTGCAGTTAATCGTCCAGAAAGATGTCCTCCACCACGTTTGTCATTAAAACCTCTGTACTTTATATTTGCAGAATAATCTGAATGCCCAGGCCTGATTAAATCTTTTAAGCTTTTATAGTCTTCTGAGTTTACGTTATTATTTTTTATAATAGCACAAACAGGTGCACCTGTTGTATAGCCGTTTAAAATTCCAGAAATAACCTCTGGAATATCATTTTCTTTACGGTCTGTAGAAATATTATTATGACCAGGAACTCTTCTTTGCATTTGCATAATTATTTCATCAAAAATGATTTTTTCTCCAGCCGGAATATTGTCTAGAACTGCTCCGATCGCATCTGAGTGACTTTCTCCAAATATAGAAACCTTTATACTTCCGCTATATGTCGAGGACATTCACACTTCCTCCAAGTTTATTATAATCTTCAAAAAATGATGGATATGATTTGCTTATACTCTCTGCATCAGATATACTTATCCTTTCTCTTGCTCTAATAGCCGCAACAGAAAAGGCCATAACGATCCGATGATCATTAAACCCGTTTAAATTTGAATTATCAAATTGCTTTTGGCCTTTAATTAAAAGGCCGTCTTCAACTTCTGTAACATTTACTCCTAACTTTGTTAAGCCATCATTTATAGCATAAAGCCTATCACTTTCTTTGTAGCGTAGCCGTGAAACACCTAAAATGCGCATCGTACCTTCTGCACAAGCTCCCAACACTGCTAATATCGGAACTAGATCCGGATTTTGTGCTGCGAAAATATTAAAATTTGAGAGTCTACCCGAAGCCACTGTAATCTCACACTTTTTTTTATTATAACTAATTTTTGCACCCATTCTGTACAATATCTTAGCAACAATCTTATCTCCTTGAAATGAATCTAAACTTAATCCTCTCACAGTTACAGGGCCACTTATTGCACCCGCTGCCATAAAAAACGCTGATTGAGACCAATCTCCTTCTATAAAATATTCTTTTTGGGCACAGTAATGTTGATTTTTAGGAATTTTAAATCCTACATTAGTTCTTATCACTTTAACACCAAAGTCTTGCATAACTTTTATAGTCGTGTCAATATATCCTGAAGAAGCAAGAGCCGTTGTGAAAATGATTTCGCTATCCTCCTTCAAAAGCGGCAATGCCAACAATAAACCCGTAATAAATTGAGAGCTCACATCCGCGGGAACCAAAAATCTTCCTGCTTTTAGTTTTCCACTTACAGCAAAAGGCAACTTTCCCGAATAGCTGCATCTTACACCAAAATCAGGCAAAATTTGAGCATAAACACCCATAGGTCGGCTTATTAAGCTATTAACTCCTTCAAATATTGCATTGATTCCAAATGCACTTACTACAGGCAGCAAAAAACGCAAAGTTGACCCCGATTCATTGCAATTTATATTTATATAATTAGAATTAAATGCATTTCTAGAGTCAATTATGAGTCTATTGGATACTATATTAGCAAATGCTCCTAAAGTTTTTGCAGCGTTTATTGTTGCCATAATATCGTTAGATAAATCTACCGGATATATCTCACTTATACTTCTAGCCAAAAGTGCACAAATTATTGCTCTATGCATTATACTTTTTGCTGGTGGCGCATCTATGGAACCAGAAAGTCTTTGAGGTGTGATAATAGCGGTACTCATAAGCTTTAACCTCCGATATATTTTTTTAAGTCATCCTTTTTTATTCTTTTAATAAAGGCGTTGCCTAGCTCCTTTATTAAAACCAGGTCAAAGAATTCTCCCGTAGCTTTTTTGTCCACTTTAGCTATTTCTACGATCTTGTCCATGTCACAATTGATTTGATATGGAAGGTTATATTTTTCTAAGACAGAAATTAATTCAGAATACGTTCCAGGCCTAGTTATTCCTAACTTTTCGCCAGATAGAGTAGTATAAGCCATACCAACTGACACAGCTTGCCCATGAGTATACCCTTTAAAATCATAAAATTTTTCTATAGCATGAGCCAAAGTATGTCCAAAGTTTAAAAGTTTACGATCAGCTTTTTCATACTCGTCTTTTTCTATAATCGACTTTTTTATATTGATGCATTCAAAAATTAAATCTTTTAATATATATTCAAAATCATTATTTTTTATCAGATAAAATAGTTTTGGACTTTTTATTAACGCATATTTAATAGCCTCAGCTATGCCATCTGAAACAGATTGTTTCGGCAAAGTCTTAAGTGTATTCACATCAATAAGAACAAGTTTTGGCTGATAAAATGTGCCAATAAGATTTTTACCATGAGAAAGATTTACGCCATTTTTTCCACCTATAGATGAATCTAATTGTGATAATAAAGAAGTCGGAATCTGTATAAAATCTATACCACGCATATAAGTAGCCGCTACAAACCCAGCCAAATCTCCAGGTACGCCTCCACCCAAAGCTATAATTAAATCTGACCGAGTGAATTTGTTTTTTATTAAAAAAGAATATACTCGCTCAAGCGTCTGAATATTCTTTGAGACTTCTCCATGTGAAAAAACAAACAGAAATACTTCAAACCCATTTTTAATTAGCGAATCTGTAAGCTTATTTGAATACAGTTCATTAACAATATCATCTGTGATAATTAAAATTTGTTTTGCATGCGAAACATTTTTTATATAGTTGCCGGAATATTGCATTAAATTTTCGTCTATTATTATTTCATAAGGAGTTCGAGTATTTAAGTCGATTTTTTTCACAAAATTCACCCACAATACTAATTTTATGCTAAAATCATTATTTTACTAAAACCATCAAAAATCAACAAAATAATTAAAATATATAATTGCTTTTTATTATATCATCATGCTATAATAAAAACAAGTTTTTTTCAATTTAGAAATTAAACTTTTTAGATTAATTTAATTAACCTTTATTATTTTGTTGCATAGAATTCTCGGAGGGGTTTCTTTGAAAATAGGTCTTGACGTTGGTTCAACTTCTGTTAAATGCATAGTTGTTGACGAAAATAGTTCGATTGTTTACAAAAACTATGAAAGACATTATTCTCAAATAAAGCAACAAATAATTAAAATTCTTAAATTTGTTAAAGATAATATAGTGCATAACTTGCCTGTAGAAATTGCTATATCTGGTTCTGCGGGCATGGGAGTTGCAGATTCTTGCAAAATTCCGTTTGTTCAAGAAGTATATGCTACCAAAATCGCTTCAAATACTTTTTCTCCCCAAACCGATGTTATAATAGAACTAGGTGGAGAAGATGCTAAAATATTATTCTTATCAGATCAATTAGAAGTTCGGATGAACAGCTCTTGTGCTGGAGGGACCGGTGCTTTTATTGATCAAATGGCAAATCTTTTAAGTGTTTCTGTTAACAAAATTAATGAGCTGGCTAAAGATCATAAAAAAATTTATACTATAGCTTCGAGATGTGGTGTTTTTGCAAAGTCTGATATTCAACCACTATTAAATCAAGGAGCTAGCCGGGCCGACATAGCCGCCAGCATATTTGTGGCGGTAGTTAATCAAACAATTGCAGGGTTAGTTCAAGGAAGAGAAATAAAAGGGAATGTTTTATATTTGGGTGGACCACTCACTTTTTTAAGTGAACTTCGTAGATTTTTTGACAAAGCATTAAAAACACAGGGAACTTGTCCAGAAAATTCCTTATATTATGTTGCTCTCGGTACAGCAATTTGTGCAGATAAAATTATAAATTTGGACGGAATTATTAAGGCGATGGGAAACTGTAAAAATTCTAATCATTTTGCACATAATAATCCTCTTTTTAAAAATGTAGATGAATACGAAAAATTTAAAAAAAGATATAATGAAAATAAAGTGAAAACTGGAATCATAAAAAATTATAAAGGCAAAATTTATATAGGACTAGATGTCGGATCTACTACAGTCAAAGCCGCAGTTATTAGTGAAGATTGTGAGCTGTTGCACTCAGTTTATATGCCAAATAAAGGTGAGCCTATAAATATTATAAAAGAATTTTTAGAAGGATTATATGCAGAATATCCTAATTTAAAAGTGGCAGCCAGCGCTGTAACAGGGTACGGAGAAGATTTGATAAAAAGCGCTTTTAGCATAGATTTTGGCATTGTCGAAACAATCGCACACCTTACTGCAGCGCAGAATTTTATGCCAGATGTCGAATTTATTATCGATATCGGAGGGCAAGATATAAAATGCTTTAAAGTCAAAAATGGTGTTATTGATAATATCTTCTTAAATGAGGCTTGTTCTTCGGGGTGTGGATCTTTTTTACAAACTTTTGCTAATGCTTTAGGGTATTCTATTGAAGAATTTTCTAGATTGGGACTTTTTTCTAAAACTCCTGTTGATTTAGGTTCTCGATGTACTGTGTTTATGAACTCTTCTGTTAAGCAGGCTCAAAAAGACGGTGCTACTATTGAGGACATTTCTGCGGGGTTATCTATAAGCGTTGTAAAAAACGCTTTGCACAAAGTTATTCGAGCCACTTCGCCAAAAGAGCTCGGAAGAAAAATCGTGGTTCAGGGTGGAACGTTTTTAAACGACGCTGTTCTGAGAGCATTTGAGCTCGAAATCGGAGCAGAGGTTATTCGTCCTGATATTTCTGGTCTGATGGGAGCTTATGGTTCTGCACTTTATGCCAAAAAACATGAAATTGAAAAAAGCAGTATTATAAATTTAAACGGGTTAAAAAATTTCTCTCATGAAGTTAAATATGCTAATTGTGGTATATGCGCAAATAATTGTAAATTAACAATAAATAAATTTGCTGGCCAGCATCGTTACATAAGTGGAAACAAATGTGGAAGGCCCATTAATGGAAAAGTCACTGATGATAGTTTTAATATATATAAGTATAAATTGAATCTGTTACAACAGTATAAAAATTTTGTCTCTGCCAAAAGAGATACTATAGGAATCCCTTTGGGCCTTAATATGTACGAAATGTTACCGTTTTGGTATGCTTTTTTTTCATCACTTGGGTTCGGAATTAAAATCTCTCCTGTTTCTACCAGAGAGATGTATCTAAGTGGTCAACATACTGTTCCATCGGATACAGTTTGCTATCCTGCAAAGTTAATGCATGGGCATATCGAGGCACTTTTGAGCTCTGGAGTTAATCACATTTTTTATCCATGTATGTCATATAATTTTGATGAAAATCTAGGAGATAACCACTATAATTGTCCGGTAGTTGCCTATTATCCTGAAGTAATTGCTGCAAATGTTAGAAAGTTAAATAATGTTACTTTTATAAATGATTATGTTGGCATTCATCGTCCAAAGGATTTTCCTAAAAAAATGCATAAAATTTTGTGTAAATATTTTGATCGGATATCTTTTAAAGAAGTAAAAAAAGCAGCAAAAGAGGCTTATAAAGAATATTATTTATATATTAATCGTATTAAAGCAGCCGGTAAAGAAATTATAAAAACTGCACAGGCTCAAAAACGAGACATAATTGTCCTGGCTGGCAGACCATACCATATTGATCCAGAGATAAATCACTCGATAGATAAAATAATTGCAGGTTTGGGCGTAGCTGTTATCTCAGAAGATGTTATTAGCGGAATAGTAAAAAAATTTTCTACAGATGTGCTTAATCAATGGGCATATCATTCTAGACTTTATAGCGCGGCAAAATATATTTCTGACAAAAAAAATATGAATCTAGTACAGCTTGTTTCGTTTGGCTGTGGAGTGGATGCTATTACTACAGATGAGGTTCGTAGTATTCTTAAAAAGTCTGGCAAAATTTACACACAAATCAAAATAGATGAAATAACAAATCCTGGTACAGTAAAAATAAGGTTACGTAGCTTATTGGCTGCTATACATAATAATTAAGGGGGCCCTTATGGCTGAACTAAAATATTCAAAAGATGGACGGATTTTTTTTACAAAAGAAATGAAAAAAGAATATACTATACTATTGCCTATGATGCTTCCGATTCATTTTAAACTGTTGCAAAACGTTTTTGAACATTATGGCTATAAGACAGTACTTCTAGATGGCAATGAGCCAGAGATAGCTCAAGAAGGGCTTAAATATGTACATAATGATACTTGTTATCCTGCGCTTTTAGTTATTGGACAGTTTATTCATGCTCTTAAAAGCGGAAATTATGACATAAATAAAACTGCGCTTATGATTACTCAAACTGGCGGGGGCTGTCGAGCTTCAAATTACATTCATCTTTTGCGTAAAGCTTTAAAAAAGGCTGGATTTGATAATGTTCCGGTTGTATCTTTAAATTTATCTGGACTCGAAAAAAACAGTGGATTTAAACTAACACTTAAAATGTTAAGACATATGCTTTATGCTGTTGTTTATGGAGACTTGTTGATGTGTCTTAATAATCAAGTTAAGCCTTATGAGGCAAATCTTGGCAGTTGTAAATCTTTAACCGAAAAGTGGATAAAGCTCTTAACAAATAAAATAAATGTTAGAAATAGTATTACTTTCGAAGAACTTACAAAAAATATGAATGCGATATCTGACGACTTTGCACAAATAAAAACTCACTCAATAGATAAAATCAAGGTTGGAGTTGTTGGTGAAATCTATATAAAATATTCTAGTCTTGGTAATAATCAGCTAGAAGAATTTTTGGCTTCACAGAATTGTGAAGTTTGTGTACCAGGATTATTGGGCTTTTTATTTTTTAAAATAGATAATCGCATTGAAGATATAAAACTCTATGGAGGAAGTCGGTTGAAAGCATTTGTGTTAAAAGCTTTTATAAAATATCTCGAAAAAATTGAAAATATAATGTTAAGTTCAATAAAAAGAAATTTAAAACTTAAAGTACCAGCAACATATAAACATACTAAAACCTTAGTAGGTGGAGTCATCGGATACGGAAATAAAATGGGTGAGGGTTGGTTTTTAACTGCAGAAATGTTAGAACTAGCTGAATCTGGGTACGAAAACATTGTCTGCACACAACCCTTCGGATGTCTTCCTAACCATATCTGCGGCAAGGGGATGATTAGAAAAATAAAAGAAATTAATCCTATAGCCAATATCGTTGCTATAGATTATGACCCCAGCACTCCAAAAGTTAACCAAGAAAACAGAATAAAGCTTATGCTGGCAATTGCTAAAGAAAATTTTTTAAAAAGTGACAAGCACGAGTTAAAAAACACTAATCAATCTGAAATTTGTGCAAATAAAAATAATTATATTCAATTAAATTCAGATGAATTGCCCGAAAATCTCGTTGCGATAAAAACTTAACATATAAAACCTAATACATTTTAAGATTTAAATTTTAAAATTACTTTTTTATTAAGTCTTTGGCAACTTCATCTGCTATGATTAACCCAACAACAGATGGAACAAAAGGTACACTTCCTATAATAGGCTTTTTATTATGGTTTATGTTGGCTTTACTCAGCGTTATAGGTTGTTCTTTTGAATAGACTACTTTTAGTGATTTTATATTCAATTTTTTTAACTTTTGTCTCATTATTCGACAAATAGGGCAAACACTTGTTTTAAAGATGTCTTCAATTTCGAATAAAGTAGGATCAAGCTTGTTACCGGTGCCCATTGCACTTATAATTGGAATATTTTTTTGTGAGCATTGACATACAAGGTATATCTTCGATTGTATAGAGTCAATAGCGTCAACAACATAGTCACAGTCGTTAAAAATGTTTAGATTGCTTTCCTTTGAATAAAAAGTTTTATATATTACAACTTTAGCTGCAGGGTTGATATCTAAAATGCGATCTTTGGCTACCTGCACTTTTGGCTTACCTACTGTGCTGTGTAAAGCAATGATTTGCCTATTTAAATTAGTTATGTCTATAGTATCATTGTCAATTAATATAAAGTGACCTATTCCAATTCGTGCTAAACCTTCTACAACATAGGATCCAACTCCTCCAAGGCCAAAAACTGCAACGGTGCTGTTATTAAGTTTTTTTAATGCGTATTCCCCTAATAAAATGCTTGTTCTCAAAAACTGATCCATATAAAAATTCCTTCTGCCTAATGATAATAATAATTTTAGTTTAGCACAAAAAGAGACAAAAGGGTAATTTTTTAGAAATTTGCTTAGCACATGTAAATGAGCTAATTGATTATCTTTATTTGTCTAAAAAAATATTATAAAAGATTTTTTAAGAATTTTAAGTTTCACTCTAAACGTTATTTAATTTATTGCAAACTCCATGCTAGTATATTTTGGTTGAAGCGACTTTTTTAGCTAAACTTTTAGTATAGATTTAAAGTTTTTCAAATTGCCCTTGAATTTATTTCTTTATTATGGTACAATTAACTTTGTCGATATGCTGGTGTGTTGAAATAGACAGGCACAAGTAAGCCTTAAAACTTTGTGTCTTCATTTTCCTGACAGCCCCTGTAAAAAAGGGTATAATGCAGATTATAGAACTTTGAATACATTTCTTTTTTGAATATCCCTCCAATTTTTTGATAAAAAATTTAGTCGAAAATTTTAGAATTTTATGCCGATGTGGCGGAATAGGCAGACGCAAGGGACTTAAAATCCCTCGGTGGCAACATCGTACCGGTTCAAGTCCGGTCATCGGCACCAAAATAAAGTTTCTTGTATATAAATTTGCACTATAAAGGCTTTTTCATTTGTCACAAAAAAAGCCGCAGTGTTTTTTCACTACGACTTAAAAATCTTTGAGTATTTTTTTCTCCGCTAAATAAATATAAATGCAAAAATATCCTTTTATTGGCAAAATAAAGCATATTTTTTATTAGAATTTTAAAAAGTTTTTCTTATTGTATCTGAACTTTTGACTTTTAAAATGTTTATCGAAATTTAGATTCTATTTTGATTTTAAAACTTCGACAATATAACATCTAAAAATATTAATTAATACAAATTTATAAAAATTATTTAAATGTTATCTTATTCGACATTTTTTTCTTTTTTGTATTAATATAATGAGCTTAAATTTAACTAAAAAACATTTTAAAACTGCAAGGGAGGGTAATTATGTCTAATTTCACTTTTGAGACCGTACCAAATTATAATAAATTTGCTTTTAGGCTTTTACCAAGTGTCCATTTAAAAATCACCAGAATTCTAGTTCTCTTCTCTGGTGTTTTAAATAAATTTAAAAAATTATATTACTGCGCTACTATTCCATAGTTTTAACACAAAAAGTCTAAATTAAGATTTTTTCGTTAAAATTTGATGCGATTCTTTTATTAAGCATCGTTGAAATAGTTAGTGTAGTTTTCTATTTTCATTTTACAGAGGAATACAATGAAAAAAGAGCAAAAAGGATATCTATTAAAAATAGTAAAAAAATATAAAAATAAAGAAATATTAGGAATCGCTATCTCTTTATTTTACAGTTTTCTTGCGTTTTTAATCCCTTATACATCTAAATATCTTATAGACAGCATGACTCAAAAACAAACTGTAAATCAAGAAATTTTCATATTAATTTTTTTTGTAATATCAATATTGCAACCAATTTTAGGCTACTTTAAAGATGTTATATTCAAAAATATTTCTGAGTCCATTACATATGAGATTAAAAGCAATTTATTTTCGAATATTTTAGAAGCCAAATTTGTTTTCTTTGAAAAAACATCAAAAGGAGAGGTTCTTTCTAGAATTGTAAATGACGGCGATAAAGCAAGTAATTTCCTCACTAACATATGGTTAATATTAATTGGAGACATCATCTTTTTAGGCATTGGTATGATCGAAATTTTTTTATTATCGAGGCAGATATTTTTTTTAATAATATGTGGTCTTTTGGTGTATTTTATATACAATTTATATGTCGATAAAGTTTTCGAGAAGCTTTCAGAAAAAAACTCAGCCATTAATGATAAAATTTGTACAATTATCGAACAAAGTATAAATAATATTGAACTTATAAAGACGTTTTCTGCTGAAAAAAAAATTAATAATTTATATTTAAAATTTTTAAATACTAGCTGTCAAACAAATAAAAAAACAGAGGAACGTGCCTCTTTTTATAACGGAATAAGTGAAACTATAGTCATAATAACAACTTCATTGTTGTATTATTTTGGCTTCAATCTGCTAGCAAAAAATAAATTAACTATTGGCACAATTATTGCACTTGTTTCATACTTTCAAATGCTGCTTTCACCTGTACATGATTTAATATCCTTTAATATCGAGTATCACAAAATTGTTCCTATTACTAAAAGGTTATTTACATATTTAAATTTGCCAAAAGAAATTGATCACATTAATTTACCTAAACTAACTGTGAAAAAAACTCCAACGTTGGTTTTTAATAACGTATCCTTTCATTATAAAGATGGAACTAATATTTTAGAGAAATTAAGTTTTCAATTTGAAGGTCCAGGATTGTATTGTTTCGTTGGTTCCTCTGGTATTGGGAAAAGCACTGTTGCAAGGTTAATTTTGGGACTTTATCAGCCTTGCCAAGGAAATATAAATGTATTTTTAAACAAAAAATCAATTACTTCTTTAAAGGAACTTCGTTCAAACATTAGTTATGTTTCTCAAAATAGTGAAATGTCAAATGCAACATTAAGAGAAAATTTAACTTTAGGCTGTAGCAGCGATATTTCTGATAATAAATTAACTGAAGTCTGCAAAAAACTAGGTTTAAGCAATAAAATAAAAACTTTATCCGATGGATACAATACGATTATTAATGAAAAAATTAATTTTTCGGGTGGTGAAATTCAACGAGTTGCAATTGCAAGAGCTCTTTTAAAAGATTCACCTATAAATATTTTTGACGAACTAACATCTTCGCTAGATGAAACTAATTTTCAAAATGTATTAAAAATCATAAAAGAAATGCAAAAATCCAAAATGGTAATTCTCATAACGCATAGATTAGAAATATTAAAGGATGCAAATCAAGTTATAAACTTAGAAAAGTTTAAAAATTAGCGCGCATACAGCTCTGCTATAATAAAAAGTTTATGGCAGAGTTGTGTGCACGCACTTGGGAATTTCTTACTTAATAACATCTTATTTTGAATTTATTCGAAAGGGGGTTGAATATAATGAAAATTAAAAAATTAAATATGGAACAAAAACAATGTCGTATAGTTACATTAGGCAACTGTAGCTGTTCCTGTGGCGGTAATAGTCACAGACTTGGACAATTAAAAGCTGCACAAATAAAAGCTGTAAGATAATTTAATTTTTTATTTGCGTGCATACAACAAAAAATAGAGAAAGCAGTGAATTTTTAAATGTTATATTTAAGTAAGATCATAAGAAATAATGATAAGAGTTATATATATGATGCAGTATTTAATAAAATTGTTGACCTTCCCGAAAATATATTAAAAGAAATTAATTCAAATTCTTTAAGCAAAAATTACTATGATTTTCTATCTGAAAACGAAATTAGAGATGTAACCAAACCGTTAAATTTCGAAATAGGATATATTTATACGAAGGACGAAATAGAATGGTTAGCAAAAAATAGAGTTAAATCGCTAACCTTGGCGTTAACTGAACAATGCAATATGAGATGTGAGTATTGCGCTTATATGCCCAAATATTTAAATCCTAAATATAAATTTAAAAATATGTCAAGAGACATTGCCATTAAAGCAATCGACATTTTTATGAAAACTTCAAAACAAAATCCAAATCCGTCTATTGGTTTTTACGGAGGAGAACCTTTGTTACAGTTTGATTTAATTAAAAACTGCGTAAATCATTGTAAAGAAAAATATCCATTCTCAAAACCAGCGTTCGACATAACTACAAATGGATTATTGTTGAGTCAAGACCGAATATTACGTTTCTTAATTGAAAATGAGTTTAGCGTCACTGTAAGTCTTGATGGTCCAAAAGATGTTCATAATAAATTTAGAAAAGACATCAAAGGGAAGCATTCTTTTAAGGAAGTTGTTAAAAATTTGACTAAATTATATCACATGTCTCCAAGGTATTTTAAAAACAAAGTCTCATTTAATTCAGTTATTACTCCATTAACTGGAACCAAAGAGCAGTTTGATTTTCTAGAAAATTTATGTAGTTTAGAAATCATTCCCATAGAAGTTATGCAATCTGATTATTTTTCTGAATATTTAAACAAAGTTAAACAGTCTGAAGTAACTAAAGTGGAACAAAACTTTGAAAGAATGAATTATTCATTTCTAAGAGCTGGTATTTTAAAAGAATTAGCACAATTTCATAGATTATATACTATTAATGGGCAATTTAATTTAAATATTTTTCCCGGGGGTTTTTGTGTTCCTGGAAGTCATAGGCTTTTTGTAAATGCAGAAGGTAAGTTTATTATTTGCGAACGAGTCGATGATATGAACAAACACTTTTGTATAGGAGATGTAGATTTTGGTGTTGATATGGTAAAGCTAAATAATCTTATTGATATCACTAAAAAAAGTGTAAACAAATGCAAATCTTGTTGGGCTGCTAAACTTTGTAATATTTGTTTTAGGGACATATTTAGCCTGACTGATGACTTTTGCGAAAAAAAGAAACAAGAAATAGAATTAGGTATGGGTTATTACCTTAATAATTTTAAAGATAATGATGAGATTACAAGCATACTCGAAAACTTTTCTTAAATTTTCAAAAATTGATACTTAGGATGATAAAAATATGGATAATATACGTATAGCACTGATAGATACAGGTTTATCTGAAGAATATTGTAAATATAAAAAGGTTAACACAAAGCATTATTATATTAACAATGGTGAAATTGTAGAAGGTTATCAAGAACCAGTTGATAATCATGCCGAATTATGCGCAGACATGGTTTTGCTTGATGATAATCCTAACTTTGAACTTTTTGATATTTGTGTAATGAATAATTTAGAAAAAATCTCTGAAAGTGCTTTAATTTTAGGAATAAAAAAGGCCATAACAGAACGAGTTGATATTATTAACTTAAGTTTAGGCTGTAATACATATTCTCCAGAACTTTTTAAAGTGTGCAATGAGGCAATGGAAAATAATATTGCAATTATTGCAGCGGCTTCTCATGAAGGTGAAATTTTTTATCCTGCTAATTTTAAAAATGTTGTATGTGTAAAAATTTCGAAAAATCAACAAAAATTATTCGAGACTATTGACAATTCTACAATATCTATTTCTGATAATATTTCAATTCCTTTCTTAAAAAAAGAAGAGCTATTTTCAACAAGTTTTGCCACAGCATATTTTTCTGGCAAATTAGGTCGTTTATTAAATGGATATCCCTTTTTTGATAAATTCGTAATATTAAAAAACAAATTTAATTTAAATTTATCTGATTCTTTAAACAGTATTCAAAAATTGCAGTATGAAAAAAGTGAAATCTATAAAATACTAGAAACTTCAAAAACTGCAGTTGTGTTTGATCCTTTCGAAGACATTGAAAATTTTTATAAGGACAATCTACATCCTAATATAGTCGCTTATTATGACTATAAATCTGGTAGTTTTAAGAGTTTTTCTTTGCAAAACGAAAAAAATGTTGAATTTGATAATATATTTATCATTAACACCCTTTCACATGACACTCAAATGGTTATTCCAAGCGATATTCAAACTCGTTTCCCTGCACAAAAAATTTTTTTCTTGGGCAATTTTAAAGGAGTCTTAAATGAATCTAGCTTAATTTATACGCATGAAATGTGGAATAGTAGCAACTTAGTAACACTTAAAAAGCCTATAATTATGGTTACAGGTTTTGACTGTAATTTTAATAAATTTGATGTTTCTGCAAAACTTTTTAAGGATTTTCAAGACAATGCTATAAAAACTAAAGTAATTACTTACAATAAAAAAGGAATTATTTACAGTTTTGATATCTTCGAATATCCAAATAAAATAATATTCCCTGACATTGTGGGTTCTATAAATAACTACATGAATTGTTGTGAAATCAATAATGACTTTGATCTGTGGATAATTAACTCTGCAGGGGGCATTTCATTTATTGACAACAAGAATAGAAATAATTTTGGCAAGCTAAATGAATCATATTTTCATGCTGCAAATATAGACCTATTAATCTTTTGCATTGATGGATTTACTGATAAAGATGACCTTCAAAAATATATAAAAAAAGTAAATGCTTTCGGTGTAAACAATATATTCTTTGTTTTGTCTGAAAACACTTTTGATCCCGTATCTTCAGATTCAAATGAAAGTTTCCAAACTTACAAACTAAGTCCAGAAAAATACGAAAACTATTTTTCTAAACTAAAAAATATATTAAATGAAAATTTATTTTCTATAAATGATGTAAAATCTGGAAATCTCTACAATAAAATCCTTTCCTTATTTAATTAACATTCTCCTACTCCTTTATCTTTAGAATCTGTCCACATAAACAAGGTTATAAGCAGTCAAATATGTGGGATATAATGCATATATGGAAAATAAATAAAAAATAGTTTGAAAAGATAAAAAATCATGATAATTAGAAGAAAAAACAGCAAAAATATCGAAACATCAATCCCTTAATGCCTTGTTAAGTTATTTCTTTCTTTTGACCGCCAACAGCAAACTGTGTATTTTTGCATAACTTTTAATATTGTTTTGGGATTAGGGTAAATATCTTTTTGTTTAAGTCATACATGTATTCCGTGATACCTATAAATCTTTGCGCAATTTTATCAGTATTTTTATATAACTTTCTTTGCTTGTAATTGTTCAGCCCCAGAAAAATTGTAGCGTAGAGAAGAAAACTAAGCAGATTTGAATAGAAATCCTTTCTTTATAGTAGATAGCCTATTATTAAATGAAGGCTCCCCTACAAAAATTGTACTTATTAAAGATAAAATCGCCAATGCAGCTGGTTAAAACTTGATTAGAATAGAGAAATTATGTAGATAAAAAAGTTCAGTTTTAAGCATATAAAAAAACGTTCCATAGGCGAGTTATCGTGAGGACATCCGGCTTTACTCATAATTTGTACAACTGCAATAGTTTTACAAAAATTTGTAAATTTTTTAGAAGCAAATTGACTTCCCTAGTCTGAATGTAAAATTATTTTGTGCCTGTATTTTACGCTGTTTAGAGTGATTTTTAAAGTTTTTATTTCTAAGTTCCAAGCAATTTTTTCTGCTGCAACACTTGTAAAACTGCTTTTATCATACAAATCCAAAATTGAACAATTGTACAACTTTTCCCAGTTGACAATGTAAGCAAGTGAAACTCTTGCACCACTTTTCATTCGGGCTCGAATTCGAACAGTCTTGATTTAAGTAAGTTGGAAAAATTTTATAGATTTTACCTTTTTTATAATGGGATTTTCTCCTTGTAATTGACATTAATCCGAGCTCTTTTATGTAAGAGTGTACAATGTTAGTGCCCCATTTTATCCCGTATTTCTCCAGCTCATACTTCATCATTCGATAACCAGGAACTTTATTTAAACTATGGTATATTTTTCATTTGTAACACTTCCTTATTTTTTACTATATTTTTTCTCAGCTGTATTACAACTTCCTTGGGACATAGCAAATCGAAAAGCCACTAAAAATTTAAACAAAATTATGGCAGAATATGAACAAAAAGAAACTCCAACTAATTCAGAAAATATATTATTTACAGATTACTTGCAGCAATGGTTGAAGAAAAAGAAAAACAAAGTCGAACTTACGACTTGGGAAGGGTATTATAACACCGTTGTAAACCATTTTATCCCATATTTTAAACCACTAAATTTGACAATAAAAGAAATAAAGCCAAAACACATAGTAAACTATTATGATTACAAATTTTCAAGTGGCCGGCAAGACCGGAAAAAGGGTGGTTTAGCGTTTAGTTCACTGAAAAAACATAGTGTTATTTTAAAAAATATATTAAATCAAGCCTTTTTAGAAGAAATCATTCCAAGGAATCCAGCACTAAAAATCCCATTGCCAAAAAAAGATAATGGCGAAGAAAAAAGTACTTTTCTTAATACAACTCAAGCAAATGAATTAATAAAGTTGTTTAAAGGCCATAGGTTGCAACCATTAATTTACTTAACTTTATATTATGGCTTGCGGCGTGGAGAAGTTATTGGGCTAAAATGGTCAGCAATTGATTTTAAAAATGACAAAGTAAGAATTAATCATACGGTTGTAAAACATACAACTGTTATTGCAAAGGACAAAACAAAAACTGAAGCTAGCAGAAGAGAATATATCTTTCTGTCAGAAATAAAAGCCGTTTTACTAAATTTACAAAAAGAAAGAAAAACTAATAGAAAAATATTATGAAAAGCTTATCAAAGTAACGGCTACGTCTTTACATGGTATTATGGAAGACTTTATCGTCTAGACTACATAACATCAGCTTTTCAAAAAGTTTTACCAAAAAATAATTCCCCCAAAATGCGTTTTCATGATATGCAACATAGTTGTCCCAGCATTTTACACGACAAAGACTGGAATTAAAAGATATCCAAACCTAGTTTGGTCATGAAGATATTGAAAAAACCGCCAACATTTATACTCATATTAGTAAATCCAGAAAAGAATTCAGGTCAAAAGATTTAGAACATACTTTTGCTATGTGAAAAAACTTTTTTATTATTTTGTTAGAAATCAGCATATTTTTTGAAAAATCTTAGTTTTAACACTTCGCAAAAATCTAGCAGCTATACCGCTTTTAAAGTGGTCGAGGTGACAAGATTTGAACTTGCGGCCTCTGCGTCCCGAACACAGCGCTCCACCAAACTGAGCTACACCTCGCAATAACCAATTATATTTAAATTTATCATAAATATTTTATTTTTTTCTTTAATAGAACAGATATTATACTAAAAATTCAATTTAGCTTTAAATATATACCATATTAGAGCTACATAAACCTTTTTTGGCTGCGGCACTAGGATTCGAACCCAGACAAACAGAGTCAGAGTCTGCTGTGCTACCATTACACAATGCCGCAATAATAAATGTAATTATATCTCAAAAAAATATATAAGTCAAGCGCTTTATTCTTGATAGCCTCACGTAAAACAAAAAGCGTAGACATTTTAGTCCTACGCTTTTATACTTTTTACATCCTTATACTTTGCTATTTAATTTCAACTTCAGCTCCAGCTTCTGTCAGTTTAGCTTTTATAGATTCAGCATCTTCCTTAGATGCTCCCTCTTTAACAGCTTTAGGTGCTGAGTCTACAACTTCTTTTGCCTCTTTTAAACCAAGCCCTGTAATCTCTTTAACAACCTTTATGACCGCTACCTTATTAGCTCCAGCTGATTTTAAAATTACATCGAATTCAGTTTTTTCTTCTGCAGCAGAAGCACCACCAGCAGCAGGAGCAGCTGCTACAGCCACAGGAGCAGCTGCAGAGACTCCAAATTCTTCCTCAAGAGCCTTAACAAGTTCACTTAATTCTAAAACTGTTAATGATTTAACATCCTCAATTAATTTTGTAACTTTATCTGACATAATAAATAACCTCCAAAAATTTTAATAATTTTGATCAATAATTTTTATTTTTAAAAAATAAATTCTTAGGCACTTTGTTTTTCTACAATAGCATTAAGTGCAACTACAAGACCTTTAATTGTGCCATTAAGCACTGTTACAAATCCAGTAATCGGCGCATTTAAGCTGCCCATAGCTTTTGCAACCAGCACTTCTTTTGTGGGAAGCTTTGAAAGATTCAACACTTCTGCTTCGTTTATTACTTTTCCTTCAATAAATCCAGCTTTAGCTTTAAATGATTCTAAATTTTCTGCAAACTTACATAAAATTCTAGCCGCTATAACATGATCATTCTTACTGATTGCGATTGCAGTAGTACCTTCTAAAACAGATGCCAGGTCTTCAAGACAAGCCTCTTTTGCTGCTCTTAAAAGCAACGTGTTCTTCACTACGAAATAATCTATTCCAGCCTCCCGGAGTTCCTTGCGCAGTTTAGTATCATCTGCTACATTAATACCTTTATAACTCACTATCACACCGGCGCACGCATTTTTTAATTTTTGAGATAAGTCTGCAACAAAAGCTTTTTTCTGTTCCAAAATTTTCTCACTTGGCAAGTTATTCACCTCCAAAATAAATTATAAGTACAACATAAAACGAAAAAACCTTTTCCGCAAACCGCAGAAAAGGCATAATACTCTAAAATAAAATCATATTTGCACTAATCCTCGGTAGGCGTGAAAATCACATTACGCATTATGGCACCTACTGTCTTTGGAAAACAGTTTTAATTATGATATCACATAAAAATCCATGTGTCAAGAGAACACAAAGCAAAAATTACTAAAAATTTTAAAATTCTGCTGATCCTGTTGTCCTTGGAAATGGTAACATATCTCTTATATTAGATATTCCGGTTAAATACATAATAAGTCGTTCAAATCCTAAACCAAAACCAGAGTGCACAGCTGTGCCATAACGTCTAAGGTCAAGATACCACCAATAATCCTCCTCTGGCAAATTTAAATCTTTCATTCTTTTTTCTAACCGGTCAAGCCTTTCTTCACGTTGACTTCCTCCTACAATCTCTCCAATTCCGGGCACCAATAAATCCATAGCAGCCACTGTTTTTCCATCATCATTTTCTCTCATATAAAATGACTTTATTTCTTTTGGATAATTAATAACAAACACAGGCTTTTTATATACCTGTTCTGTTAAAAATCTTTCATGCTCAGTTTGAAGATCTGTTCCCCAAGAAACTTTATATTCGAATTTATCATTGTTTTCTTCTAAAAGTCTTACAGCCTCTGTATAAGTTACTACACCAAAGTTCGAGTTGACTATATTTTGAAGACGATTGATTAAATTTTTGTCATAAAAATTATTCAAAAATTCCATATCTGCTGGACAGGTTTTTAACACATAGTCAATAATAAATTTTAGCATATTTTCTGTAATTTCGATACATTCATTCAAATCGGCAAAAGCCATTTCTGGTTCAATCATCCAAAATTCTGCTGCATGGCGCTGTGTATAAGATTTTTCGGCTCTAAACGTTGGGCCAAATGTATATATCTTCCCAAATGCCATTGCCATACATTCTCCCTCTAACTGGCCAGAAACAGTTAATGATGTGTGTTTCTGAAAGAAATCATGAGAAAAATCCACTTCCCCATTTTCAGTTTTAGGCACATTTTCAAGATTGAGTGCAGTAACTGTAAACATCTCTCCCGCACCTTCACAATCACTTCCAGTTATTATTGGAGTGTGCGCATATATAAAGCCCTTATCTTGAAAGAATTTGTGAATAGCAAATGCTGCTACCGAACGAACTCTATATACAGCGCTAAATGTATTTGTTCTGGGACGCAGGTGAGCAATTGTTCTAAGATATTCCAGTGTATGTTTTTTCTTTTGCAAAGGGTAATTACTTGTGGATTTTCCTTCTATTAATATCTCCGTTGCCTGAATCTCAAATGGCTGCTTGGCCTCTGGCGTTAGCACTAATATTCCTTTTGTACGAACAGCAGACCCTACATTTAATTTAACTACTTCATTAAAATTATCAATTTTATCTTCTAAAAATACTATTTGTATATCCTTAAAAAAGCTACCATCATTTAATTGCATAAAACCCAAAGATTTTGAGTCTCTTATTGTTTTTACCCAGCCACAAACAGTTATTTCTTTTTCTAAAAAATCTGTAGGTTTTTTATAAAGCTTTGATATCTCTGTTCTTTTCATTATAAAACATAAACAACCAGATGGCTGTTATGCATCCACGCTCCTTTTCCAAATTTTAATATTATTATACTAGCCCAAATATAAACCGTCAACTTGCTGTATTATTATAAAAAATTATTTAATCGCACCTGTTTTCATTAATCGAACTTGGGCACTTCTTTCATTTTCATCTAGTTTCATAGAAATGTACTTTATTCCAGCCTCTGTCTGCGGAATAACAACATGTTCCAAAGCATTCACTCTTCTGCGAGTTTTTTCTATTTCTGAAGCCAAAATCTGACAAGACTTTTCAATTTCTGCTAGCTTCAGCATATCTTCAAAAACTTCGTAAAGCGATTTTACAGCATCGTCTAAGCCAGACGAAGTAAAAGCTAACCCATATGAATATATATCATTTGGGTTGGGTGTTCTCGTAGCATAGTTAAATTTAGGAACTTCAATCCCCATAATATTGCGTTTTGTAACGTCAATAGAAATTGATTGCTTTGGAGCAAGAAGAGATACTGCTAAAACTTCTTCCGTCATTTCAGACTTAGCTAAGAAAAATTTTTGGTTTGATTTTTTTAATTTAGTTTCAACTTTTTCTCTTAGCATTTTGTTTTCTTCAACCAAAGAGATAAACTCTTTCATTAGTTCATCTCTTTTATCTTTAAGAAGTTTATGCCCACGCAGAGCCATAATTCTTTTCTTTTTTAACCTAGAAAGCTCCATTCTTGTAGGATTTATTTGTATGTTTGCCATAATCAATTCTCTCTTTTTTATAGTATTTATCTAAAAAACTATCATCAATTCTTTTTAATTCATTGCGCGGCAAAATAGATAATAATTTCCATCCGATATCCAAAGTTTCTTCTATGCTTCTGTTATTTTCATACCCTTGAGATACATATTCTTTTTCAAACTCATCAGCAAATTTTGCGTATAGTCTATCCACATCAGTAAGTGCTGTTTCCCCAAGTATTGTTATTAACTCTTTAGCTTCTTTGCCTCTTGCATAAGCAGAAAACAGCTGATTCATTGTATCTGAGTGATCTTCTCGAGTTTTGCCGGCTCCTATGCCTTTGTCTTTTAGTCTAGAAAGCGACGGGAGTACGTCAACAGGCGGTGTTATACCTTTTCTGAATAATTCTCTGCTAAGAATTATTTGTCCTTCAGTTATATAGCCTGTTAAATCTGGAATAGGATGTGTTTTGTCGTCTTCTGGCATGGTAAGAATCGGAATAAGTGTTATACTGCCGGCTTTGCCTCTTTGTCTGCCAGCCCGCTCATAAATCGAAGCCAAATCTGTATACATGTATCCTGGATAACCGCGCCTGCCAGGAACTTCTCTTCGTGCAGCAGAAACCTCTCTTAAAGCGTCGGCATAATTTGTAATATCCGTAATAATTACTAAAACATGCATATTGCAATCAAACGCTAAATATTCGGCCGCAGTCAGCGCCATTTTAGGCGTTGCTATACGTTCTATAGCAGGGTCGTTGGCCAGATTCAAAAACATAACAGACCGATCTATTGCTCCGGTTTCTTTAAAATTCTCAACAAAAAATTGCGACTCCTCAAAAGTTATTCCAACCGCAGCAAAAACAACAGCAAATGGTTCTGTTGTTCCGCGCACCTTTGCTTGACGCGCTATTTGAGCTGCTAATTTGGCATGAGGCAAACCGCTTGCAGAAAAAATAGGTAATTTTTGTCCTCGAACAAGTGTATTTAACCCATCTATTGCAGAAATCCCTGTCTGAATAAATTCCTGAGGATAATTTCGTGATACAGGATTCATAGGCAAGCCGTTTACACTCATTCGTTTTTCTGGTAAAATTTCTGCTCTACCATCGATCGGTCTTCCTAGCCCATCAAAAACACGGCTCAACATGTCTTTTGAGACTCCAAGCTGCATGCTCTTTCCCAAAAAGCGCACTTTACTATTTGACAAATTTATTCCTGCAGAATTTTCAAATAATTGAACTAATGCATTTGTTCCGTCGATTTCAAGAACTCTACACCTACGCTTCTGACCATCAGCTAAAAGTATTTCTCCTAACTCATCAAAGCTAACATTTTCAACATCTCGAACCAACATTAAAGGGCCCGCCACTTCTTCTATAGTTTTGTATTCTTTGGGCATTAAAAATCCTCCTTATTCCATGTGGTTCCTACTTCGGCTGCAATTTTTTCTGATATATTTTTATATTCTTCTGCAGATTTTTTATTATCAACATACTTAAACCGCCCGATTTGTTCTCTTACAGGCAAGCTTAGCAATGTTTCCACTAGCGCACCTTTTTCTATTGCCTGCACAGACAAATTATAAAACTCTAAAACCAGTTTCATAAGCAAGAACTGTTTTTTTATTGGCGTATAAGTATCATCATTATTAAATGCATTCTGATGTAAAAAGTCTTCTCTAATGGATCTTGCCGCTTCTAATTTTAGTCTATCTTTCGAAGAAAGTGCATCTATTCCAACAAGTTTTACAATTTCTTCAAGTTCTGCCTCATCTTGCAAAAGTTTTATCATTTTAGCTCTATATTCCATAAATGAAGGATCAACTTTTTTTGAAAACCAGTTTGACAGAGTATCAACATACAAAGAATAACTGTTAAGCCAGTTAATTGCTGGAAAATGACGCCTGTATGCAAGAGAAGCGTCCAGCCCCCAAAATACTTTTACAATTCTTAAAGTGGCCTGAGATACCGGCTCCGAAATGTCTCCTCCAGGAGGAGATACCGCTCCTATAACGGATAACGCACCTTCTCTAGAATTTTTGCCTAGCGACATAACTCTGCCTGCTCTCTCATAAAATTGAGCCAACCGGCTTCCCAAATACGCAGGATATCCTTCTTCCCCTGGCATTTCTTGAAGTCTTCCAGACATTTCTCTCAAGGCTTCGGCCCATCTCGAAGTCGAATCTGCCATAAGTGCCACAGAATAGCCCATATCTCTAAAATACTCTGCTATAGTAATTCCAGTATATATTGAAGCTTCTCTAGCTGCGACTGGCATATCTGAAGTGTTAGCAATTAGCACCGTACGTTTCATTAATGGCTGCCCAGTTTTTGGGTCAATCAGTTCTGGAAACTCATTTAAAACATCAGTCATTTCATTGCCACGCTCGCCGCAGCCAATATAAACAACAATATCTGCATCGGCCCATTTTGCCAGCTGATGTTGAACAACAGTTTTTCCACTGCCAAATGGCCCTGGCACAGCTGCTACTCCACCTTTTGCAATAGGAAAAAGCGTATCTATAACTCGCTGCCCGGTAATTAAAGGCATATCTGGCAGCAACTTCTTTTTAAAGGGTCTTGCAACTCTAACTGGCCATTTTTGCAATAACGAAAGTTCTTTTTCTTCTTTTTCTGTTTTTATTATTGCAACAGTTTCATCAACTGAATAATTGCCTCTTTTTATCAGCTTAACAACTCCATAAACTCCGTTTGGAACCATTATTTTATGTTTAACAAGCTCTGTTTCTGATACTATCCCAATAATATCTCCAGGTTCTACAGTGTCTTCAATTGAGACAGTTGGAACAAAACTCCATTTTTTTTCTCGTTTTAATGCCGGAACTTCTACACCGCGTTTTAAATTATTCCCAGCAATTTGCATTATCGCGTCAAGTGGTCGCTGAATCCCATCAAAAATACTGCCAATAAGGCCCGGACCAAGCTCAACACTCAAAGGTTCACCTATTGATTCTACTGGTGCGCCTGGCCCTAAACCTGAGGTTTCTTCATAAACCTGAATGGACGCTTTATCGCCATGCATTTCTATAATTTCTCCAATAAGGCGCTCATCGCTTACTTTAACTACATCAAACATATTGGCATCTTTCATACCTTCTGACACAACAAGTGGACCTGCCACTTTTTTTATAATGCCTTTGCTCATTATTTCACCCGCTTAATTATTTATGAAAACAAAATATCCCTTCCCGTAGCTTTTATAACCGTTTCTCTTAATTTATTTAGCCCAAAATTTGAACTACCAAATAAATCTGGTATTGAAACAACAGACGTGACGCTTTCTGATGCAAATTTCATTAACTCATCATAAATTTCCGAGATAATTGACTCTGTTAAATATAAAATTGCAATCTTTTCTTTTAACAATTTGTTAACTACAAGTTTTGCTTCTTTAGCAGTTTTAACCGGAAAAGTCTCTAAACCGAGCGCAGCAAATCCATAAATGCAATCCTTTTCTCCTACCACCGCTATCCTATACATACATCGACCTTAACCTTTCTTTTATCAAATTATTATCTATGTGATTTAATTTTGCAGAAAGAATTATACGCACAATTTTTATTTCATGTTCTTTTTCTAAAACATATGCAATAATAGGATCTACAGAAAAATAATTATATTTTTCATAATTTATAAGTTCAATAATTTTATTTTCACACCAATGCTCAAACATCTTCAAAGACTTTTTTATAAACGGGATAGCATCCATAAATTTAGTGAATTTAAGATATGCAAATAAAGATTCCTCTTTTTCAAAAGTTACGTCAATCAATTTTTCTATATCTAAAGAATTGCATTCAACTAACGTTGACTTTAAGAAATCTTTGCTTTTCCCTAATATCCTACTGCGAATAGCAATTTTTATATTAGTGCTAGCAATCAAAAATTCAGAATATCGACTAATCAATCTGCTTTTGCTATTTTGGCCTTCAAATCTAATTACTTCTAAAAGCGCTTTATCTATAATGCTGTCACAGATTTGACCATCTCCGGTATGAATTAATTTTTTTACCGCTGTTTCTGCAGTTTTTTTCATATTAAATGGTAACTTTGAAAAATCATTTTCTTTAACGCATTTTAATAAAAATTCATAAGAAACAGTTCCTCCCGGCAAAAATATCTCGCTCGAAAGAGTTTCTGTAATATATCCCTTTATTGCAGCTTTCAAATTATGATAATCAACAGGAAGTAAAATCACATTAAAAATAGTTCTATCCGAAACTAGTTCAGAAATCAACTGCCAAACTTTAGTTTTTTCTTTCTTTAGCAATCTAGAATAATCGCTTAGCTCTGTGTCTCTGATCTCCCATCCTTTGTTTCTTAGAATATTTATACAATCTTCATATTTTTCACAATCTATCAATGCTCTGATATCTTTTTCAGAAAGTAGCGCAAGTTCATTTGCTCGTATACGTGCAACAGCATAAACGTATTCTTTACTCATAAAAATTCCTCCTAGATTTTTGGCACGTTACGAAAACAAAATTTCATTTATTTTATCACACAACAAATCAAAATTACTTTCGATCAACGATTCAAAAGAACAATTTTCTTCTACATCACCATAAGATAAAATAAATCCACCATCAATATTTCTAGTTTTATCCGAAATCTCAATTTTAGTTCCAACATCATCGGCTAGCTTTAATATCTTTTCTCGAATCGTATTTGTAATTCTATTTAGATCCGCTGCCGAAAAAATCATCTTACATTTTGATGGCTTAAAATATTTTTTGCACAATTTAAAAATTAATGAAAAATACTCTTCATCTGGCAAATTATATAAAACCTTTTTCGCTTCATCAATAATAAAACAGACCATTTCATGTTTTGATTTAAGATTTAGTTCACGTTCTTGCAAAAAAGCCTTTGTTTCAGCTCTTTTCGAAATCAAATCTACTTTTTTTTCTGCATTTTTTATAATTAACTCAGATTCTTTTTTAGCAAATTCGTATGCCTTTGCAAGAATATTATCGGCCCGGGTTTTAGCCTCATTAATTATATTTACAGACTCTTTTACTGCTTCTTGATCAATGCAAGACAATATATTTTCCAAGCCTACCGGCATGTAATGTTCCTCCTTTACACAGAATCATTCTAAATTTGTAACAACCGATAAACTATATATTTATTCGAGGAATATTCAAAATAGAAAGCACAGAAACTAGCAGTGCCAAAATTGCATAAGTTTCTACCATAGCCGGAAAAATCATAGCTTTGCCCATTTGGTCAGGCCGTTTAGCCACAGTACTTATTCCGGCAACAGCAGCTCTAGCCTGACGAATAGCCGACCATAAACCAACAAAAGCCATCGGCAAACAAGCTACCAAATATAACAAGCCCTGCCCAAAAGATACATTAGCGGCCCCACCTAAAATGCCAATTTGTATAAGAGTCAAAACTGCAACCAAAAGGCCATAAATACCTTGAGTTCCTGGCAAAAGTTGAAGTAGCAAGACTTTTCCAAACTTATTTGGATCTTCTGTAACAACTCCAGCAGCTGCTTCTCCTGCCATCCCAACGCCTATTGCCGAACCAATTCCTGCCATAAGTGCAGCCAAAGCCGCGCCTAACAATGCTAAAACTAAGCCTAAACTATTCATCACAAATGTCCTCCTTAATTTTATAGTATTTTGTATTTGCAAAAAATGGCGAAAATTTTCTTCCTCCACCTTCATAGAATTTACCAAAAAATTCAACAAATTGCAATCTATTAGTATGAACATACGCTCCTAAAAGGTTAATCGCGATATTCATAGTGTGTCCTACTAAAAACACAATCAAAAATAAAATTAGCCCAAATGGACCATTTCCTGCCATTGTGCCCATCTTATTAAAGACTTGAGCGATAACGCCTGTTGCTAACCCTAGAGCTAAAAGTCTAGAATAAGAAAGTACATCACTAAGATATCCTGTAACTCCGTAGAGACCGTATACTCCTTTTAAAAAACGTTTAAAAGGATTTTTAGATTCTCTTCCCGCTGTAAATAATATTAGCAAGGCACCGATTCCTGCAAAAGATAGGCCTATTTCCCCTACAAACTGAGGCAAAATAAAATTCGTAACCAACATTTCAGTAATCATCGGGACCGAAAGCATATAGACGACCAGCCCCCCTATCAAAAAATACCACGAAACAACATCATAAAAAGCATAGCTAAATTTTTTGTCCCTAACTAACTCATACAGTTGCAAAAAGAGTCCAGTAAAAATATGCGCAAGGCCAACACCAAAAGAAAAAGCCAGCATCCTCATTGGTTCATTGAGCGGTACAAACCATAATGCAGGAAAAATTATTGGTTTATTAAAAAATGTTGTAGATATTACTTCAATTGCATCGCCAAAAAAGCTGCCAAACAAAAATCCCCAGAATGCAGTTGAAATCCCACAAAACAAAAACATTTTTAATGCCTTTTTAAGTCCCCATTTTAGATTTTTGTATTTTAGCAAAACAAAACTGCAAGCCGCAACAATTATAAGTCCATAAGCCGCATCAGACAACATCATTCCAAATAAAAAATAATAAAAAATTGCCATCACCGAGGTAGGGTCGACGTCTCCCTTGCCAGGTAAACTATAACTTTCTAAAACACCCTCAACAGGAGAAGAAAATCCATTATTTTGCAAAACTACTGGAATTTCATCTTCTTTGCCAGGATCGTCAAACTCAATCATAATGTTAAATTTTGACAATAAAAACAGTTCTAATTTTTTTGCGTATTTTTCAGGAACAAATCCGCTCAACAAAAAAACATTTTTTGTATGCAAAAGTTTAGAAATTATCTCATATTTTTGCGAACGAATATCGTAATAATCTGCTATAAATTTTATAGCATTTCGTTTAACTTTAAAACTTTTAATTTTTTCTATATCAAATTTGACCTGTTCTTCCAACTCATTAATTTGCTCTAAAAAAGAGTTAATTTTTATTTTGGGAATCTCATCTGTAATATATATTGGCCAAGCAAACCCTAGCGTTCTAAGTGCCTCAAAAATTTTTTCAGCTACAGAAATATGACACAAAACAAAAACAAAAATCTGATTATCATTTTTGTTTAAAATTTTTAAATCATATCTATCTTCATCTGGTAGCAATTCAGATAATAATTCTCTTAGGCTTAAATCGTCTAAATTTTGGGGTAACGTCCCTATAAAAGCCTTTGTTCTTTTTGTGCTAGCAAAATTCATTGGCACATCAAGTTTTTCCCAATCTATCAGCAGCTCTACTTGCTTATTTATCTGATTAATTTTTGTATTCTTATCGTTAATTGACCTATATAAATTAACTATCTCGTTGGCTACAGGCATTGTTTTATCTATGCCATTTGCAAAACTATAATATTCTTTCTTCGAGATCTCTTTTGGCACGCATACTCCACTAAAAAAACTAGCTTCTTCTGGCGCATATTTTTCGATTATTTCCAAAGCTTCTTTTGCAATCAAACTATTTTTTTCAAAAACCGACCGCATATTCATTGTATCTATCTTGCAAAAAAATTTCTGTTCAAAGTCTAAATTTGAGACTTCAACTATACCTATTCTTTGCAAAGTTTCTAAAATAGACTTTCTATCTTTTTTTAAAGCACAAATATTAACTTTTTTCATTGCAAGCACAGCCATAATTATTTTCACCGCCTTTGCAAGTATTAAAAAAGGCCTAATTTATAATTAAATCAATAACTGATTTAACTGCATTGTCCTTTAGCTTTAAAGCATTTTCTTTTAAGAGTTTAGTATTATTTTTAATTTTTTCTAGTCTTTTTTGAAAAGCTTCTTCTGCAGACTTTTTGGCAAAATTAATTCTCAATTCAGCTTTTATTTTGGTGTCTTTGATCTTTTCTTTGACTAACTTTTCTGCATCTTTATTAGCCTTTTCAATAATTAACTCTGCCTGCTTTTGGGCATTTTTTTGCCTTTCTAGCCCAGATTTTTCGGCATTTTTAACAGCTTCAATAATTTCAGAAACCACCACATCATCACCTCTTATTAAAATCGCAATAACAACCTCTATCCTGGCTCATAGAAACTAAATAGATCCCACAGTTATTTTTTTCACTTATTCCTAAAATTTTTTTACATCGAGAAGTTAAATCTCCATTTTTCTTCAAGTCATTACAAAAAAGAAGTCTGTTGCAACAAGACTCATTTTTTGCTAAGTACTCACAAGTCTCACTTCCTGTACAGTGCTTTACTGCCTGATTTCTCGAATATTTTTCAGAAATCTTTCCTCCAGCATAATACGAACCATTAGAAATTATCATATGAGCGCAATTTATTTTATTTAAAGTTTCACTCCAATATACATTTGTACCATGATGAGGTGCTTTTATTATATTATATTTTGAAAAAAAATCATTTTCAAGCAAATTTAAAATTACATCTGTAGCGTCTCCAGTCATTAATATATTCATTAAGCCTGACGGACTTTCTTTTTCATTTTGAAAAACCAAACTAGAAGAATTCTGTGCAATACTGTAGTTCATTCTGGTTCTCTCATTATTTAAAAAAGAAATTATTTCATCCGCTGCGTCTATGCATATTAACTCTTTTGATAATTTATTCAGTTCTGCCGCATAAAAATTTAGTTTTTTAATTTTTTCTTGTATACACTCGTCTCTAAAAGATTCACATTCTCGACACAAATTGTTGCAACTAATATACTCCTTGCAAAATAAATCTCTTAAATAAAAAAATTCTGATATCAATAACGTATCTTCAGAACTGTTAAGTAAATTATCAAGATATTCTACGTCCGCAACAAAGTCAGCAGAAAAAGGAAACGAATCAGCAAAAGGGTTTAGCACCTTAAAATTTGCTTTTGAGAACTCAAATATGTCGTCTCTTTTAAGTGGAAAAACTTTTTTAGCATTACTATTTTTCCATAAAAAGTCAAATATAAACATCGCCGTAATACTCATGTTTGTACAAGTTTGTTGTCTTTTTAAAAAAGAAAAGGCATATAAGCTCATTTCTAAAAGCAATGCGCGGCCATCTTTATTTATAGCTGGATAAGGAATATATATCTTGCTAAAATAATTATTTTCTTTTTTTAATATATATTTTAATCCACAAAAATGATCTTTATGAAAATGAGTTAACAAAAAACTTTTTTCTTGAGCATCTTTATACCTGTGCGCTATAAAACTTGAAACATAATCTTTAAATTTAATACTGCTATTTTTAAAAAATAAGTTCATAGATCCACAGTCCACCATAAAGATTTCATTTTTTTCTCCCTCGAAAACAATGCATTCTCCGTAACCCACATCAACAATATCAATAAACAACATTCTTATCGGCCAATCAAAATAAAATTTACAAAACTCAAATACTTTAAAAATAATTATAAAGAAATTATATAACTTTTTCAAGTCAAGTTAATTTTGTATAAACAAATTTTGTAAAAAATGTGTTATAATAATGTCAAATTTAAAATTTAAGGAAGAGTTATTTATGGAGCTTAGCAATTCTTTTTTTTATTCTAATATGTTTATATCTTTTTTCTTTAACAATTTAATTCCAGCTTTGTTTATACTTTTTATTGGATGGTTTTTATCTGGCAAAATTCTTATAATGATAAAAAGAACCTTGACTAAATCAAAAGTAGATGAAAGTATTATATCTTTTTTTTGCTCCGTTTTAAAATTAGTTTTTAGAATTATAGTAATTTTAGTAGCGCTTACATGTTTTGGCATAAATATCTCTTCTATAGTTGCAACTTTTGGTGCCGCTTTGGTCACAGTTGGTCTAGCTTTAAAAGATAACCTCTCTAATGCGGCAAGTGGAGCTATAATTATTATAAATAAACCGTTTAAAATTGGTGATACACTATCAACAAGTACTATAGATGGTAAGGTAGCAAAAATAGAAATGTTATCTACAACTTTAATAACTTCAGATAACAGAGAAATTGTTGTACCAAATTCCAAACTTACTTCGGATTATATTATCAATTCGAGTGTTAATAGCAAACGTCGGTTGGATATTGAATTACCTGTAAAAAAAGACATAAAATTTACGGATATTCAGCCTATTTTAAATAACATAGTAAATAATAATCCCGATATTTTGTCAAAACCTTCCCCTGAAGTATCTATAAGCACATTTAACGACGCGACTATAAATGTAACCATAAAAGTTTGGTGCACAACTGAAAATTATAGTTCTTTACAAAAAAGTTTGCTCGAAACTGTAAAAATGGAGTTAGACAAAAATAATATAAATTTTTAATGGAGGTTTTATTTTGAAGTTTGATGCCTTTACCGCCGGAGTTGATCTTGGCGGATTAAGAACCAAAGACGATATAAAACTGTTAATTTGCTATATGTTGTCAAGTGTAAAACAGCCTCTTACAAAAGACGAAATCGTATCTGTTTTGCAAGAAAATAACCTTGCAAATTATTTTGAAATAAATGATGCGCTTTCTGACCTTATTGAAAACAATAATATAGTTAGTAATAACACGGAGGACTCAAAATTTACAATTACAAAAAGTGGAAAGTTGATTACTACCCAGCTAGAAACATCTCTACCTATTTCTATAAGAGAAAAAACTTTATCGGCTGCAGTTAATCTTTTAGCTAAAATAAAGCGCGAAAACGAAAATACAGCCATAATAAAAAAAGCCGATAACGGCTATTATGTTTCTTGTAATATTTCTGGTGGAAATAATTTGAATCTTTTAGCTATTGATCTTTTTGTTCCAGATTCTAAACAGGCAGAGTTAGTAAAACGTAATTTTCAGGGAGACCCAAATCTAATATATTCCTGCATGCTGGCCTTGTTAACTCATAATTCTGACCTTGTTAAAGAGGCTCTTGAAAATATTAACGCGCATAGTTAATGTTTAATATATCAAAAAAGCCGTGATAAAAACTGCCTAAACCACAAAAAAGTCATTTCATCCAAAAATACGCTGAATAAAATATTTCCAAACAAAATAAAAATAATATTAAGAAAATATGCCAAAAATGATTATAAAGCCCGTGTAAAAAGGCACCAAAATTAGAGATCTATTCAAAATAACATTTTAATGGGTTGCAACACTAAAAATGATTTACTGACCCAAAACAAAAAGCAATAAGGTTGGATATCTTAACTATTTTTTCTGTGCTGATAAGCCTTCAAATAATACCAAATAAATTTTGAATTCTACATGAAAACAGAATCCTTCAATATACAGCTTTAAAAATGAGCCCTTTATAATTTTTCTATATTTACCTAGAAAACTAATGACAAGCTGTATGTTTTATCACTAAATACAAATAATTCATATGTTTTTGCAACCGCTTTTTGTCTATAAGCGTTAATAAAAAATGTTGTGTTGCTGAGAAGTAAAATTATAAAAATATAAAGCACTGAGATAAATTCAACTCAGTGCTTTTTTTCAATAAAATTTATGAATTCAGAATTACATATAAACAGCAGTTTTTTCATCCATAACAGTAGCAACACCAAACTGCAAGTCCGAATTTGTAATAACTAAAGAACTAAATGTATCCACATTTTGGCGTTCCATTGCCGAACTAATTGCAATATCAACTACTCTTTTTATGTCCGAACCACAAAAACCTCTCATTTTGTCTATAATAGCTTTCTTATTTAAATCATCTGAAATTTTCAAATATTCCAAATAAATATTCATAATTTTTTCTTTGTCTTCGGCATTAGGATAACCAACTTCAACACTCTGATCGAGTCTGCCAGACCTAATAATAGCTTGATCCAAGGCTTCTCGACGATTAGTTGTCGCAAAAATTATAACATTATCACTCGCATTTAGTTTATCTATTTCGTTCATCAGCATTACTAAAACCTTGTCGCTACTACTGCTAGAACGTTTTTGTGCAACAGCATCTATTTCATCAATCAACAAAATAACTGGGTTACCACTTATTTGTGCCGCTTTTTTGGCCTGTTCAAAAATTTCCAATACTTTACGTTCTCCATTATCACCCATAACTAACGACGGATTAATAAAGAACAATTCTATTCCTTGTTCAGCAGAAAAAGCATTTACAAAGCTAGTTTTGCCAGTCCCTGGAGGTCCGTATAATAAAAGTCCTTTAGACGGAACGATCTTTCCACCTTTGTTGTATCTTGCATAAGCTTTAACCAGTGCCAATGCTTTAGCTTTAGCTTTTTGGTTACCACCAATAACATCGTCAAGTGAAATTTTGCCCTCAGAAAGCATTTCTAATTGCTTTTGAGGATCATGCAAATTTTCAATTTTAGCTTCTAATTCGTCTAAAGCTCTTTGTTCTGCTTCTTTCTGAGCTTTTACTTCCAATAAATAATTAATCTTTTGTTCTATTTCTTCAAAATTTTTCTGCAAAGAATCTACTTCTTCTAAAGTTTGTATGTTTCCTATTGCTTCTTCACAATTTTCAAGAATTTCGAAATCATTTGTATTGTCTTCATCTAAGTTACCTAATAAACCTTTTAATTCTTCTGATTTATCTAACAAATTCGTTTTAGCATCTTTTAAAGTTTTTTCAAATTTTTCTTGTTTTATCTGGGCCTCTTTATTCAAGATATTTTTTATTTCAGATTGAAGTTCAGCAATTAAATTTTCAACTGCTTCAACACGACTCATATTGTCTATAGATAAAATTTTATTTTCTATTTCATCCGAAAGCTGATCAATATGACTTAGATTTTCTTCTAATTCAATTTCTTTGCGAGCCTTTCTTACCATAGAATAAAGTTTTTCACTTAAAGAAGCCTTTGCATTATTTATTTGATCCTGACGAGCACGCTCTTCTTTTTCCATTTGAAGCTTTTGCTCTTCTAATTTCCTTCTATGTTCATCCTCAATGCGCAAAGCTTCTTTTTCTGCTTCTTCAATCTCTTTTCTACGTTCAATTTCTTGCAAATTAACACAAACGTCAATTTCACCCTGCAAGTCTTTTATTACTTTTTGCAAATCAACTGCTTTTTCATAAGTTTTGTTGCTGTCATTGCATTTATCTTGTAATTCTAAAACATCTTTAATAAACGATTGAGCTTTATTTATGTTGTCTATTTTTTTTGCTGAGTCCATACATTTATTTAAATTAGTGCTAGCATCTTCATAAATAGAATCAATCTCCTCTTGAGTATGCTTTTGTTTTTGATTCCAAAACCAGGCTGATGCATTATTCTTTGAAAATATAATATTTGCACCATATAAAGTTGCGCAAGATAAAGTTGCGGCTAATGCTTTTTTCATAATTTTTGAACTTTTATTTTTTTCGTCCATATTTATCCTCCTAAAAATATTACTTAATATAATTATAACATAAAAATATTAAAATATATATTGACATAACTCAACAACATTAACTAATATTTTATATTTTTTTGTCAAATAAACACAAATTTTATTTTTTATTAATTTTTCAAAAACACAAGTCCTAATGTATTCGGTCCACAGTGTGACGATATTGTACAGCCAGCGTCCGTTATATAAATCTCTTTAAATATATTCAAAATTTTTATATAGTTATAAATCTGCTCTAAAAGTTCGTGAGACTGTATGGTATGAGTAATAAAAAGTCTTTCTGGATTTATTGATTTAACATTATTGAACTGTTCATTTATATATTGAAATGCGACTTTTTCTAGGCTTCCTCTATACTTTTTTCCTACAGACATTTTACCTGTAGAATTATTCACTTCAATGCAGGGCTTTAATTTTAAAATATTTGCCCCCATAGCCGAAAGCATAGAGCATCTTCCTCCAGCACATAAAAATTCTAAAGTATCAAGTATAAAATTAGTTTGGACTTTACTTCTCAGTTCAAGAATTTCTTTTTGAATTTGTTCAGCAGATAAGCCTAATTCTATTCTTTTAGCCGCTTCAATTACAAGTTGTCCCATCCCAGTAGAAAGATTTTTTGAATCTATAGGATAAACTCCATCTAATTCACTTGCTGCCATACAACAGTTTTGATACGCACTCGATACTTCAGAACTTATATTTATATGTATTACATCAAACCCTTGAGCTGTCCATTTTTTAAAGGCATCAAAATATTCTCCAACTCCAATTGCAGCCGTTTTGGGCAAACATTTTTTCTGCCTATAAATTGAAAATATTTCGTTAGAGGATAAATCCATTCCATCAAGATACGTTCTATCATCAAGTAAAATATGGAATCTAGAATAATTAACATTATATCTGTTTTTTAGTTCTGGACCAAGGTCGCAAGAGCTGTCTGCACTTAAAATGATTTTTTTCAAACTCATAATACTCAATATCACTCCGACAAAACAAATTAATAAACAGTTCTATTATATCAAGTTATTACTAAAATCACAAACTATTAAACAATTTTTGTTATCATCTAATTTATTCTCTTTGTATGATTAGTTATCCATAATTATATAAAAACATAAAGTATAATAAATGTTCGAGTTTTTATATAAGTTTTCTACACAAAAAAGTCCTTATTCCCAAGGACTTTTTGTAAATTTAAACTTTAAATTCCTGCTTTTATAGTTTATTTTCTCGTTGCAATTGCACGAATATTAAATTCTGTGTTTTTGTTTTTTCTTGATGAACAAAAACTTTTTACTTTGTTTTTCAAACAATTATATATGTTATAAGTACCAACTAATGCTAAAATATTTTTTGTCGATTCTGTATGTTCACAAACAAATTTTACTAACATGTAAATTAGCTGTACTGCACCAGAAATAGTGTGTCTCATACCATTTATAACAGCTATTCCACCATCTAAAACTTCTTCAAAAATTTCTTTATTTTCTAAAATAAAATCCTTACATTCTCTTCCTAAATTTATAATATCTCTGCCATTTTTATACCCAGCGTATACAAGAAAGCTACATACAGCAGTCCATTCACATACAGTCCAAGCCTTTTTTAAAATTTCTTTAACTTCATCAAATTTGGCTTTTTTATCATTAGCATGAGCGTTATGTTGTTTGTTTACATATGCTTGTTGCTTTGAGGAATGTCTAGAACCGTTAAAATTCACATTTAAAGTTGCGTTTACAGTTGCTGATGTATTATTATCACCTTCTGCAAAGCACGGCTTAACTCCCAAAGAAGTAACGAATAAACTTGCTACTAAACCTAAAGACATTAACTTTTTATTAAATAAATTTACCTTTTTCATCATATTAATTTCTCCTTTTTCAATTATAAAATTCCCTTTTTTCTACAGTGCAATTATAAAAATACACTTATTTTTTTATTAATCCGTCCTCTTCTTATATTTTTACCTCCATCTTCTTATATTTTTACTTCTCATGTCAATTGGCTTAAATCCAGATACAAAAAAATTAATAATTACATCCTTAATAGAAAATCCTTTTTCAGCTCCTTGGTCTTTAGATGTTTTTTACATCTATTTGAAGTAGGTTCCAACACACGTAAAGCGGTTCTTTTATTTACATTCAAAGTGGGGTTCAATGCACGTAAAACCGTTCCTTTTCTTGCATTTGGAATACAATACAATTCACCCACATTATTATAAGGTTCACCCAAAGTTTGATTTGCATATATAGTTTGATTCTCAACAATTGGCGAATTTGGTTCATTTTTACCTTTGTAAGAGAAATTCTTTACTGGATTTACAGAAGAATTCCACATACTATGTGTTGTATTTTGAATTTTTCCATACCCTGTGGCAACTTTGCTCGTAGCACTATTCCATAAAGATTTTATTCCTTTCACAGCATTACTATAATGAGTAGCTGTTGTTTTTGACAAATCTCTCCAAGCGTTTTTAGTACCATTAGATATGTGTTGTCCTGCTGCCATCAAGTTCTCCATAATAGGAGTTCTATATTTGTATCCTAAATATACTACTGTACCAGCTATTGCGGCTGCTGCAACATATTTTGCAATTTTTTTAGCAATTTCCTTTTTAGATTTTTCATTTTCCTTTTCGATAGTTTCTTTATCTTCTTCTATTTTTACTTCTTCAATTGAATCTTCTTTTTCGCTTGGTTGAACTGCAATTTTTTTACTATCATCAATAACCAAGGTTTCCTTTCCATTTTTGTTATTATTCAAAACATCATTTATTTCTGTTTGAGTTTCAACACCTCTATAAACAGTTTGAGCGTCAACTTTTTCTGCAAATACACTAGTGGATCCTAAGTGTGACAACAATAAACTTGCACTTATACCCGTTGACATGATTTTCTTGTTTAATAAACTTACCTTCTTCATTTTACATTCTCCTTTTTTATATAATATTGGTTTTAGTTTTTATTTTCGAGGTAAACAAATCTTTGATTTCCTCGAATCTATGTAGTATTATACAACACTACAAATCTTTTATAATTCCAAAAAAGAAATTAAACTTATTTTCTCCATGGCAAACAAAATAAAATAATTTTTAAAACTTCTCTTATTGATATTGCAACAAAAACAAATTATAAACAGTCCTTAAAAAGAGCTATTTTGTTATAAATTGTAACACTTTTCATTGTTTTTTTACTTATAGAGCTATTTTTAGCTATTTAATAGTTAAAAAATTTTTTTAAAAACTCTAAAAAATGCCCAATCTATTAAAACAACCTTAAATTGATATTCAAAACGCAAAAATATATAATATAATGATAGAGTAGAAACAATAAGGAGTAAAAGCAAATGTCAAGAAGCATAGATAAATTTTTTAATAGTATAAAAGGTAAAAAAGTTGCGTTTTATGGCATTGGAATAAGTAATTTACCGCTCATAAAGATGTTCAGTAAAAAAGGAGCAATAGTAACAGCCTGTGATTTCAAAAATGAACGTGAACTTTTTGATATAATTGAACAGCTTAAACCTTATAATATACAGTTTAGGTTTGGCAAAGAATATTTAAAAAATTTAGATTTTGATATAATATTCCGCTCTCCCGGCCTTAAATTTTATACTCCAGAACTAATTGAAGCTAAAAATAAAGGAACTATTGTTACGTCCGAAATGGAAGTTTTTTTTGATTTATGCCCATGCAAAATAATTGGAGTTACTGGTAGCGACGGAAAAACAACTACAACCTCAATAATAGCAGAAATATTAAAAAATAACTGTCAAAAGGTTCATCTAGGTGGAAATATCGGAATCCCATTACTACCTAAGATTGAAAGTATAAGTGAAACTGACCTTGTTGTTATTGAATTATCAAGTTTTCAGTTGATTTCAATGAGAAAAAGTCCAGATATTGCTGTTGTCACCAACATTTCTCCTAATCATCTCGATGTGCATAAAGATATGTCAGAATATATTGAAGCTAAAAAAAATATTATACTTCATCAAAACGCATTCTCTAAGGCTATACTTAATCTTGACAATGAAATTACTAAGCAATTTAAAGATAATGTAAGGGGGCTTCCAATATTTTTTAGCTCTAAAAATAAATGCTCTAACGGAGCTTATATCAAAGATAATAATATTTACTTTTCTAAAAATGGCGAATCACTTCCTGTTTTGAAGGTAAGTGATATTCGCATTCCAGGGCGTCATAATTTAGAAAACTACATGGCTGCTATTTGCGCAACTTTTGATTATGTAAATATTGATTCTATCAAAAATGTAGCACAAAACTTTGCTGGAGTAGAACATAGAATTGAATTTGTTCGTGAGGCCAATGGTGTAAAATATTATAACGACTCAATTGCCTCAAGCCCCACAAGAACTATCCGTGGCACTTTATCTTTGTTTGATAAAAAAATTATTTTAATCTCTGGTGGATACGATAAAAAAATTCCATTTGATACACTTGGATCAGTTATTGCAGAGAAAGTGAAAGTTTTGATTCTTATAGGACAAACAGCAAATAAAATTCGCAATGCTGTACTCAATTCATCTAAATTTTCTTACGATCAGCTCAAAATTATACTCGTAAAAGATATGCAACAAGCTGTGTTTACAGCTCAAGAAAATGCCATTGCCGGAGATATCGTTGCACTATCGCCTGCTTGCGCTAGTTTTGACTTGTACAAAAATTTTATGGAACGTGGTTTGCATTTTAAAAAACTCGTTAACAATCTCTAAAATTCGATTTTTCGAATAAATAGTTTCGCTAATTGATTAAATTCACTTTTTATTTTAAACAAATATATTGACTAAAATAAAAATTTTATGTATAATTCAATCATAAAAAGTTACTCTAATTTTAAAAAGATTAAGGAGGTTTTTTTATGGATTTACAGGAATTTAAATCTAAAAAGCCGCAATTTGTAAAAGAAGCAAGCAAGTGCAAAGATGAACTTGAGTTTACTAGATTAGCAGAAAAACACGGCATTAAATTTGGTGCTGGTTGTTTTGAAAAAGCATACGCATTGTTCTGTTCACCCAACACAAAAGAGCTCTCTGAAGATTCTCTTGAAAATGTTTCTGGTGGTGCGAACTTTCAAATTGCAGAAATTGGACTTGGGGGGCCATCCGATACATTTATAGTTACGCTATAAACTTATAATGTTTTCTTACAATTAAAAAAAGTTTGCTATAAAATAAACCAATTTAGCAAACTTTTTTATTTTTTGAGTCTTTTTATTTATTAATTAAATCATTTATCCCATAAATTATGCCTAAAGCATAAATAAAAAATACAGTTTATTTGCTAATACTAATCAGACTAAAACAAACATTTACAAATTTTCTAGCAATACAGCCTTCATAGCGATTAAAGAGCTTTTTACATCGATGATTCTTTGGTTATAAGAACCTCTAAATAATAGCATCAAACTTTTTTGTTCTTCTATAAAAGGACCGTCAATTAGAATATCGATGTTCTCCAAAAGCGTTCTCCATTCGGGATGATTGTAAAAACCAGAAACTAAATTTTCGAAAGTATATCCAGTATACGAAATTACATTCAGCCCCAGCAGATGGCACTGTATAGCAATTTTAGAAAATGCTTCAGCTTGCACAAACGGCTCTCCACCAGAAAAAGTAACCCCCTTTAAAAGGGGATTTTTTTTAATTTCACTCATCAAATCATCAATTTTAGCAATATACCCACCATTAAAATCAAATGTTGAAGGATTATGGCAACCCTTGCAGCGGTGTGGACATCCCTGTGAGAAAATCACAAAACGAATACCCGGTCCATCAACAATTGATTCTTTAATAATCCCAGAAATTCTTAATTCATCCAAGTAGGTACTTCCTCTCAAAGTTATCAAACAGAATTTTTTATACGTTATCACACTCACAAGAACTAGTTTTCACCGAATGTTTAACTCTGTCATGTTCTTCTGCCTGTTTTGCATTATTAAACCTGTCCAACGTTCCAACTAAATACCCAGTAATTCTACGAATTCTTTCGAAACCAGGGCCATCCTGAAATTCTTTTCTTCCACATTTAGGGCAGGCATCATCAATTATTCCAGTGTATCCGCAAGAAGGATCTCTATCCACAGGATGGTTTATAGATCCATAGCCTATTCCAGATTCTTTCATACAACGAACAACCTGTTCAAAAGCATCTAAATTTTTAGTTGGATCTCCATCAAGTTCAATATAAGATATATGTCCTCCATTTGTAAGTGCATGATACGGTGCTTCTTTTTTTATTTTATCCCAAGAAGATATTTCATAATAAACCGGAACATGGAACGAGTTTGTATAATAATCTCTGTCAGTAATTCCAGGTATTTTGCCATATTTTTTAGCATCTATCCTAACAAATCTGCCTGAAAGTCCCTCTGCAGGTGTCGCAATAAGCGAAAAATTCAAATTATACTTATCAGCAGCTTCATCCATACGTTTCCGCATATGGCCAATGATTTCAAGGCCAAATTTTTGTGCTTCTTCACTTTCTCCGTGATGAACACCGATCAAAGCTTTCAAACATTCTGCCAATCCAATAAACCCAGTAGTAAGGGTTCCATGTTTTAAGACTTCTCTAACCTCATCATCAGGGCCCAACTTATCCGAGTAAATCCAAACTCCTTGGCCCATAAGAAACGGAAAATTTTTTACTTTTTTAGAGGCCTGTATTTCAAACCGGGCTAATAATTGTTCTATAACCAAATCGATCTTTTCATTTAACAATTTATAAAAAAGTCCAATGTCTTTATTGCTTTCAATAGCCAACCTTGGCAAGTTTATAGAAGTAAAACTCAAATTTCCTCTACCATTAACAATTTCTTTAGTAGGGTCATAGTGGTTAGAGACAACCCTAGTTCTGCATCCCATATAAGCAGCTTCGGTTTCTGGATGGCCAGGTTTATAATATTTCAAATTAAACGGCGCATCAAGAAAAGAGAAGTTAGGAAACAATCTCTTAGCACTAACTCTGCAAGCTAATTTAAATAGATCATAGTTAGGGTCTCCTGGATTATAATTTATACCGTCTTTAACTTTAAATATATGAATAGGGAAAATAGGGGTTTCTCCATTGCCAAGTCCTTTTTCAGTTGCTAACAGAACATTTTTTATAACCATTCTGCCCTCAGGAGAGGTGTCTGTTCCATAGTTAATCGAGCTAAAAGGGACCTGTGCTCCAGCTCTAGAATGCATCGTATTTAAGTTGTGGACTAAAGCCTCCATAGCCTGATATGTAGTTCTATCGGTTTCACTTTTTGCATGATTATAAGCAAACTTTTGAATTTTCTGCGCAATATTTTCATCAAAAATTTCAGATAAAAGTTCTAGTTCTCTAGCCATATAAGCCTCGCCATTTTCAAGAGAAGCTTTATCATTCGTCTCAAACTGAGCTTTCTTAGAAATACTTTCATATAAAGATGCAGGGTCCTGTTCATCCGTCAAAATCTCTAAAGCCCTAATCATATTTTGTTTATAAGTACGGCTATAAGTTTTAGCTACACCTTTAGCCATACCATAATCAAAATTTGGTATACTCTGGCCACCATGCTGATCATTTTGATTAGCCTGGATTGCAATACAAGCTAAAGCCGCATAACTTATAATATCATTTGGCTCACGCAAAAAGCCATGTCCAGTAGAAAAACCATTTTTAAACAGTTTATCAATATCAATCTGACAACAAGTTGTGGTTAAAGTTAAAAAATCCAAATCATGAATATGAATATCTCCACTTGCATGAGCCTTAGCGAATCTAGGGTCAAGGATATACATCTCATAAAATTGCTTAGCACCCTCCGAACCATATTTTAGCATAGTTCCCATTGCCGTGTCACCATCGACGTTAGCATTCTCACGTTTCACATCATTGTCTTTAGCGTCCTTAAATGTCAAATCTTCATAAATTTTCATCAAGCGGGTGTTCATCTCACGCACACGAGTTCTATCTGCTCTAAAAAGTATATACTCTTTAGCAGTCTGTGCATGTCCAGTCTTAATAAGGATTTTTTCTACAATATCCTGCACATGTTCAACAGTAACATTTTCTGGCAAATTTTCATCTTCTAAGTATTTAACAACCTGATCTGCCAGTTGTTCAGATAAATCGTAATTCTTCCCCCCCATTTTTGTAGCCGCTTTAAAAATCGCTTGAGCTATTTTTTCTTTGTTAAATTTAGCTTTTCTTCCATCTCTTTTTGTAATAGTGGTTATCATAATTTACCTCCTAAAAATGATGTGCAACACAAGATATTGTGTGCGAGATCATCTTTTGTATAAATTATACCCCACATATTGATGCAAGTCAATACTTATTTAAAACAAATTTTTAAAATTTTTTTCAGATAGCTCTCCATTGTTTTTCAATTTTTCGATAAAATTTTCACTAGGTGTAATACAAATAGTTTTGTAATCATTATAAATAACCATTCCTGGTTTCGCACCAGAAGGTTTTTTTACATTTTTAACCAAAGTGAAATCTACAGGCACGTTGGCAGAATTTTGTGCCTTGCTATGATAAGCTGCGATTTTAGCCGATTTAATTAAAATATCATCATCTATATTTTTTTTATCTGCAATCAAAATAGTATGTGCACCAGGCATATCTTTAACATGAAACCACAAACTATTTTTCGGCGCCGTTTTTAACGTTAATCTATCATTTTGATAATTATTCCTTCCAACCAATACTCTAATATCTTCACTCAAATGATATTCTATTGGAGCCAAAAATTTATTCTTTTTACTTTTTACATTATTCGTTTTTCTTTTAATATATCCTTGAGAAAACAATTCATTTTTTATTTCGTCTAATTCATCTTCAACGCTCACACGATTAATCTCATCCAAAACAGTTTCAATATAAAATATTTCTTGTTTTGCTTTATTTATTTCTTCTATTAATTTTTCTATTGCAACCTTTGATTTTTTATATTCTCTATAGAGTTTCTCCACATTTTCAGCTGGAGTTAATCTCGGATCAAGCTTAATTTTTATTTTGCTAAAATTTTCGTCATAAAAATTTTCAAGAGTAACCTCAGCAGCTCCACTTCTTATTTTATAAATATTGGCGCTAACAAGATCCGCAAGTAATTTTAATTTTTTTTTATTTTTGTTCTCTTCAAGTTCAACTGCCTGAATTTTTATCTTTTTTTTCAGTCTAGAAATAACATTATTAATTTGGTGCCTTAAATTATAGGTTTTTGTACGTATTCTATCAGCAGTATCTCGTTTTAAAAAAAACTCATCTAATAGTTGTGAAAAATTATCACATTTTTTGACTGCGAATTTATTTTCATATTGAGTTGGTTCAAAAAAAGAAAAATCTTTTGGTATTTCATTTACATAAACGATAGAAGGCGTTCCACTGCATTCATTAACTACTTTTTTAAAGAAATTTAAAATGTTTACTAACCCGTGTTTCTTATAAACTTGGGACCTAAACACAATTTCGTCACAAACTATCGGAGAAACCCCTTTAACTACCGACAAAATTATATCAGAAGTTGATTTTTCACTTTGGCTCGCCTGTAAACTTATTTTTTCTACAATTTTTTCAATGTTTTCAGAAAGTAAGCTTAACTTCCTTTGTGCAGGAGGAAATTTGTATTTTCCCCCAGGCAAAACTTGCCTCTTAGATGAAGTTAACGCATCTATTCGTTTTAAAGCGTCTATAATTTTTCCATTTTCATCAATCAAAATTATGTTACTGTATCGTCCCATTATTTCAACTACAACCGAGACTAAAGCAAGATCACCTAATTCATTTTTAGACTCAAAATCCAAAAATAAAACACGTTCTAAATCCGGCTGTCTAATTTTGACTAATTTTGCACCCAACAATTTTTTTCTAAATAACATGCATAACATTGGTGGCACAGCAGGATTTTCTGGAGGATACTTTGTAAAATTAATTCTAGCACTATTAGCACGAGAACTCATAAATAGTTTATACACATTGTCCTTATTTCTCAAATAAAAGATGAACTCTTCCTTATTTGGCTGATATATTTTGTCTACTTTTGAGCCCAAAGCGCAACATTCTATTTCATTTTTTACATGTCTCAAAAAGGCTCCATCAAGTGCCATATCAACACCCTCTTGTTTTCAAAACTAAAAATTTAAACCATATATTTAATTCCATCTGTAAATGATTTTGATTTTACAAATTCAACGTCCTTAAATTCTTTAGATAATTTTTGAATCAATGGTAATATTACTACATCTTCTGTTTTAAAATGTCCAGCATCAACAATACAAATTTTATTTTTTAACCCTTCTAAAATTTCGTGATGTTTAATTTCTCCAGTAACAAAAGCATCTGCTTTTTGCACTATTGCTTCACTAATTAAATCCCCTCCAGCACCAGAACAAACTGCAACCTTTTTTATGATTCTATCAACATTTGTATAACGAACTCCATTGCAGTTTAATTTAGTCTTTACAAATTTTGCAAACTCATCACAATAATAGTTTTTTCCAAGTTCTCCAATTAACCCAAGGGGAACTTCACCTGCTTTAGATTCGTAACTAGAAAGCTTAGATGTTTTTTGTAAAGATAATGCCTCAGCTAAACAAGAATTCACACCAAAAATAGCTACATCCAGATTAGTGTGAGCACAAATTACCGAAATTTCATTCTGAGCTAAAATATATGGAATGTCTTCATTATCTAATTTTTTTATTGCATTAAATATTACAGGATGATGGCTTATTATCACGTTTGCACCAAGAGTTTTAGCCTCATATATTACATCTTTAGTAACGTCGAGAGCCAACAAGCATTTCTTTATTGCTAAATTTTTATTGCCTACCAAAATACCAACATTATCAAAATCCATTGCTGTTTTAAAAGGTGCAAAACCATCAATAAAATCAAAAATATCCAAAACTTTAGTCATCGTTCATTCTCCTTTATAATTTTTTCAAGCTCTAATATTATTTCAGAAATATCACTAGATTTTTTTAATTGTTTTGTTAATACATATCCTTTTAATTTATTTTTTAAATCTTTTATTACTTTTTTTATATAAGAATAATTTTCAAACGTAAGATTATCACCTAATCTACCTATATATGGGTAAAGCTTATCAAAATTATAAAAAGTTTCCTCAAAAAAGACAGACATTACAGTATAAACTTTATTATTATCAATTATAGCTTGTTCCGAGTCTATTTTAAAATGCTCTCTATTTAAAAATTCTCTTAGTTCTGATTCTGAAGACATAGGCTGCAAAATCAAATGTTTAGATTTCTCCTTTAACCAATCTGCTCTACTTATAATTTGAGCTATTAATTCTCCTCCCATTCCCGCAATTATAATATCGTCAACTTCATATGGATTTATTTCGTCAAGGCCATCAGAACGTCGTGCTTCGATTTTATCTTCTAACCCAAATTTTTTTATATTATGCACTGAATTCAATAAAGGTCCTTTTCGAATATCCGTAGCAATTGCATGACGAACTAACTTATTTAAAACAAGCCAAATTGCAAGATAAGCATGATCTGCACCAATATCTACTATAGATTTTTCTTGTCTAACTTTTTTAGCACATAGATAAAGTCGATTATCGAGTTTTATGTTATAAAAATTTTTCATAAAAATAATCCTTAAAAAGCTTACATCATAGCAATCGCTCGGAAGCATTCTCCGAGCGGTCATAAATTTTAGCTATTTTGTTTTGAACTAATATGCTCATTTATTTTTTTTATAAGCTCGTCAGCATCCGTTCCATGAACCATGCAAGCTTGTCCTATAGATTCCCCACGAGAAGAAGGACATCCTAAACAATGCATACCTATTTCTAAAAAAAATTTAGCAGTAGTTTCGTCAAAATCTAAAATATCTCCAATAATCGTATTTCTATCAACAGTCAATTTAAATTGCCCCCTATCATATGTTATACGCACCAAATAATATATTAGCCTTATTAATAACTATTGTCAATAAAAAAATTCCCAAAGCACAAAAGTGCTTTAGGAGAAAAAATAAAAAGGGGGCTAAATATGTTGTTCTTCTCTCATCTTAGCAAAACAGTCACTGCAATAAACAGGACGGTCTTCACGTGGTTTAAACGGAACTTTTGCTTCGCACCCACAAGCTGCACATTTTGCTGAAAACATTTCGCGCTCTGGTCTAGCAGTATTTTTACGTGCATCGCGACATTCTTTGCATCTTTGTGGTTCATTAACAAACCCTTTAGAAGCATAAAATTCTTGTTCACCAGCGGTAAACACAAATTCTTTGCCGCATTCTTTGCAGATGAGATTTTTGTCTTCGTACATTTTAAATATACCTCGCTTTGGATTAATAAAATTTGCCCCCGATCGGACTTGCACCGACACCTTTGATATTGACCTAACCAACGCTCTTCTACACTAAGCTACATGGGCATGTTTTTATTATAGTATAACTCATATTAAACTAAATATAATTGCTATAACCCAAACAATAAAATAAATTTGGGATAAAAAGAGTAAATTTTTATAAATCAAATCATTTAGGTTTAATCTTAAATATATGATATATTATCAATTCTTTATTGTCAATAAAAATTATAAACATTTTTCGAGATAATTATCTCATATATAGAGTGAACACGAAAACATTACAATATATAGAATATTTTGGAATATTTTTGTCGTTTTGTATCAAAAATATTTTGCATTAATATAACGTTATTTGCAACGATATTTTTTTCATGTTAAAATAAAAAAAAGTGAGGTTTTAGTTTTATGATAGGCATAATAGGCGCTATGCAAATAGAAATTGAAGGCATTAAAAATCTTATGCACAACATCGCATATAAAAAATTTGCTCATATGAAATTTTTTACCGGAAAAATAGATAATATCGATTGTATTGTTGCATTATGTGGCCCTGGCAAAGTTAATGCTGCTATTTGTGCCCAAATAATGGTTTATAAATATAGGCCAAAAATAATAATAAATATCGGAGTCGCCGGAGCTTTAGATAAAAAGTTAAATATGGGAGATACTGTTCTAGCTGATTTCGTTCTGCAACATGACATTGATACTTCTGCTGTAGGTGATGCTCGTGGACTTATATCTGGACTAAATTTAATAAAAATTCCATGTTCAAAAAATTTAAATAAAATAATAGAAAAATCTGCTCTAAAACTACGTGAGAATATACATATAGGAATAATTGCAACAGGAGATCAATTTATATCTAACACTCAGAAACGTTGGGACATAAAAAGCACATTTAATGCAATTGCCTGTGAAATGGAAGCCGGCAGTATTGGCCAGGTGTGTCTTTTAAACAAAATAGAATTTTCTGTTATAAAAGTAATATCAGACAATTCCGACGAACAAAGTCACATTGATTATGATAACTTTAAATCTATTGTTACAAAAAAAATTACTCAGTTAATAAAAACTTTCATTACTAATTTTGAAAAATAGAGTCGAATAGGATTTTAGCAAAGTTTATATTTTGGCGTTTATTAATTTTATTATTTTAAACATTTTCAACAAAGTTTTGCACTATTAACAAAAAAGTCTTGCTCAAAGCGCATTTTTATGGGGGCAGTCTTCTAAAATAGAGCCTTTTTGTCAATTTTAATAATTAAATTTCTTGTTTAATTTTATATTTATCAACACTTTCGACAATTTTTTGAACATTAATGCTGATTCTTTAAATTAATATGTAAAAATAATATAGCAATATATCTAAAATCGAAAATTAAGCAAAAAATACAGGTATTTTAAATTTGCTTTAGCTGCTTAATTGAAGCTTCAAATTGTTTAAAATCAACCGTTCTCTTCGCGAAACTTGAACTTGCGTCATACCTAAAATTTTAGCAGTTTGTGTTTGTGTTTGATTTTTAAAAAAGCGCAATAATATTAGGTAACGATCTTTATTATTTAATTTATTTAATATTTGTTTTAATGCAATTATCTCTGACAGTTTTTCGTCTTGAGCCGCAACTGGAATATCAATTTGCGATTGGCCATCTTCTGTATCAATTGTTAACGAAAGAGGAACACGAGATACTTCGAGTGCTTGCGCAGCTATTGTTGCTTCAACCGATAAAGCTTTGGCCAGTTCGGTTATTGTAGGTTCGCGTGAATTTTTAAACATAAACTCGTTGACAAATCTGTTAGCTTTTAAAGATAGTTCCTTTAAACCTCTGCCCACTTTAACTGCGCCACCATCACGAAAGAGGCGTTTAATTTCTCCTAAAATAGAAGGAACTGCGTACGTTGATAACTTTACCCCACGTGAAGCATCAAAAGCATCCACAGCTTTTATAAGACCTATACACCCTGCTTGAAAGAGGTCATCATATTCTATTCCGCGCCCTTTAAACTTTTTAGCACAAGCATGTACTAACCCGATATTCTCATTTATTACATGAGATCTATTGTCCATTTTTAGTCACTCTAGGAATAATATTTTTTGTTAGAGTTATTGTTGTTCCTTTTTCTAGCTTTGACGTGACTTTTATATTATCCATAAAACTTTGCATTACCGCAAACCCCAAACCAGCTCTTTCTGCACCTCCAGTTGTATACAAAGGCTCCATAGCTTGGCTAATATTTTCAATGCCACAACCTTTGTCTCTTATTTTTATTATAACTTGTCCATTTTCAAAGATCTTAACTGATATGTATATTGTTCCCAACCCATTTTTATATGCATGAACTATACAATTTGTAACTGCTTCTGAAATCGCAGTTTTTATATCTGCTACCTCCGAGATAGTAGGATCAAGCTGTGCTACAAAAGCCGCAACAGTAGCTCGAGCAAAACTCTCATTTGCAGATTTACTTATAAATTCAAATTTCATTTCGTTTTTTAACTGTGCCATTGTTAAACTTCTCCTTTTTCAATTACTCCCAGTGATAAAAGCCCCGATAGCTTTATAATTCGCTTTAAATGAGATGGTACATTTATTACCTTTACTGAACCCATTAATAGTTTCATCATTTTAAATCTTCCCATAATTAAACCTATTCCAGAACTATCCATAAATTGCACCTGAGAAAAATCGAGATTCAAAAGTTTTATTTGATTATCTTGTACATATGCATCAATTTGCTCTCTTATTTCTTTTGCCGTATGATGGTCAATATCTCCTTTTATTAATGCGCTTGCACTTTCTCCATCTTTTATAATTTTTACTTCCACCACGATCTAAAATCACCCCTAGCCTTTAATACTGCTGCATTAATCAAAAAAGGAACCGCAGGGTTATTGCATATTTAAAATAACCTCTTCACCTGATAAAATATACATATTTAAAATTATAGGATAGTTTTATCAGGTGCAAGCCCAGAGAAGTTGAGCCTGCGGCTCCCAAGCTGCAGCTTAGCAGCTTATAAGTTAAATAAATAATATTATAAATATTTAGCAAAATAGCTCAAAAAATGCGATAAAAAAAAATTAAAAATCTTCACAAAACGACATTAATATTGGTCGAATTTGAGAAGCCAGGTATAAAGATCCAAAAACTAATATCACAGAATTTTCGTCCAATTGTTTAAAAGCAGAATTCACAGCATCTATCAACTTATCTAACATAATACAGTCTTTTTTAAAATTTTCGATCAATCCACACAACTCTAAATTACTCATAGCTCTATAACTTTCTGGTTGAACTGCAATAAAATTTGATATTAACGGCGAAATCAATTTTAGTACTTTATACACTTCTTTGTCTTTAAGCATGCCAACTATTGCAATTATACGTTTTTGCGATAGATATAGCTTAATAGATCTTGCAAGAGTTTTAGCTCCGTCCAAATTATGGGATCCATCTAATATAATCAAAGGATTTTTACAAATAACCTCAAATCTCGCAGGGATTCTAGCATTTGTTAATCCTTTTTTTATATTTTCTTTTGATATTTTAAAACCAATATTATTTAATTCATTTATTACAGATATAGCAGTAATGGCATTATAAACTTGATGATCACCTAATAACAGAATCTCAAAAGCTTCTCCCATATAATCGAAACTTGTTCCAGATAAGTTTGTTTTTATATTTGAAAGAGCCTCTATATTTGGTATAATTACTTTATTTTTTAGTCCTTTGGCAACATTTTTTATTGTAAAAAGAGCCTCATATCTTTGTTTGGGATATAAAACTAAAATTCCATTTGACTTTATAATTCCGGCTTTTTCTTTTGCGATTTCATTTATTGTTTTGCCTAAAACATTCATATGATCATAAGAAATTGAAGTAATTACTGAGACCAACGCACTATCTATAACATTAGTTGCATCAAGCCTTCCCCCTAGCCCTACTTCTAAAACTACAATGTCACATTTTTTCTTTGCAAACCACAAAAACGCCACAGCTGTAATTAATTCAAACTCTGTTAATTTATTTCCATTTTTTGTCATTTTTTTTGCGAAAGGCATGATATACTTTATTATGTCCACAAAATCGTCTTTCGAAATCATATTGCCGTCTATTTTGAATCGTTCTCGAAAATCTAAAATAAAAGGAGAAGTAAATAAACCAGTTTTTAATCCAGAACAAGTTAAAATAGATGATAAAAAAGTACATGTGGAGCCTTTTCCATTTGTGCCAGCAACGTGAATAAATTTCAATTTTTTTTGTGGGTTTCCTATCATTGCAAGCAATAATTTAATTCGCTCTAGTCCCGGTTCCATTCCGAATTTTAAAAAAGAATTAACATAGTTAATTGCTTGGTCATAAGTCAAATTTATCACCTAATAAAACGTTTTTTTTAGGATATATTATAATATTTATGTTGTAAAGATATAAAAAGAATTTTTATAAAATATGCTAAGATTTTTAAACAAATTTTTTATATAAAAAACTTGTAAAATTTACAAAAAAATGGTATCCTAAGTGTTAGGTTTTATTTTTACGTAAAACAATATTGTAGTTTAATTATTTTTGTTTCGTGGTTTATATTCACTAAGAATATATTTTATTGTGAAAAAAGATATAATTAATAAATACTTTTCTTTATTTTTCAACGCCTAACTCTTTTAATATTATAGCATATAATTATGATTATTCTGCTCTTTTATGTGTTAATAAAAAGGGGGAATTTTATGGACTCATTTGCAAAAACTGTTTTTAGCGCCATTCAACCTAGTGGTACCATCACTATTGGTAACTATTTTGGTGCGATAAAAAATTGGGTCGAGCTTCAAAACAAGCACAATTGCATATTTGCACTTGCCGATCTACACACTATAACTGTAATGCAGGACCCTGCAAAACTAAAAAGAAATACTTTAGAGGCTTATGCTTTATTATTGGCATGCGGAATTAATGTTGAAAAAAGCTTATTTTTTATTCAAAGCCATGTAAATACGCATGCACAGCTATCCTGGATATTGGATTGTTATACTCAATTTGGTGAGCTTTCTAGAATGACTCAATTTAAAGACAAATCTAAAAAACATGTAGATAATATAAATTGTGGATTATTTTCATACCCGGTTTTGATGGTGGCAGATATATTATTGTATCAAGCTGATATGGTTCCTATTGGGCTCGATCAAAAACAGCATCTAGAGCTTACTCGAACTGTAGCAGAACGGTTTAATTTTTTGTATGGTGAAACTTTTAAAGTTCCTGAAGCTTATATTCCTAAAAATGGTGCTAGAATAATGTCTTTACAAGATCCATGCAAAAAAATGTCAAAATCTGACGAAAACTTGAATTCTTGGGTCGCTATTTTAGATTCTTCAGATAATATTATAAAAAAGTTCAAACGCGCAGTAACGGATTCAGAGTCTTGTGTTCGTTACGATGAAAGTAAGCCTGGTATAAGCAATTTAATTACTATTTATTCTTGTGCTACAGGAAAAAGCTTTGATGAAATTGAAAAAGAGTTTGATGGGGTTGGATACGGAATTTTTAAAGAAGCTATTGGTGAATGTATTGCTGAAAATCTATCTGCCGTTCAACACAGATTTTCTGAATTTATTCAAGATAAGTCCTATCTTGAAAAGTGTTATAAAGAAAGTGCAGAAAGAGCTCTTTGCTTATCTGATAAAACTTTAAAAAATGTAATTGAAAAAATCGGTTTTGTTAAATAGCTTTTGTTTTTATATTAAACGCTCTTAAAAAATATTATCCCTTCAATTATTTGAAGGGATTTTTCTATAATAAAGAAGTAAACTTATTCGAATAATCTTGCATATCCTGATTTGACTGGATTGTATGTGTATAGTTTATAATTTCTTGTTGTTCATCTGGCGACAAGGTTGTAAAATAATCAATAGCATCGCTTGCTTGAGCTATTGCTGTAGATAAACTAACTGGTATGTTTGATATATTATTATTGTTGTTAACCGTAAAAATCACCTCCAATAAAGATTAGTTTTTACGGTCAGCTTCTTCTTATTCGCATTAAAGAGATTTTTTAGCCCCTAAAATATGAATAAATCTTATTTTATCGAAATTATAACTATTTAGTGGTCTCATATACGAATCTATACTGTGAGCGCTAACCAATATATTATATTTATTGATTTTATTTATAATTAAGCTATGATAAAATTGTTCATTATTGTTACCGAGTTGTATAATGTCTCCGGGCACAACGTGATTTATATCTGTTTCTACAGCAAAAGGGCCGTCACTTTTATTACTTATTAAAAAATTATATAAAAATTCTACTCCACTCCAAGATGGAGATCTATCGTATTCACTTTTATAATACCAGCCATATATTGGAGTATAATTCATAACTTTACACCCTGAATATATGCACTGAGACACATAATTTGTGCAGTCTCCACCCAAATTTTCAAAATCTAAATAGTTAGGATTCCTTTTAAAGGCCCATTTTTTTGTATATTTTAACACTCCTTTTCTATTATACTTAACATACTTTAACATATAACCAACGCCTTTACGTCTTTTTATATTATATGAAAAATTTTATTATCGTGTTTAAGTTTGAAAAATCGACGTAATTGTTATTTTAATTTATCCTTGACTTATTTTTGGGGAATTGATATACTTGACTTGTATTTATCATTTATTTTGATATTATATATATCCTTACTCCAATTTAAGTTGGGGGCTAATGTCCAAAAGGAGGTGCAAATATATGCAAAGTGTAAAAAACGCTTACGAGACTGTGGTTGTTTTTTCTTTAAAAAATGGTGAGGATGCTATTTCTGATTTAGTTCAAAAGTTTAAAGATTTAATTGAAAAAAATGCGGTTCTCGATAGTTGTGATGAATGGGGTAAAAGAAAACTTGCCTACATGATTAACAAAGAAGCTGAAGGTTATTATGTTCTTTTTAACTTTACTTGCGAACCTAAATTTCCTGCTGAGTTAGACCGTATTTATAAAATTACTGATGGAATTCTTCGTTCTTTAATAGTTAAAAAGGAAAATTAAGGAGAATATATTAAATGCTCAATAATGTTGTTTTAATGGGAAGATTAACTGCTGATCCGGAACTTCGTCATACTCCAAACGGTATCGCTGTTACTAGCTTCACGTTGGCTGTCAATCGATCATATTCAAAAACTGGTACTGAACGTGCAACCGATTTTATTGATGTTGTTGCATGGAGAAATACTGCTGAGTTTGTTTCAAAATATTTTACAAAAGGTCTATTGGTTGCTGTTGAGGGTTCTATTCAAACTAGAACTTACCAAGATAAAAATGGCAACAACAGAAAGGCCTTTGAGATCGTTGCAAATAATGTTCACTTTGCTGAGAGTAAACGCGATTTTAACTCTAATGAGAACGTTGATGAAAGTACTTCTCCATCTCAAATTCCAAGCGATGTCGCTCCTTCGTTCGAAAATGGAAGCGATGACGAATTTAAAGAAATTCCTGCAGATGATGATTTGCCATTTTAATTTTTAATTTATTTTTACATTTTTTATAAAAAGGAGGTTCTGATTTTATGTCTGATAAACCAGAAAGAGAAAATCGCCGGATGGGTGCTCGCAAAATCAAAAAAAAAGTTTGTGTTTTTTGTGCAGACAAGATTGAAAATATAGATTATAAAGACGCTTCTAAATTACGAAGATTCGTTTCGGAGCGTGCAAAAATTTTACCAAGAAGAGTTACTGGCACTTGTGCTTTTCATCAACGTGGATTAACTCAAGCTATAAAACGTGCTCGTCATCTGGCGTTATTGCCTTTTAGTAACGATTAGTTTGGAGCGGCAACTAATAAAACCATTAGTTGCCGCATTTTAATTATAAAAAGGTGTTAAAATGAGAATAAATGATAATTTATATAAATTAAACGCAATTGAATTGGCTCCGAAACTTCTTGGGATGAAGCTTTGTCGCAAAGTTGATAATAATATATTTAAACTTAGAATAACTGAAACTGAGGCTTATTTTGGAGAAGATGATACTGCTTGTCACGCAAATAAAGGCAAGACTGCGCGAACTAAAATTTTGTACCAAGTCGGGGGAGTTGCCTATATTTATTTATGTTATGGAATCCATAATATGCTTAACATTGTAACAGGAGAAGAAAACTTTCCTCAGGCAGTTTTAATTCGAGGTATTGAAGGTTTTGACGGGCCAGGTAAATTGACAAGAGCATTAAATATAGACAGAAAATTGAATGGGGAAAATTTAATTAAATCGAATTTATTATGGTTAGAGGATGATGGATGCAGTTTTAGATATAAAACGACAAAAAGAATAGGCATAGACTATGCTACACCTGAATATAGAAACAAATTATGGAGGTTTATCAAAATATAAGATGAGGTTATGCTAAAACATCGCCTCATTTTATTCTCTTATTCAAATTTTTATTAAGCAAACAACCGATATTTCATTCTTACTAAGATTAACTCTGCCTAAGCCAAGAAACTCATTTTTATTATAGATCATGACCAATTTATCGTTATTTAATTTCTCTTCGGCAAAAATTCTTTCTAAGCTCAAAGCTCCACCATTTCTAAATCGCTTAGATTGTTGCGCCGTAATCTGGACCTTTATAATGTCTTCAAACACAGAGTCACAGCTTAAAATGTGTTCTTTCAAAGAACCATTTAACGCATAATTTCTTAATTCGTCAAGTGTTATACTATTTTCTAAACAAAAATTAAATGATTTAGTTCGCTCTAACTCTGTCAGAACAGCACCACAGCCAAGGGAATCTCCGATGTCACTACACAAAGTCCTTATATAAGTTCCTTTAGAGCAATTTACAAATAATGTTCCACTCTGCAAACGTTCATCAAATTTAATTAATTTTAATTCACTTATTGTAATTTTTCTTGCTTCGCGTGCAATATTTATCCCTTTTCTAGCTAGGCTATATAGCCTTATACCATCCTTTTTTATAGCTGAGTACATAGGCGGAACTTGCAGGATTTCTCCTTTAAATTTTTGTAAAACCTTTTCTATTTCATTTTTTCTAAAACTAGAAGCAACAGAATTTATTATTTTACCAGTAATGTCGAAGGTATCTGAAGTTAAGCCTAATTTAAAAGAAGCCACATATTCTTTATTTTTATCAGTCACAAATTGTTGTAATTTTGTTGCTCGACCAATTAAAATAGGCAAGACTCCTGTTGCCATAGGATCTAAGGTTCCTGTGTGCCCTATTTTTTTTTCGTTCAAAATTTTTCTAACAACTGCAACAACGTCAAATGAAGTATAATTTTTAGGTTTATTTACAATTATAATTCCGTCCATCTTATTCAGCCTACAAATCTGTTTATAATATTAACGAGCTTATTTTTCGTTTCAGTCAGTGTGCCATAAATTATACATCCAGCTGCACATCTGTGTCCACCTCCGTTAAAATAGGCACAGATCATAGAAGCATCAATTGACTCATCCGTTCTAACAGATACTTTAAACTTACCCGGTTCAAATTCTCTCAAAAAAATTCCTATTAAAACGCCTTCCACTTGGCGAGGAATTACAGAAAAACCATCAAAGTCACTCTCACAAGTATCAAATTTATTGATTTCTTCATTTGTTAAACTTATAATCGCACATTTATCGTTGTTAAAAAACTCGAAACTGTTAAGTGCTATTTTTTCTAGATTTAATTTAGTTTTACTTTTTGTATCGAACATAATTTTATCTATTTTAAAATTATCTACACCTAAATCAATCATCTTTGCCGCAATTCTGTGCGAGCGCGCAGATGTATTCGCATTTTTAAAACATCCCGTATCTGTAGATACTCCCGTATATATGCATTTAGCTATGTTAAAATCTAATCTAACTTCAAGTTTTCTTATGATCTCATAAATTATTTCCGCAGTAGCCGCGGCCGTACTATCTATATACCAAAGCTTTGCAAATTTTTGATTTAGCATGTGATGGTCAATTGATAGATCGATTTGATTAGCATAACAATTAAGGATATCACCCAAAAGCTGAGCCTCTGCTACATCTACACTTATTATATATTTTGGGTTAAAATTTTGAATTTCTAGATTTTCATACAAAAATTTATATTTTTCAGGAATCACATCACTACATAAGACTTTAGCATTTTTATTCATTTTTTGTAAAGCAAAGCACAGTGCAAAAGCTGAGCCTAAAGTATCGCCATCAGGAGACTTGTGTGTTAATATATAAAAATTATCATTTTCTTTTAAAACTTTTTCTATATCCTTAAGTTCTATCTTCATAAAATTAATTTTCCTTTAAATCATTCAACTTTTTAAAAATATCCGCACCGTATTCGATAGAATCTGTTGCAATAAATATAGGCAAAGGGACATGTCTTAATTTAAGTCTTTGTCCTAATTCATGCCGAATATAACCGCTAGCCGATTTTAACCCCAAAACCGCTTCGTTAGCTTCTTTAACTCCACTAATAGAACTTATATAAACCTTGCAATAAGATAGATCTCTACTAACTTCAACTTTTACAATACTTATCATTGTCTTTGTAACTCGAGGATCTTTAACTTCTCTAAATATCGCGGTTAATTCTCTTTTTACGTCTTCGGTAATTCGTTCTATTCTGTGGCCAAACATATACAAGTTCCTCCTTTAATTATAAAATTAGCAACCTTTTAATTTAATCTTATTTTTATAGATATTACAGTTAAACAAGTTTAATTATCCTGATATTCTTCAGTAATAAAGGCCTCAAAAATATCACCTTCTTTTATATCGTTAAATTTTTCAAGACCAATTCCACATTCATATCCCTGGGCAACTTCTTTTACATCATCTTTAAATCTACGCAACGACAATAATTTGTCCTCAGCTACTACTATTCCATCTCTAACGATTCTAATACCTGCATTTCGTGCAATTTTTCCGCTAACAACATAGCAGCCAGCAATTGTTCCAATATTTGATATTTTATAAACTTGCCTACATTCAGCTCTACCTATTTGAACCTCTCTAAATTTAGGTGCTAAAAGGCCTTTCATTGCAGAGCTAATCTCGCCAATGCAGTCGTAAATAATTCTATAGAGTCTTAAATCCACACCAAGGCGTTCGGCGTCTTCTGCTGCAATAGGATCCGGACGCACATTAAATCCGACTATAATAGCGTTTGAGGCGCTTGCCAACATAACATCGGATTCACTTACAGCTCCAACAGCTCCATGAATAACATGAACTCGAACTTCATCATTGCTCAATTTTTCAAGCGATTGTTTGACCGCCTCAACAGATCCCTGTACATCTGCTTTTACAATTATTTTTAATTCTTTTACTTCACCCATTTTCATTTGATCAAATAAATTGTCAAGCGTAACTTTTGTCTGAGAATTAAATTGAGCTTCTTTTTGTTTTGTTTTTCTCTCCTCAACCAACTCTCTAGCCAACCGCTCATCCGAGACTGCATTAAAGATATCTCCACCAGATGGCACAGAGTCAAGCCCTGTTATCTCTACAGGAACAGATGGACCAGCTGTTTTAGCTCGTTCGCCTCTATCATTTAACATAGCACGAACTTTTCCTACTGATGTTCCTGCTACAACGACATCCCCCACATGTAATGTTCCATTTTGCACCAAAACTGTTGCAATAGGGCCTCTTCCCCTATCCAATCTAGCCTCAATAACAGTCCCTTTTGCGGCTCTATCAGGATTAGCTTTTAATTCTTTCATATCAGCAATAAGTTTTACCATTTCGAGCAAATTTTCTATTCCCTGACGTTTCTTAGCAGAAATAGGAATACAAGGCGTGTCACCGCCCCAATCTTCTGGTACAATCTCATGCTCAGTAAGTTGTTTTTTTACATTGTCAGGATTTGCGCCAGGTTTATCCATTTTATTAATAGCAACAACTATCGAAACTCCTGCATCTTTTGCATGATTAATAGCTTCAACAGTCTGAGGCATTATTCCGTCATCTGCAGCAACCACCAAAATGGCAATATCCGTAATTTGAGCTCCTCTTGCTCGCATCGTAGTAAAAGCCTCATGGCCAGGAGTATCAAGAAATGTTATTTCTCCACTTTTTAATTTAACCCTATAAGCCCCAATATGTTGGGTAATTCCACCAGCCTCAGTAGAAATAACATCCGCATGACGAATTACGTCTAGAAGAGATGTTTTTCCGTGATCAACATGCCCCATAACTACTACAACTGGTGCTCGAGGGACAAGGTTTTCATTCGAATCTTCACTGTCATCTATAATTTTTTCTTCTATAGTAACAACGACTTCTTTTTCTATTTTTGCATGAAATTCCATAGCAACAAGACTTGCCGTATCGAAGTCAATAGTATCGTTTATCGATGCCATAATTCCCAGCATCATTAATTTTTTTATAACTTCAGCTGCTGTCGCTTTAAGTCTGTTTGCCAACTCGCCTACAGTTATACTTTCCGGAATCAAAACTTTTATGGGCCTATTTTTTCGTTCTAATGCAATTCTACGTAATCTTTCTGCTTCTGTTTCTTTTCTAGAATTTTTAGGTTTACCTCTCTGTTGTGATTTTTGTGTAATTTTTTGTTTACGCACAATATTTTCTGTTTTTATTTTTTCAGAAGCAAGTCGATCATACTTTTCGTTATATTTTTCAATATCAACATGAGCAGCTCTAGTATCAATTATTCTAACCGAAGGTTTTCTAACTGTATCATATTCTTTTTTCAAATAATCACTTTTTATTTCTTTATCTTTTTTGCTATAAGCCTTACGTTCATTTAATACTACTTTAGTCTGTTCTATTTTTTTGCTTCCAGAACCTTTTTTTATTAAAGGTTCTGTATTTTTAATTTTGCTTCTCTGTTTAAGGTCTTTTTCTTCATCATTTTTTCGTTCAGACCTGCTAGTAACTTTTTTAGAGGTATTATCAGCAGATTTTATGTTCGATGTCCCCTTTTGGGAACTATCCTCAGTAGTTTTATCATTTTTATTCATAGAGTCTTCTTTTTTAGCAACAGAACTTTTGATTTCATTATTTTCAGGTTTATCAAATTTTAAATCCAAATTGCCTGCCAAATAATCATCAAAATTTTCAACTTGCTTTTCTTTTGAAAAATGCTCAAAAACAAGGTCTAGTTCATCTTTAGTCAAAGCGGTCATATGCTTTTTTTCTGCGCCAGTATTTTCTTTTATTAAACTAATTATCTCTTTACTTGGCACATTAAAATCCTTCGCTACTTCATGAACTCTATATTTAATCATCATATATTATTGTCCTCCCACGGTTTTAATTATTTTAAGAGTGATTTTATTTTTCCGGCTAAATTTTTGTCATTAACAGAAATAACTCCGACCAAACTTCCAATAGCCAAATTTATGTCATTTATTGATAATTCAATAGGAAAAATACATTCCATATAATCGTGTTTGTATAATTTTTTCTTCGTATTCTCAGATAAATCTTGAGTAATTAAAATTAGATGAGACTTTTTCTTTTTTAAAGCGTCAATACAAGATTCAAATCCTAAAGACAATTTTCCAGACTTCTTACAAATTCCCAAAAAAGATAATAGATTTCTATTCACCAGAAACAATAGCCTCCTCTATTTTTTGATAAATTTCATCATGAACTTTTCTAGAAAAGATCCGATCAATACGCTTAGATTTACGCACTTTCTTTAAACACTCAAGGCTTCTGCATAGATAAGCGCCACGTCCTGGGGCTTTTAGTGTTTTATCAATAATAATGCTATAATCATCGTTTGCATTTTTAGTTTTAACAATTCTAATAAGATCATGTTTATTTTTCATTTCGTTGCAAGCTGTGCACATACGCAGCGGTATATGTTTATTCATCATCAATTAAAGCCTCTCTTTCTATTAAATCAAAAACATTCTCAAAAACACAGTTCAAATAATTTCTTTTTCTGGTTTTATATCTATTTTCCATCCAGTTAATTTTGCTGCCAGCCTAACATTTTGGCCTTTATTACCAATGGCTAAAGAAAGTTGATTGTTAGGCACAATCGCTACACAAGTATTAGAAACATTAGGAGCAATAATTATATTTAAAACTTCGGCTGGTGCAAGCGCAGCTGCAATAAATTTTGCTGGGTCTTCATTATACTCTATAATATCTATTTTTTCTCCACCTAATTCTTCAACAATAGTGTTTATCCTGCTGCCTTTTGAGCCAATGCATGCTCCTACAGGATCCACGTCTTTATTTTTGCTTAAAACTGCAAGTTTTGTTCTAGACCCAGCTTCACGAGAGACGCTTTTTATTTCTATTGTACCATCATAAATTTCAGGTACTTCTTTTTCAAACATTCTTTTAATCATATCCGGATGTCTTCTTGAAATTATAGCCCATGGTCCTTTATCGCCATCTTTTACATCTACAATATAAACTTTAATCTGATCTCCTTCATGCAGATTATCTACACTAAGTTGTTCATTTTTGGGCAAAAAGCCTTCCGATTTCCCGATTTTTAATGTAGCTGTTCCAGAACGTGGATCAATCTTTTCTACCGTTGCAGGTACCACTTCCTGACATTTATTTTCAAATTCTTGGAGCATAAGTTCTCGCTCTCCATCTCGGATTCCCTGTCTAATAATATTTCTAGCAGTCTGTGCTGCAATTCTACCAAACTCTTTAGTCTCCAACTTTACTGCAACTTTTTCGCCAATACTAGTATTAGGGTCAATACGTCTCGCATCTTTTAAAGCTATCTCTTGCCCAAAGTCAGATACATTTTCTACCACATTTTTACGCAAATAAACCTCAAACTTTCCTTTATTTGCATCTATATTAATCACCACATCATCATTACCGTTATAACTATTTTTACAAGCGGTTACAATAGCTTTTTTTATTTTATCAAGCATAAAACCGATCTGAATCCCTTTTTCTTTTTCAATAAGAGCCAACGCATCAAATAATTCTTTATTTTTCATTTTATCAAAAACCTCCAATTAAGTTTAAAAATCATCAAGTTTAATAAATGCAATATTTTTTCTTAAAATGTCAATTGTTTTTAGTTCATCCTCAGAGCAAATACTCAAACTATTCCCATCAAAATACAACAAACTGCCATTAATCTGTTTTACATCTTTATTAATTGGCCTAATTAGTCTGACGATAATTTTATGACCGATAAATTTTTTTAAGTGATCGTCTCTTGTAAGGTATCTATTAATTCCTGGAGAACATACTTCTAGCAAATAGTTCTGAGAAATAGGATCCAGTTCATCAATTGGTTTATCAATAGCTCGGCTTAACTTTTCACAGTCTTCAACAGTAACACCATTTTCACTATCTATAAAAATTCTGAGATAATAGTTAGGTCCCTCTTTTAAAAACTGCACATCCCAAATGCTGAGGTCTAAATTGTGTGCAATAGGTTCTACCAACTTCCAAACGGAGCTTACAATGTTTTTTCCGCGAATTTTTTTATTCAAAGCATTCACCTCAATACAAACAAAAGAGCGGGCACATCCCACTCTTTAAAAAACGAATAAAACATTATGTATTAGTATACTATAAATTTATATTTATTTCAACAGATATAAAAAACTTTTCATATAAAAACTAGCCACGTCAAAAAACAAGTGAATATATCTCACCAAAAACAGTAATTGCTAGACTTTTTTTGTAAGATATTTTTAATTATTTTACTCCAAAATTTATTTTAAAAGGTGAAAATAATGCTATCACAAAAGCTAAAAAGGCTAAGAGAAAATAATGGATATACCCAACAGCAGGTTGCCAACGCCTTAAGCATAGAGCGATCGACTTATACTTATTACGAAACCGGTAAAACCACTCCGGATATTAATACTATTGTAAAACTTGCAAAGATTTTTAACGTTTCTTATGCTGAAATGCTCGAAAATGAAGAAACTCAACCTAAAAAACCATTAAAAGATGCTGGTAACGATCTGTACTACTATGATTCTAAAAGTTTTAATCATGTTTATGAACTTTCTAAACAAGAAAAAACTTTAATTAGTCTATATAGAGTTTTGCCTGCAAAACTGCAGAATGAATTGTTGGATTCCTTAAAAGATCAAGTTGATAGTAATTCTAAGAAGAAAAATAAATCTTTGCAATAAATAATTGAATAGGCTTTAAAAGCCTATTTTATGTTTACACTTATCTAAAATTTATAATGCACTGAAGTCTTTTTAAGTCAATTATTATTCAAGCATTTAAAACTTATCGATTAAAAATACAACTAAAGGAACTGTCGCTACGCTAAACATACTAGTAATTAATACTGTTGCCACTGCATATTCAGGATTATTTTCGTATTTTTGGGCAAATATCGCTATCGACGTCATAGAAGGAAGAGAAAAAAGTAGTACAACGGCTCTAACAATGTTTTCTGAGATTTGTGTTTGTTTTAATATTAACCAAACCATTAAAGGAAAGATTATCATTTTAAATAGAATTAATACATACAGTTCTAGGTTTTTAAAGTATTTTTTTATATTAGAAAAACAAAACAGCCCTCCAATATAAATCATAGATAGTACCGGTGTCATACTGCCTATCGGAGATAATGAATAAAATAAAGCTCTAGGTAGCCTTAGTTCTAAAACGACTCCAAATAAAGAAAGAGCTATTGCGATAAGAGATGGATTCATAAATTTTTTTAAGCCTTCTAATGTATGATTATTTAAATTAGAAGTTAGCTTTACTCCTAAGGTCCAGAGCATTATTTGGTCAACTATAGTGCACAGCGATGAAAAAACTCCACCCTCTTGCTTAAATACAGCTAAAATTAACGGAATACCGATAAATCCTGCATTAGAAAATGTAGCTAAAGCTTTATAAATGTTTGCCTTTTTTTTATCAAAACGAAAAAAATATACAACAATACAGTTTAATAAATACAAAATAATAAAACATATCAAATAAACTACAAATATTGGTAAGGAATTCAGCAAATCAATATATGATGGACCAGACAATAAATTACAAATTAACATCGCAGGCATAGTTATCATTATTATAAATTTGGACATTGAGTTAAGTGTTGCTTGATCCATAATCTTATATTTAACACACAAAAAACCTATTAACACAAAAAAAGTAAAGATAAATAATTGTTGTAAAATAATAAAGAATTGTTCCATATGAATAATCTCCAAAATTCTTAATGGATTCTTCCTTTTCTTGCTCAAAATTGAAGTTTTATATTAAATATTGCATGTTTTTCTACCTTTTTCTTGTAAATTATAATAATAAGCCAAAACTTCTCCAATATCATAGTCGTTAGAAATAGAGAACACATCTCGATTTAAAATAAAGCCTTTATCTTTCAAAACTTTTTGAGCATCATTGTAAACATAATCAATAGTTTCTTTCCAAAACAAAATATTTTCTACACGCAAATCAACCCAACCTACTTGGATCCATTTTTCTAAACGATCTTTTGTGATTGTTAAATTGCAACCTTTGTCTGGAAACAGGCTATACTCACCTATAAACATACTATTGTCTTCCATTACAATAGGTAGTCCTAAAGATAATATTTCTATAATTAAATCTTTATTATTTTCGATATTCCTAGTAACTAAGTCGCATAATTTTTTTATATCTATATTTTTAAGACTCTCCACTGTTTTGCAGACTTGCTTTATAATATGCAATTCATATAGACGCTTTGCTACTGTAACACCTAGATTTCCCGTAGCAATACTGGTTGAATTGTTTTTTTGCATTAAAAGTTTAATTTCAGATTTTATTTTTTCTACCATAACCTTACCTGCAAAAGTTGATGTTAACATTCCAGAATCCATATAATTTAACATATTTCGGTTTGTTTTTCCACATATGTCTTCCATGGCTGCATTTGCAACTTCCTCTTTAGTTATAGCCTCCATCTGACCCACTGCAGTAAGTACAGATAGTTCATATAGAGAATAGACATGATTTTCACCGGCTCTAACTACAGGAAATTCAAGATATTCATCACAAATTCCTTTTGAATAAGTTAGAATGTCTCCATCTTTAATTTTTATTTTTTTAGGATTGTCAAATTTTTTAATTAATCCCATGTCTGTTTCAATTGGCTCAAATTTTGTGGAGTCGTATCCAACAAACGTAGATGGTATCAAAAGACTTATATTATAATGCGTTGTGTGGGACAGGTTCCACAATAATTGATGTAAAACTCCTGCAGCCGAAATTTTGCCCATCAAAGCAAAAGACAATGATGCCTTTGGTGTGTCGCCGTGAGTGTATGGCATATTCATGCCCATGCCTCCAAGACCGGTTGTTGAAACTTTTAAATATTTTTTTATTTTAAAATCTTCCATTACCAATTTTAATGAGTATACAAAATTTATTGCCTTAGGTACAAAGTCATTAAGAAGAATTTCTGCAGAAGTATCCACATCGACAGTGGCCTCATTGCTTACTTTACTAAGTATCAATTCTGGTTTATAATGGTTACCAAGAACAGTTCCTGAATTTATTGCATCTATTATTAAATAGGGCTTCCATTTTTGAACCAAGTTATATAAAGTAGATTTTTTTAATATCTCGGGGCTTAAATCAGAATAGAAAAAATTTAAAAGTTCATATTTATTTTGCAGCTGTTCTTCAATTGTTGTTAATTTATTAAAGTCAAAGGGTAAAAATATATCTCCATATGACGGAATAAATTCTATATTTTTACAAATCTTTGAAAAATATACACAGCAATAATCTGATTCTTTTTTTGTTAAGTTATGTAATATAATTCTATCTGGTTTATGTTCAAGAATTCTTTTAGTTATTGCTTTACCTATTTGTCCCACGCCTAAAACTAAAATTGTTTTCATTTTGATTTTCCTCCATTTTAATAAATTTATTTTTCTCTGCAGGAGTAAAAAGCTCGCATTAATATAAAATTATTTTGGGCAACGCTCCTTATAACAAAATAAAATATAGCAAAATATGATACATTTAAAATATAATTCCATATTATTCTTAAAAAGAATAATATTCTGTCGATTTTTGTCTTGTCAATTAAATGCAACGTTAAAAATTTTAAAATGCAATATTGACTTTGTATATCAATATGTTTTATAATTAAAATATTAGCGCGGAGTGGAGCAGTCCGGTAGCTCGTCGGGCTCATAACCCGAAGGTCGTTGGTTCAAATCCAGCCTCCGCAACCACTTTAGATTGATGTAAAAGAGTCTGAAGTCTTTTTTTTGTTTTCCTTTGGAAGAGTTAAATCGCTTAACAGGTAATCTGCTTTTTATTTGTGTGCTCAAAAATTTTGTAGTCATTTGATATTATGTATTTATAGAAGTTAATTTTAATGGTAAAATATAAGTATAGAAAATATATTATTTGTTTTAGGCAATATAAAAAAGAATTCTTAAAAATAAGAATTCTTTTTTTAATAAAACAAACAATATTGTAAAACAGCGATAAAAAAAGTAGTGACTTTTCTTATCTTTTGTGTTATAATTTGAGGTAATATTCAAAATAAAACTCGAAGGTGATATAATGAATATATTAAAGACCCTTTTTGGTAATTACAGTAAAAGAGAAGTCAAACGCATTCAACCTATTTGTAACGCTGTGCTTGCGCTTGAAGAAACTTATAAAAAAATGAGCGACAAAGAGCTAAAAAATCAGACTCAAATTTTAAAGGATAAATTAAACAACGGTGCCACACTGGATGATATTCTTACAGAAGCATTTGCCGTTTGCCGTGAGGCTTCTACTAGGGTTCTTGGTATGACTCATTTTCCTGTTCAAATTATAGGAGGAATTATTCTTCACCAAGGACGAATAAGCGAAATGAAAACTGGTGAAGGAAAAACTCTAGTAGAAACCTTACCAGCATATTTAAATGCGCTAGAAGGCAAAGGAGTTCATATTGTAACAGTTAATGACTATCTTGCAAGGCGTGACTCTGAATTAATGGGTAAGATCTTCAGATTTTTGGGTTTAACCGTGGGGCTTTTAAGTCAAAATATGGAGAACGAAGATCGTAAAAAAGCATATGCTGCAGATATAACTTATTGTACTAACAATGAGCTAGGGTTTGACTATCTTCGTGATAACATGGTTACGTATAAAGAAAATAGAGTTCAGCGAGGCCATAATTTTGCAATCGTTGACGAAGTCGACTCTATATTGATAGACGAGGCTAGAACTCCACTTATTATATCTGGTCCTGGCGATAAATCTACTGAATTATACAACATAGTAAATAAATTTGCTAAAACACTAAAAATGGTAAAAGTTGCAGAAATCGACACAAAAGAAGATAACGATGAACTATATACGGATGCAGATTATATTGTGGATGAAAAAGCAAAAACAGCTACTCTAACACAAAATGGAGTAAAAAAAGCAGAAGAATATTTTCATGTAGATAATTTGACCGATGCTGATAATATTAATCTTCAACATCATATAAATCAAGCAATTAGAGCACATGGAGTAATGATAAAAGATATTGATTACGTCGTTAAAGATGGGGAAGTTTTAATTGTTGACGAATTTACTGGGCGCATTATGTATGGCCGTAGATATAATGAAGGATTGCATCAGGCAATTGAAGCTAAAGAAAATGTAAAAGTTGAAAGAGAGTCTAAAACTTTAGCATCAATTACTTTTCAGAACTATTTTAGATTATATAATAAGCTCTCTGGCATGACTGGTACCGCTATGACAGAAGAAGAAGAATTTAGAGAAATTTATAAACTCGATGTTGTAGAAATTCCAACAAATAAGCCAGTTATTAGAAAGGATAAGCCTGATGTGGTTTTTAAAACCGAAAAAGGCAAATACAACGCCGTTGTTAATGATATCTTAGAGTATCATAAAAAAGGGCAGCCAGTATTGGTAGGAACTGTTTCAATAGATAAATCAGAACGTTTGAGTGATTTGTTGAAAAAAAACGGAATAAAACATACTGTTCTAAATGCTAAATATCACGAAAAAGAAGCTGAAATTGTGGCACAAGCAGGTAAAAAAGGTGCGGTAACTATTGCAACAAATATGGCCGGTCGTGGTACGGATATAAGTCTTGGAGGTAATGCAGAATATTTAGCCATAGCCGAGATGCGCAGGATGCAAATAAGTGAAGAGATAATTAGTGAAGCTAGCGGTTTTGCAGACACCGATGATGAACGTATTTTAGAAGCTAGAGAAACGTTTAACAAGCTGTTGGCTAAATATAAAGAAGAAATTAAGGGGCAAAAAGAAGAAGTTTTAGATTTAGGTGGACTTGCGATCATTGGAACAGAACGTCACGAAACTAGAAGAATAGATAATCAGCTACGAGGCCGATCTGGCCGTCAAGGGGACCCCGGAGAAACAAGATTTTATCTTTCACTAGAAGATGATTTAATGCGTCTTTTCGGCGGAGAACGCTTAAAACATTGGATGGACAGATTAAATATTCCAGAAGATGAGCCTATTGATAGCAGGATGGTCACAAATGCAATAGAAAGCGCTCAGCGCAAGGTCGAAGGACGAGATTTCGGTATTCGAAAAAATGTGCTTCAGTTTGATGACGTTATGGATAGACAACGTCAAATTATTTATGATCAAAGGAATAAAGTTCTCGATGGAGATGATATTCGCACTCAGATTATTAAAATGATAGAGCAATCAATCGAAAAAAACGTACAAAATTATTTACCAACCAGCAAATTTGATGACTCTTGGAACATTATTGGTCTTAAAGATTTCTATTTAGGCTGGTTGTTGAATGATGACGAATTAAATTATTCTGATGAAGAAATAAAGCAGCTTCAGTCTGAAGATATAATCAAAAATTTAACAGAAAAGGCACTCTCAATTTATAAAGAACGTGAAAAAATGTTTGGAGATGAAATGTCTCGCGAAATTGAACGCGTAGTGCTTTTAAAGAATGTAGATAACTACTGGATGGATCACATTGATGCCATGGAAGAGTTAAAGCGCGGCATACGTTTGCGAGCTTATGCACAGCGTGACCCGGTTGTTGAGTATAGAATAGAAGGCTTTGACATGTTCGACGAAATGATCGATGCAATTCGTGATGATACAGTTAAAATTCTGTTAACCTTTAAGCTTCCTGGTAACAATAAAGTACCAAAACGCCATGATAACCAGGCCCCATCAACATCTTCATCTGCTGATGGATATTTGCCAGAAATAAAAACTGTTCGAAATACAGAAAAAATAGGAAGAAATGATTCTTGCCCTTGCGGCAGCGGTAAAAAATACAAAAAATGTTGTGGCGCAGATCAATAATTTTTTAAATATAAAAAAGCGAACCGTGATACGTTTTGCGGTTCGCTTTTTATTCTAATTAAAATTTAGCTTAATTAACCTTTTATCTAAAGGCAGTTAAATACAAATTGTTTAGTTTTTTTGTTGTAATCGCATTCAACTTTTGTACCAGATTTAGCCTCTCCTTTTAAAACTTCTTCTGCTAATTTGTCTTCTATTTTAGATTGAATAGCTCTTCTTAAGGGACGAGCGCCATATATAGGGTCAAACCCTGCATCAGAGATCGCTTTTACTGCTTTATCGGTAAAGTCTATTTCTATGTTAAGGCCTCGGGCTCTATTTTTTACTTCTTTTAACATATTTTTTGCAATTAGATTTATTTCTTTTTCGGTTAATTTATTGAATACAATAACATCATCGACTCTATTTAAAAACTCTGGCTTGAATACTTTCTTTAGTTCAGCCATTACGGTTTCTTTTAACTTTTCTTTGTCAGATTCGCTGCTATTATCTACCGAAAAACCTAAGCTAGATTTTTTTTCTGTAATTAACCTTGCGCCTACATTGGATGTCATTATTATAATTGTATTTCTAAAGTTTACCTTACGACCTTGAGAATCTGTTAAATGCCCATCTTCTAAAATCTGAAGCAGCATATTGAATACATCTGGGTGAGCTTTTTCTATTTCGTCAAAAAGGATTACTGAGTATGGCTTTCTACGTAATTTTTCTGTCAGTTGGCCACCTTCGTCATAGCCTATGTAGCCTGGAGGTGATCCTATTAGCTTAGAGACGGTGTGCTTTTCCATATATTCAGACATATCAAACCTTATCATAGCATTTTCGTCGCCAAACATAGCCTGTGCCAACGCTTTGCATAATTCAGTTTTTCCAACTCCAGTTGGACCCAAAAATATAAATGACCCCACTGGACGTTTTGGATCTTTTAGCCCAACTCTGCCTCTTCGGATAGCCCTTGAAATTTGCTCTACCGCTTCATCTTGGCCAACAATTCTTTCGTGAAGGATATTCTCCATATTTAAAAGTCGTTCACTTTCTGCCTGAGTTAGTTGTACTACAGGGATTCCGCTCCAATTTGAAACTATTTGAGCTATGTCCTCTTTCGTTACTTCTCCGTTTGCATTCTCGTGATTACTCTGCCACTGCTTACGTTGTTCTTCTAGTTTTTTCTTTATAGATTTTTCTTCATCTCTCAATTTAGCAGCTCGTTCAAAATTTTGCTCATTTATAGCTGCAGACTTTTCTTTATCTAAGTCTTTAATTTTATTTTCTAGCTCGTGCAAATTATCTGGCACAGTATAGGCTTTTAGCCTTACTTTAGAGGACGCTTCATCCACTAGATCTATTGCTTTATCTGGCAAAAATCTATCCGTAATATATCTAGATGATAAATTCACCGCAGCCTCAATCGCTTCATCCAAAATTTTAACCTTGTGATGTGCTTCATAGCGATCTCTTAAACCTTTTAAAATTAACATACTTTCTTCTTCTGTGGGCTCGCCCACCATAACTGGCTGAAAACGTCTTTCGAGCGCTGCATCTTTTTCTATATATTTTCTATATTCTTTAATTGTTGTGGCACCAATAACTTGAAAATCTCCCCTTGCAAGACTTGGCTTTAATATGTTTGCAGCATCAGCTGAGCCTTCAGCAGAACCTGCCCCAACTATTGTATGTAGCTCATCTATAAATAAAATTATATTTCCGGCTTTTTTTATTTCGTCTATGGCATTTTTTATCCTATCTTCAAAGTCTCCACGATATTTTGTTCCTGCTAGCATGCCAGTTAAGTCCAGCGCTACAACTCGTTTACCTTTTAATAATTCTGGAACTTCTCCGGAAACAATTTTTAATGCCAATCCTTCTGCTACTGCTGTTTTACCTACACCGGGTTCTCCTATTAGGCAAGGATTATTTTTTGTCCTTCTAGAAAGAATCTGAATAACCCTTTCTATTTCATTTTGCCTTCCTATTACAGGGTCAATCGCTCCTGATTGTGCCAGTTGAGTTAAATCTCTACCAAATTGATCCAATGTTCTGGTTTTGGATCTACTTGCGTTGGGAGCGTTTGCTCCGTTCGAAAAGGTATCGCTCGCAGAGCCATAAATCAAATCTTCTGGAGATTGCTCTCCAAAAGTCTCATTCAATTTTTCTAATATGCTTCTAATATTAGTTCCAAGCTCAATTAAAAACCTTACTGCATAACTATCAGATTCACTCACTAGTGCTAACAATAAATGCTCCGTTCCTACATAGTTATGGCCTAAACCAGCTGCTTGCATTACTGCATTTTGTAGTACTCTTTTTGTTCTTGGAGTAAAGTCTTGTGTAGTAATCGAACTTTTAGCACCTGTACCTATTTCATTTTCGATTAAATTCTCTAGCTCATCAGCATAGATTCCTAACTCATTCAAAACTACTGACGCTACTCCTGTCCCTTCTTTTAAAAGCCCTAACAATATATGTTCGCTACCAACATAAGTGTGACCCAATTCTTCTGCACTTGAAATCGCTAAATTCATCGCGTTATTTGCTTTTTCGGTAAATCCGTTAAATCTATACATAAAAACTTTCTCCTTTATAGTATCTCTACGGTACTCATTTTTTCATTTATTAAACTTGCTCTTTTTTGATCTCTCTCCATTGCAGATAACTCACTATTTGAAGCTTTCATAAGCATAAATGGTTGTGTATTTATTGTGATTTCATTTATTTTATCATAAGAAATCCCTTTTATAATGCCTATCGAGAGGCCTAATCTTACATTAGAAATTAGTCGCATAAAATCTTCACTATTTAAAATTTTTGCTGTTTTTAGTATTCCTACCGACCTACATATTGCGTCTATAGTTTGAATATTTTTTGCAAGCTCTTTTCTACATTTTCTCTCTTGAGATATTATTTGTATGGTTATATCGTTTAAATTTTTTAAAGCTGTTTTTTCTGATATTCCTAATGTTACCTGGTTTGAAATTTGATATATATCTCCTTTTGGTTCACTGCCTTCTCCATACAGGCCCCGCATAGTTAACCCAAGCTTTATTAAACTAGATGATATTTTTTCGATCATTTCGCATCTTCTTAAAGCCGGCAAATGTAGCATAACTGAGGCTCTCATTCCTGTTCCTAAATTCGTAGGGCATTGAGTTAAGTATCCCAACTGTTCATTAAACGCAAACATTAATGACTCATCAAGTTTTCTATCTATTTTATCTGCCAAATTATAAGTTTCATTAAGATCCAAACCTTCTTTCATTACTTGCAACCTTATATGATCCTCTTCATTTACCATTACGCTTATATCGCAGTTTTGAGATATAAACGCTGCTTTATTTTTATCTGCTTTAACAAATTCTGGGCTTACCAAATGGCATTCTATCAAACTTTTTATCTCTGCTAAAGAAGCCTCCCAAACATTTATACAACTAAAGTTGTATTCTTCAAACTCTGGTTTAGATAAAGCTCTATCTATTTCATTTATTACTTCTTTTTTCATTTTAGAGGTTAATCTACATGGAAATGGATATTTAGATATATTTCTTGCCAAACGTATCCGTGTACTAATTACAACATCGCTATAATTTCCGGATTTTTCGTACCATTTATTCATTGTTTGGTTGCTCCTTTCCTTTTAAACCGTTTATTTTGTCCCGAATTCTTGCTGCTTCTTCAAAATTTTGCTCATTTATTGCTTTTTTCATTTTTTCATTTAGTTCTTGAATCTCATTTTTTATTATATTCTCTTGCCCCACTGCAGAAGCATATTTGCCTGCATGTTTGGTGTTGCCATGAATCCTCTTTATTGATGGCATCAGTTGGTCAAAAAATACATCATAACATTTTGAACACCCCACTTTGCCTGTATTTGAAATTTCTTCTAAAGAAGAGCCACAAAAATCGCAACGTTTATTACTTAAAGGCATAAATTTAGGCTCATTTGCTGCAAAAAAACTTCCTAATAGATTATTAAAATCAAATCCAAATCCATCAAAAATATTAGAATATCCCATTTTAGCCGCACATTTTTCACACAGCATATATTCAGTTAACTCTCCGTTTATCACCTTTTTTATATGAGTATTGGCCTGATTTTTTCCACAAGATTGACATAGCATAACTATCTTCCTCCTATATTTGAGTTAATAACATATTTTTTAAAATGGATGCTCGTAATAAACATCTTAAATTTACTGGAATATCTGTATAAGATCTTTCAGAAATTGCACTCATCATTAACTTGCCAGCGTTCTCCAAAATCATTCCCCGTTGAACTAGACTCTCAACAATCATTTCTGCCGAAAGCGCATCTAATTTTGATCCTATAGCATTAATTATATCCATAATTGCTGTACTTTTTTCGGTTTTTATGCGAGTTATTCTAATATAACCCCCGCCGCCTCTTCTGCTCTCTACTATATATCCATGTTCCGGCGTAAATCTAGATGTTATAACATAATTTATTTGGCTAGGCACACAACCTATACTGCTAGCTAATTCATTTCTCTGGATTTGTATATCTCCATGTGATTCCTCCAATAATTCTAGCAAATATTTTGTAACCTCATCGCTTATTCTCAAATTTTATCAACTCCTTTTACCGCATCTAATTCGACTTTGACTTTCTTTAACTTTAATTATTTTAAAACAATGGTCAATAAAGATCAAATCATAATAAAAACTTATTTTTGATATTAAATTAAAATAACTCATTTTATATTAATATTTTTAATTTTTTCTTTTATTTTTTTAATATTTTAGCTTTGTTATAAAATTTACTTGTTTTTCTGTAACCTCACGATATTAAAATCCATATGATAATATTGAAATAAACAAAAGGAGGTAACAAATATGTGTAACAACGGTTTTGGCGGAGGTTGCTCTTGGATAATCCTATTAATACTCATTCTCTGCTGCTGCGGAAACAACAATGGTAGCGAATACGGTTGCGGCAATGGCTGCGGCAATAACTGCGGCTGCTAATAATACAAATCCCCTTAGTGTATACGCTTAACCCCCAGACACGTGTAACACTATGGGGATAAATTTTTTATTTAGAAAAATACAAATTAACTTTACTACTTTCTAAAAAACCGTACCAAAATAAATTTTACAATCGGCACGGTTTTTATTTTTTATTAACTTTTAATCTATAAAATCTTATAATATATTGCTGCATCACATTTACATGGTCCATTGCAGTCTAAACATTTATAATCTTTATCATCTACCCACAGCATATGTACTACTTTGTAAAATGTAAATCCATTCCTTTTAATAACATGTTCCGCTGGAACCGCACCATCTTTTCTTATCCATAATGGAGACCAGCAAGAATAAAATCCCATTCTTTTTGCTTTTTCTAATCCTCTTCTTGTTAACTCGGTTGCTAAGCCTGCTTTTTCTGAATCCTTTTGCAACACTAAAGATTTTGCTACACAAATTCTTTCATCGTTTCCAACAATTCGTTTTATCTCGTATTTATTTAGCTTAAATTCTTTAGCCAACCCTTCAAGGTTTGTTCCATGCATTAAGAAAAAACCTAATAGTCTGTCACTTTCTGCATCCACTAGCAATTTACATACATTTTTTCTGTTTTCTACATACGCTCGCAATTTATATTCGTTTGTATATTTTTCACCAAATCTTTCTACTCCAAGCTCCACCATAGAGCTTAGGTATCGGAGTGAAAAATCTGTATACTTGATTGTTATAACCTTACTTCCTATCATATTTCCCCTCCTCTTTAAATAAAAAACATTATAATTCACATGATATGCTCAAAATAAAATTTTGTCATTAATTTTATCTTGGCTGTTTAACCAGTGAATTTATGAAGTTTATATTTGCTAATTGTTCATCTTCTGTATGATAGGCTCTACCTCCAGCAACATTTAATAATTCTTCTTCATTAAGTTCGTTTGAATTTAAAAGCACTTTTTTACTATTTAAATTACTTTCTTTTTGAGCTTGCCTTTTGTTAAAAAATCCCATAAATATAATCCTCCTTATTATTCGAAAAGTTGTAATAATTGTACTATATTTATTCGCTTTTTGTCAATAGTTTTGTCATAAAAACAATAATTTCCTGTTTTATAATAAATAAATATTTAAAAATAATTTTAAATAATAAAAAACAACTAAAATATTTATAGTTTTAGGTGTTTATATTCAAAATATACTGTATAATTTACAATTTAACCTAAAAATATCCCCCGTAGCCACACATTGTGACCACGGGGGACATCTCAGCCTAATTTATATATATAAATTATATTAATTCTATTATAGACATTTCTGCCGCATCGCCTCTTCTTGGCCCTAATTTTATTATGCGAGTATATCCTCCATTTTGTTTTAAATATTTAGGAGCTATTTCATCAAATAATTTCTTTACTACATCCTCTTTTGTAATAAAAGCCATCGCTAAACGCTTATTATACAAGGAATTTTCTTTAGCCAAAGTAATCATTTTTTCTGTCATAGAGCGCACCTCTTTAGCTCTATATAGTGTCGTTTCTATTTTTCCCTTTTCTAAAAGAAACGTTACCATTGCTCTCAACATAGCCATTCTATGCGCTGCAGCTCTTCCTAACTTCCTAGTACCTGGCATCCCTATCACTCCCTTATTAAAATTTTATTTTGATTTTAAAAAATAATATCAATCTTCAGATTTTTTCAATTTAAAGCCTAAGGACTCTATCTTTTTAATAACTTCTTCCAGAGATTTTCGACCAAGATTTCGAACTTTCATTAAATCTTCTTCTGTCAGCTTTAGTAAATCTTCTACTGTAATAACTCCGGCTCGCTTTAAGCAGTTAAATGAACGTACTGAAAAATCTAAATCTTCAAGAGTCATTTCTAATATACGCTCTTTATTTTTGTTGTCTTTTTCCACCATAATCTCTACACTTTGAGTTTTGTCAGAAAGATCAACAAACAGGTTCAAATGTTCCGTCAAAACTTTTGCAGATAAAGACACTGCTTCTTGAGCATCTACAACGCCATTTGTCCATACTTCTAGCGACAACTTATCAAAGTCAGTTATTTGGCCCACACGCGTATTCTCAGCCTCATAATTTACCTTAAGTACCGGTGTGTATATTGAATCTATTGGGATAACCCCCAAAATATTTGTTTGCATCATTTGTTTGTTTCGCTCAGCCGAAACATAACCTCTGCCTCTGTCGATAGTGATCTCCATATACAATTTCGCTTCGCTATTTAACGTTGCTATATGCAGTTCTGGATTTAATATTTCAACTTCACTATCATTTTTTATATCACCTGCAGTTACAATACAAGGTCCTACCGCATCTATTACAACTGTTTTGGGCCCAGAACAGTGCAAATTTGCAACTAAACTTTTTAAATTTAGCACTAATTCCGTAACATCCTCTTTTACTCCTGGCACGGTAGAAAACTCATGCATAACCCCATCGATCTTAACGCTTGTAACTGCTACTCCAGGCAACGATGAGAGTAGCACCCTTCTTAAGCTATTACCTAATGTATTTCCAAAACCTCTTTCAAGTGGCTCCACAGTAAATTTTCCATATCTTTTGTCTTCAGATAATTCTGCCACTTCGATTCTTGGTTTCTCTATTTCAATCAATTGTGACCCTCCTTGAATTATAGCAAATCTTTAAAATTACCTATTGTAGCTCTATTAGTAATAATTAAAAAAGCATTATTTAGAGTATAACTCAACTATGAGAGTCTCTTCAACTGCTAAGTCTATGTCTTCTCGTGTAGGCAAATCCACAACTTTACCTTCTAAGGTTTCCCGATTTACTTCCAACCATTTTGGTACAAATCTCGAAGCATTAATCTCTAGCACATGTTTTATTTTTTCGCTGTTTCGACTTTTTTCAGTTATCGTAATAACATCACCTGGTTTTACCAAAAAAGATGGTATATTTACTTTTCTGCCGTTAACCAAAAAATGGTTATGCAAAACTAATTGTCTTGCTTCTGGCCGAGATGTTGCAAAACCTAATCTATAAATCACGTTATCTAGTCGTGTCTCGATTATAGATAATAATTGTTCACCAGTTTTACCTTCTTTTTTTTCTGCCAATTCATAATAATGTCTGAACTGACCTTCTAATATTCCATAGTAACGTCTTGTTGCTTGTTTTGCCCTAAGTTGAATTCCATATTCTGATAATTTTTTTCGTCCCTGTCCATGTTGTCCTGGTGCATAAGACCTTCGGCCAACCGAACATTTATCCGTATAGCATCTTTCGCCCTTTAAAAAGAGTTTTTGACCTTCTCTTCGGCAAAGTCTGCATACTGCACCTGTATATCTTGCCATATTTTGGCTACGCCTCCTATTTCTATCTCTATTATACTCGTCTTCTTTTGGGTGGTCTGCATCCATTATGTGGAATCGGAGTAACATCTTTTATCATACTAACCTCCAAGCCAGCTCCTTGCAAGGCTCTAATTGCTGCTTCTCGGCCTGCTCCTGGGCCTTTTACATAAACCTCTATTTTTTTCATACCATGTTCCATTGCTGCTCTTGCTGCCGTCTCTGCCGCTGTTTGTGCTGCAAATGGTGTAGACTTTCTCGAACCTCTAAAACCTAGTTCTCCGGAGCTTGCCCAAGATACCGTATTCCCTTGCATATCTGTTATTGTTACAATTGTGTTATTAAACGTAGACTGTATGTGTGCTGCTCCTCTTTCTATATTTTTTCTTTCACGTCTTCTGCGCACCGAGGTCCCTCGTTTTGTTGTTTTTTGCGCTGCCATTAGTTAATAACCTCCCTACTTTTTCTTGTTTGCCATTGTTTTTCTTGGGCCTTTTCGAGTCCTTGCGTTTGTTTTTGAGCGCTGACCTCTTACAGGCAATCCTTTGCGATGGCGTAATCCTCTATATGAGCCTATTTCTATCAATCTTTTTATATCAAAAGCAATGTCTCTGCGCAAATCTCCCTCTACTCTGCAGTGCTTATCGATATACTCTCTTAATTTTGAAACATCTTCTTCCGTGAGGTCTCTCACTCTCGTATCAGGATTAACTCCAGTTGCTTTTATAATACCGCTTGCTGTTTTTATTCCAATTCCATAAATATACGAAAGCCCCACTTCAATACGCTTATCTCTAGGTAAGTCTACTCCCGCTATACGCGCCATAATTACACCTCCATTTTTGATAAAGTTATGTTATCCTTGTCGTTGTTTATGTTTTGGATTTTCACATATTACCATAACTTTTCCTTTGCGTTTTATTATTTTACATTTTTCACATATCTTTTTAACAGAAGGTCTGACTTTCATTTATATGCCTCCTTTGATTATCCATAAAAAACTATTTTGATCTCCAAGTTATACGGCCTTTTGTTAAATCATAGGGTGACATCTCAACTGTAACCTTATCTCCTGGCAAAATCTTAATAAAATTCATTCTAAGTTTGCCTGATATATGCGCCAATATAACTTTTCCATTAGGCAGCTCTACATTAAACTGCGCATTGGGCAACGCTTCTGTTACCGTCCCCTCAATTTCAATTACATCCTGCTTAGACAAATTATTCCCTCCTACTAAAACTTAGAACCCTACATCAATTGCCATTAAAACTGCTCAAAGCCTTCCTTACTGCTTTATTACTATTTAATGACCCAATGTCCAAAATACTTTTTGTTGCAGATAAATGTTTATATTTTTTCCTTTTTGGCTTTTCAAGTGTTCGTCTTTTTCCATCACAAATCTTTGCATAGCTGCCATCAGCCTCTAACACCACAAAAAATCTTTCTTTATCTCGTCCAGCTTTTGCCTTAACAACACAGCCTTTTACGATTTCCATCTTATACTCCCTTATTCACTTTGCGTTAATATAATTGCTCCGTTTGGAGTTATGGCCACCGTATGTTCAAAATGCGCAGATAATTTTCCATCTGCAGTTACTGTTGTCCACTCGTCTTCCAAAACTTTTACTTTGCAAGCTCCAACATTTACCATTGGTTCAATTGCTATAGTCATTCCTGATAAGAGGCGCACACCTCGTCCCGGTGTCCCATAATTTGGTACGCTAGGATCTTCATGTAGCTTCGCACCTACTCCGTGGCCGACAAAATCCCGTACCACCGAGTAACTGCGCGCTTCAACATACCTTTGTATTGCATTTGAAATATCTCCTATTCTATTGCCAGATTGAGCCTTCTTTATTCCTTCATACAAACTTTCTTTAGTTGTATCAATTAATTTTTGAGCCTCACTGCCAATATCTCCACATGCAAATGTCGCTGCATTATCTCCATGAAAGCCCTCAAAAAAGGCTCCCACGTCTATACTAACAATGTCTCCATTTTTAAGTATGCAGTTTTTACTTGGTATGCCATGGATGACCACATTATTTACAGAAATACAGGCACTTGCCGGGAATCCTCCATAATTTAAAAATGATGGTTTTGCTCCTTCGCTTTCAATATATTTTCTGACAATGCTGTCAAGCTCCAAAGTTGATATCCCCGGTTCAACTGCCACTCCTGCAAGTTTTAACGCTTTTGACGCTATTCTTCCCGCGTTCTTCATTATTTCTATCTCGCGAGTTGTTTTCAAAACCACCATCAACTATGCCTCCAACGCAGACAAAACTAACTCTACAGTTTCTTTTATAGATTTGTTGTCTCCGTTTATTACAGTAAGTTTTCCTTGTTTGGAGTAATAATTTTCTAATGGTTTTGTTTGTTTATGATATATCTGCAACCTATTCTTCACAGTATCTGGGTGATCATCCTCACGCTGAACTAGGGTGCCATGGCACTTATCGCAAATGCCCTCCACTTGTGGTTTTTTATTTTGCATATGATAGCTCGAACCACAAGTTTCACAAACACGGCGTCCAGACATCCTTTCAATAATTATATCATCACTTACATTTATCTCAAGAACTTTGTCTATTTTTATTCCCATTTTGTCTAGAGCCTCGGCCTGAGGTATTGTCCGCGGAAAACCATCCAATATAAAGCCATTTTTACAGTCAGATTTTTTTATTCGTTCCTTAATAATATCAATAACCACTTCATCAGGAACTAATCCTCCATCTGACATATATTGCTTTAGCCGCAAACCTAGCTCAGAGCCGCTTTTCAACGCTTCTCTTATAATATTTCCTGTAGATATTGCTGGAATAGATTGCTTTTGAGAAATTACTTCTGATTGAGTCCCCTTTCCAGCGCCAGGCGGCCCAAAAAGTATAATATTCATAGCTCCACTCCTCTTTTGATAATCTATTTTATCAAATTTAATAGTGATAAATAAAGTTTAATTTTAAGCCAAGAATATCAAAAATAAATCATTTTAGCAGTTGATAATTATTTTATCATAAATTTAAACTAATTTTCAATACCCAATACTAATCCAAAAATCCCTTATAATGTCTCATCATCATCTGAGATTCCATCTGTTTTACTGTTTCAAGCGTTACTCCTACTAATATTATAATAGATGTTCCGCCTAAAAATGTCGTATTATGCATTCCAGTAAGATCACTAAATATAAAGGGCAGTACAGCAATAAAACCTAAAAACAACGCACCCAACAGTGTTACTTTTGATAAAACCTTTTTTATAAAATCTGCTGTTGGCTTACCTGGCCTTAATCCTGGTACTGTTGCATTGCTTTGCCTCAGATTATTCGCCATTTCTACCGGATTGTATTGTATCGACAAGTAAAAGTATGCAAAAGCAATAATCAAAAAGAAATATATTGTAGGATATATCCATCCATTTGGCGCTAGTGCAATATTTATAGAATTAAGCCACTCTGGTGAATTTGCTCCCAAAATTATTCTAATAGTGCTTGGCAACGATAATATCGAACTGGCAAATATAATAGGCATAACTCCAGATCCACTAACCTTTACTGGTATGTGTGTGCTTTGACCACCGTACATTTTTCTACCTACAACTCGTTTTGCATACTGTATCGGTATCCTTCGTTCTGCATCATTCATAAGCACGATAGCCCACATAACCGTCAAAAATACTAGAACAAATATCGGCACATAAATATAATATATCCAAGCAACCGATGGAAGTTTTATTGCCATATCTATATATTGCCACAAAGTTGCTACCAATGCTGGCATCCTAGAAACGATTCCGGCAAACAATAATATAGATATTCCATTTCCTACGCCTTTTTGATTTATTTGTTCTCCCAACCACATAATAAGCGCTGTTCCTGCTGTAAACGTCATTATTATTACAATCGCTGCAAATACACTTTCCCATCCAGTGTTATACATAATAATTTTTTCGCCACTTGGAGCTCTATTATTTTTTAGCCAAAAGTAAAACATTGTTCCTTGTAATAAACCAAGTATTACTGTTAAATACCTTGTTATCGCACTCATTTTTTTACGGCCTTCTTCGCCTTCTTTTGTTAATCTTTCAAGCGCCGGTATTACAACCGTCATCAATTGCATTATGATTGATGAGTTAATGTACGGCGTTATAGACATTGCAAAAAGCGTCGCTCTAGAAAATGCATCTCCAGATATAGTATTAAAATACGTAAACAGTGAGCCATCTTCTAAACTGCCCATTAAGCTTTGCAGTGCACTCATATTCATAAACGGAACCGGAATCACCGAACCGATTCTAAATATAATTATAACAAATAGAGTAAACAACATTTTCTTTTTTAAATCTTGATTTTTCCAGGCATTAAGCATTGTTTTTAGCAACTTAGATCACCTCAGCCTTTCCGCCAGCGTTCTCTATTTTTTGTCTTGCGGATTCAGAGAATGCATTAGCTTTAACGTTTAATTTTTTTGTCAAATTTCCGTTTGATAAAATCTTGATCCTATCATGTTCTTTTTTTATGATTCCAGTTTTAATCAACAATTCAGCATCAACCGTTGTGCCTTCATTAAAACGATTCAATTCGGCAAGATTTACCGATATGGTTTTTTTGGCAAAAATATTGTTAAATCCTCTTTTAGGAATCCTTCGCTGAAGCGGCATCTGGCCTCCTTCAAATCCAGGACGAACTCCACCCCCAGATCTTGCCTTTTGACCTTTATGCCCCTTACCAGCTGTTTTGCCCCATCCCGAGCCATGGCCTCTTCCTATTCGCTTTGGCTTTTGTTTAGAGCCAGGTGCCGGTGAAAGTTCATATAATTTCATTTGCTACTCACCCCCTCTTGTTTTATGCTTTTTCTACCTCAACTAAATAATTTATTTTCGCGATTTTGCCTTCTGTCTGTTTATTTTTAGGCTGGATTTTTTCGTTGCCTATTTTTTTTAGACCAAGCGAGTGGGCAGTTGCAATATGGTCTTTTTTTCGGCCAATAAGACTTTTTACTAATTTTATTTTTACTTGTTCCATCTTACTACCCCCTGCTATAAAATTTCTTTTATTAATTTTCCACGTATTTTTGCCACCTGTTCGGCTGTTCTAAGACTTGTCAAACCGTTCATTGTTGCCCTAACAACATTGCATGGATTATTAGATCTCAAAGCTTTCGTTCTTATATCTCTAATGCCTGCTGCTTCAACCACAGCACGTACTGGTCCCCCGGCAATAACTCCCGTACCAGGCGCTGCAGGTTTCATTAAAACTCGACCTGCTCCAAATTCTCCAATGATCTCATGCGGGATTGTTGTTCCTTTTAATGAAATCTTCACTAAATTTTTCTTAGCGTCTTCGATTCCTTTTCGGATTGCATCTGGCACCTCTCCAGCTTTTCCGATCCCAAAGCCAACCATTCCGCTGCCATCGCCCACAACTACCAGTGCAGCAAACTTAAATATTCTTCCACCTTTTACGGTTTTTGATACTCGATTTATTGCAACAACTCGCTCTTTTAAATCCAGCGTACTGCTATCTGTTTTAGCCAAAAGTATTCCTCCTTTTTTAGAATTTCAATCCACCCTCACGAGCGCCCTCAGCCAATTCTTTAACTCGGCCATGAAATATATATCCTCCGCGGTCAAACACAACCTCAGTTATGCCTTTTTTGGCCGCACGTTCGGCTATAAGTTTTCCAACTTTTCTAGCAGCTTCCTTATTGCCTCCATAACCGCTTAATTCTTTGTCCAGCGTAGAGGCAGATTCCAAAGTAACACCCAAAACGTCATCAATCAACTGCGCATAAATGTTATTCGTTGACCTAAAAACATTTAACCTTGGCCGTTGAGCTGTACCACTTATTTTAGCACGAACTCTTTTGTGGCGCTTTAATCTAGACTTATTTTTGTCCGACTTTTTCACCATAACTCATTTGCTCCTTTAACTATTTTTTACCGCCCTTGCCGGCCTTGCCTTCTTTGCGTCGTATATGTTCATCAGCATATTTTATTCCCTTACCCTTATAAGGTTCTGGCGGACGTTTTTCTCTAACCTGCGCTGCAAACTGACCAACTTTTTGTTTATCTGCTCCCAATATAATTATTTTATTTGGCGACGGCACTTCTATTTTTATGTCGTCAGTATCCGACAGAGTAACCTGATGCGAATATCCTAAATTCATCACAAGATTCTTGCCCTGTTTTTGAACACGATATCCCACACCATTAACTTCTAATTCTTTCTTAAAGCCATTTGTAACGCCCTCAACCATATTCGCAACAAGCGAACGTGTTAATCCATGCAACGCTCTATTTTCTTTTTCATCATCTGGCCGACTAACACTTACCTCATTATCTTTGATTGTAACTGTCATATTAGGATGCATTTCTTTTGTTAGTGTACCTTTTGGTCCTTTAACTGTAACTACACCGTTGTTGATTTTTACTTCTACCCCGGCGGGAATATTTATAGGTTTTCTTCCAATTCGAGACATGTTCTCCCCTCCTTACCAAACAAATGCAAGAACTTCTCCACCAACGTTCTCTTTCCGAGCTTTTCTATCTGTCATAACTCCCTTTGACGTAGATATAATAGCAATTCCCAGGCCTTTCATTACTCTTGGCATGTTTTCAACATTGCTATAAATACGCAACCCAGGTTTTGAAACCCTTCTCAGACCTGTAATTACAGATTTCTTATTTTCATTATACTTTAAAACAACCTGTATAACGCCTTGTTTACCATCGTCTCTAACCGAATAGCTTTTTATATAACCTTCTTCAAGCAAAATCTGCACTATTGCTTTTTTCATATTCGAAGCAGGTATCTCAACGATATCGTGCTTACTATGGCTTGCATTACGAATTCTAGTTAGCAAATCTGCTATTGTATCAGTTATCTGCATACCATTTTATCCTCCTTAGTTCAAATTTACCAGCTGGCTTTTTTTACACCAGGAATCTGACCCTTATACGCTAACTCCCTGAAGCAGATGCGGCAAATCCCAAACTTACGAAGATAGGCATGCGGCCTACCACATATTTTACATCTGTTATATGCTCTTGTAGAAAACTTTGGTTTTCTTTTTTGCTTCATTTTCATAGAAGTTTTGGCCACAATAATCCCTCCTTACTTTGCAAACGGAGCGCCAAACTCAGCTAACAACTCTTTGGCTTCTTCGTCTGTTTTTGCACTCGTTACTAAACAAATATCCATCCCGCGAACTTTGTCTATCTTATCATAATCAATTTCCGGAAATATAAGCTGCTCCTTAATTCCCAAATTATAATTACCTCTACCATCAAATGAATTTGGATTTATCCCGCGAAAATCTCGTACTCTAGGAAGCGCAATATTTAAAAGTCTGTCTAAAAATTCATACATCTTTTCGCCTCTTAAAGTCACCTTAACTCCTATTTTCATGCCTTCTCTTATTTTAAAGTTTGCCACCGATTTCCTTGCAGTACAAACCACTGGTTTCTGTCCAGTAATTGCGGCAATATCATTCATTATAGAATCTATAACTTTAGAATTATCGCGTGCTTCACCAGCTCCAACATTTATAACAATTTTTTCAAGTTTGGGTATTTGCATAACATTCTTATAAGAGAACTTGCTCATCAGTTCAGGAGCTATTTTTTGAATATATATATCTTTTAATCTTGCCATACTCTACCCTCCTTAAAACGACTTCGAACATTTTTTGCAAATACGCGTTTTTTTGCCATCTTCATTTATGTTATGTGCGATTCGGGTTGGCTTTTCACAATGAGGACAAACCGCCTGCACTTTACAAGCATACATGGCTCCTTCAGCTTTTACTATTCCACCTGATTCGCCCATCTTTCTAGGTTTAACATGTTTAGAAACCATGTTAATTCCTTCAATAATAACTTTGCCTTCTTTTGGACTAACTGCTATAACCTTGCCTTTTTTTCCACGCTCTTTGCCTTTCAATACTACTACGGTGTCACCCGTTTTTACATGAACCTTTTTTATCATAGTGAACACCTCCATCATAGCGTTTCTGGGGCTAAGCTCAATATTTTCATATAATCCTTGTCACGAAGTTCTCTAGCCACAGGTCCAAAAATACGAGTTCCCCTAGGGTTTTTATCATCTCTAATTAAAACAGCTGCATTTTCGTCAAAGCGGATATAAGACCCATCATTACGTCTTACTCCTTTTACCGAACGAACTATAACTGCCTTAACCACATCACCTTTTTTTACAACGCCACCGGGTGATGCTTTTTTTACAGAAGCAACCACAACATCTCCTATATTAGCATACCTTCTTCTAGTTCCTCCCAATACTCTTATGCACATAAGTTCTTTTGCTCCAGTATTGTCAGCAACTTTAAGGTAAGTTTGCTGTTGTATCAAAGTACGTTCCTCCCTACTTTTACTATTTAAACACAAAATAAACTTGATTTATTTTGCTTTTTCTATAATTTCTACCAACCGCCATCTTTTTTCTTTGCTCAAAGGTCTTGTTTCCATCACTCGGACTTTATCTCCAATTGAGCACTCATTGTTTGCATCATGCGCTTTTAATTTTACTGTACGTTTAATAATTTTCTTATAAAGCGGATGCCGCACACTATTTTCGATGGCAACTACAATAGTTTTGTCCATCTTATTGCTAACAACTTTGCCAACTTCAACTTTTCTCATGTTTCTACTGCTCACAATTAATCCTCCCTCCATTACGCCTTAGAAGCGGCTTTACTTTTATCTTCGCACAATATTGTATTAATTCTAGCAATATCTTTTTTTACCGCTTTAATTCGCATAGGATTTTCGAGCTGGTTGATGGCAAGTTGAAATCGCAGATTAAAAAGTTCGGCTTTAAGGTCCTTTAATCTTTTTTCAAGTTCTGCATTAGATAGATTTCTCATTTCTGAAGCTTTCATTGTTGCTCACCATCCATTTCCTTCTTTACTATAAATTTACATTTTATTGGAAGTTTATTTGCAGCCAATCTCATAGCTTCTCTAGCTGTTTCTTCGGCAACTCCAGCAATTTCGAACATTATTCTACCAGGTTTTACCACGCTAACCCAATATTCTGGAGCTCCCTTACCCTTACCCATTCTAGTTTCAGCAGGTTTTTTAGATACAGGTTTATCCGGAAAAATCTTAATCCAAACCTTACCAAATCTCTTACAATAACGTGTCATTGCAATACGAGCTGCTTCTATCTGATTGGAAGTTATCCACGCTGGCTCTAGAGCTTGCAAACCAAATTCTCCATAAGAAATTTTATCTCCCCTTAAAGCCTTTCCATTCATTCGTCCTCTATGAACTCTTCTATATTTTACTCTTTTTGGCAATAACATTATTTTTGGCCTCCTTCCCTTTTAGGAACACGGCGTTCTCTTGGTTTTCTAGTTTCTTTTCTCTCTGGTTCATTATATCTAGCGTGAGCATCACCTAAGACTTCGCCTTTATACAGCCAAACTTTAACACCCAATCTACCATAAGTAGTGGCTGCCTCTGCAAAACCATAATCTATATCGGCTCTTAGCGTCTGTAGCGGTATGGTTCCCTCATGATAGTGTTCCGAACGTGCAATTTCGGCTCCACCCAATCGGCCAGAGACCTGCACCTTAATGCCCTTAGCACCAAATCTCATAGCTCTGCCTATCGATTGCTTCATCGCACGGCGAAAAGAGATTCTTTTTTCCAACTGAGCCGCAATATTTTCCGCAACCAACTGTGCATTCATATCAACAGATTTTACTTCGATTATATTTAACAAAACTGGTTTTTTAAGAAATTTTTCGCACTGAGCTTTGAGCTTATCAATCTCCGTGCCACCCTTGCCTATAACCATTCCCGGCCGAGCGCAATGAATATTAACTCTAACTTTATTAGCGTCTCTCTCGATCTCTATTCTAGGAACTCCAGCCGAATAAAGTTGTTTTTTTAACAATTTACGCAGATTATAGTCTTCAACAAGCAGATCTCCAAATTCTTTATCCTTAGCAAACCAGCGTGAGTCCCAATCTTTTATAATCCCAACACGTAAGCCATGCGGATTAACTTTTTGCCCCATATTACCTACCTCCTTTTTACCTATTTTTTTCTCTAAGAACTAACGTAACATGAGAAGTTCTTTTTTCTATTCTATGTGCTCTTCCATGATCTTTAGGCCGTATACGCTTCAAAATAGGGCCCGGACAAACAAAACATTGCGAAACATAAAGACTATTTTTGTCCATATTATGGTTATTTTCGGCATTAGCAACAGCTGATTTTAAAAGCTTTGAAAGATCTTCACAAGCCGCCTTCGAGGTGTGCCTCAATATAGCCGCCGCAATATCCACAGGTTTATTTCTAATCAAATCAAGCACAACAGACACTTTTCGTGGCGAGATTCGGGCATATTTTAAATAAGCCACAGCTTCCATAAAAAACAACTCTCCTTCCTGCGGTTATTTTGTAGTTTTCGAGCCGGCGTGACCCTTAAACGTTCTCGTTGGAGCAAACTCTCCTAATTTATGTCCAACCATATCCTCTGTAACATACACCGGAACATGTTTTCTTCCATCATGCACAGCAAATGTGTGTCCAACAAAATCCGGAAATATTGTAGAGGCCCGACTCCAAGTTTTTAAAACCTTTTTTTCGCCGGCATCATTCATCGCCTGTACTCTTTTTAGTAACACTGGTTGAACATAAGGGCCTTTTTTCAAACTTCTTCCCACTCAGATCAAGCTCCTTTCCGCGTAATTTTTATTTTGCATTTCTACGTTTTACAATAAATTTATCAGTTTTATTACGTTTTTTTCTCGTTTTATATCCAAGAGCAGGCTTACCCCACGGTGTAACAGGTCCTGGGCGTCCCACCGGACTTTTACCCTCTCCACCGCCATGTGGATGGTCACAAGGATTCATCGCAGATCCACGAACAGTTGGTCTAATACCCATATTTCTTTTTCGGCCAGCCTTACCGATTTTTACATTTTCATGATCAGTATTGCCAACCTGTCCGATTGTTGCCATGCATTCTATTGGCACATTTCTAAGTTCTCCTGATGGCAACCTCAAAAGCGCGAATTTCCCTTCTTTTGCCATAAGTTGAGCCATTATTCCAGCCGCACGCGCTAACTGAGCTCCTTTACCAGGGTGTATCTCTACATTATGGATGAAAGTACCAGTAGGAATTGCAGATAAAGGCAACGCATTACCGGTTTTAATATCAGCAGCAGCCCCAGCAATAATTGTATCGCCTATATTCAAACCACTTGGTGCAATAATATAATTTTTTTCACCATCTTCATATTGAATCAACGCAATATGTGCCGAACGGTTTGGGTCATATTCTAAAGTTAAAACCGTAGCAGGAATATCGATTTTTTGTCTTTTAAAATCTATAATACGATATTTCCTGCGATTTCCTCCGCCTTTATGCCGCACAGTAATTCTGCCATAACTATTACGCCCGGCTTTTTTGTTCATCGGCGCTAAAAGGCTTTTTTCTGGCTCTACTTTAGATAACCCAGAGTAATCTACAACCGACATATGTCTTCTCGACGGTGTAGTCGGTTTGTAATTTTTAATAGCCATCTACTTTTTTCACTCCTCGTTTATCCTTGCGAATAATTTACATCCGCATTAGGTTTATTTTTTATTTTTTTAGAGATGTATTTGCCAAAACTATAACCCATAAATCCAGATACAATCAATAAAATAATTATAACCATATCCATAGGATTCACATAGCAGTCCCCATTCATATAGGCTTTGCTGGGCAACAAGTTACTTAATTGTCCCGTCAAAAAAACAAACAATATAGAAAAAATTCTCGAAATTTTCATTCCATAATATTTTTTTTTCTTAGTAAGAGCAAATAGAACAATTGAACTCCAAAATAGAATATAACTTAAATAAGTCCATATTTTAACATAACTTCCTCCACCATAAATCAAGGAATATTGAGCAAAATTTAAAATTATATTAAAAATCGACATAATAGTTGCTAAAGAATAGCCATATAAAGGACTTATATTTATACTTTCAATAAAATTTAATAATTTTAAAAAAGCATTTTTAAGTTTCAATTAAACCATCCCTTCAAAAAACTCAATTGCTTTGCTGTCTTTCTTCAAAGTAACATAAGCTTTTTTCCAGTCTGAGGTGTATCCCTGTGTTCTTCCCTGACGTTTAAGACGTCCCTTTACATTCAATGTATTAACTTTAGCCACTTTAACACCAAAAAGTTCTTCTACTGCTTTTTTTATTTCAATTTTATTTGAATTTTTATTGACCTTAAAAGTGTACATTTTAATGGCGTTTCCACTCATGCTTTTTTCAGTAATAATCGGTTTAATAATAATATCCTGAGCAACCATTTAAGCATACACCTCCTCTATTTTGCTAACCGCGTCCTTTACAATTATCAAACTGTCATAATTTAAAATATCATAAACATTTAGGGTATTAACCTGTGTTGTTTTAACTCCAGGAATATTTCTAGCAGAAAAAATAACTTTCATATTCATATCTGGCAGCACCAACAGTGCTTTTTTATTGGCATTAATTGCAGACAATATTTTTACCATATCTTTTGTCTTATAATTTTCAAGATTCAATTCATTCAAAACGATCAAATTATTGTCTATAATTTTAGATGAGAACGCAGACTTCATTGCAAGTTTTCTTTCTTTTTTATTCACGGTATATGAATAGTCTCGCGGTTTTGGTGCAAAAACCACTCCACCGTGTCTCCATTGCGGTGCACGAATCGAACCTTGTCTAGCGTGGCCTGTGCCTTTTTGACGCCAAGGTTTTCTACCTCCGCCAGCAACTTCTGCTCTAGTCAGTGCAGACTGTGTCCCCTGTCGTTGATTCGCAAGGTAATTAACAACCATTTCATGGAGCAAATATTTATTAGGTTCAATACCAAAAATAGCATCAGAAAGATTAATCTCATCGACTTTTTGGCCGTTAATATCAACCACTTGAACTTTTGGCATTACAACTCCTCCTTTCTTCACGCCTTAACACTCTGTTTAATTTCTACTGTTCCGCCGTTAGCTCCAGGAATCGCTCCCTTAACCGCAATTAAATTATTCTCCATATCGATCTTTACAATCTCTAGGTTCTGGACAGTAACTTTCTCACAACCCAAATGTCCTGCCATTTTTGTACCTTTAAAAACTCTTGAAGGATCCGAACAAGCTCCAATCGATCCACCGTGCCTAACCACCGGGCCAGAGCCATGTGATTCTTTAAGACGCCTAAAGTTCCATCTTTTAATAACACCAGCATATCCTTTGCCTTTGCTTATTCCAGTCACATCAACTTTTTCTCCCTGAGCAAATACATCCGCTTTAACAATATCTCCCACATTATAAGCTCCAACATCATCAAAACAAAACTCACGCAAGACTTTTTTAGGTGCAACATCAGCCTTAGCAAAATGCCCTTGCATAGGCAAATTTATATTTACAGGTTTTTCGTCAAATTTTGCAGACCGATATCCTTTTTTATATTTGAGTTTAATATCTCCAAAACCCATTTGTACCGAATCGTATCCATCACTTTCAACAGTTTTTTTCTGAACAACAACGCAAGGCCCTGCCTGAATAACAGTAACAGGAATCACGTTGCCAATGTCGTCAAAAATCTGGGTCATTCCAATCTTTTTGCCGATAATTGCTTTTTGCATAATAAATCCTCCTAGGTTAGGTTATTGGTTGAAAAATTTTCAACTTGACCCCAATATGGTTGGTTGATTTAGAGTTTTATTTCTATATCAACACCAGCAGGGAGTTCCAATCCCATAAGAGCCTCAACAGTTTTATTTGATGGTTTTAAAATATCAATGAGTCTCTTATGTGTACGCATTTCGAACTGTTCGCGGCTGTCTTTATACTTATGAACCGCTCTTAGAATAGTTATGATTTGTTTTTCAGTTGGCAATGGCACTGGTCCCGAAACTTTAGCACCAGTCCTGTTAGCAGTTTGAACAATTCGTTCAGCAGATTGATCTACCAACTGATAGTCATAGCCTTTAAGCCTTATTCTAATTTTTTCTTTAACAGCCATACTAATAATCGCCTCCTTTAAATAAGTTGCTGGGCGCGCTCTTTAAAAATTCAACCACTCGTCCGGGTGTTGCAATACATACAATTAAAAATCCGGTTGCCAATGCACTGCAAAAGCTCCGGGGATGAACAAAAGAGTAAACAATCCTAAACAAACAAAAGGATCGAACTAAATTTAGATCGCCCGGTTTAAAATCGGACATACTCCACGGAAAAACCAGCCTAAAAAACTGCAACCTCCCGCTTCAACGCATATCGGTGCAACAAAACACACTTTAATATAATATCACATCAAATAGTACAAAGCAAGCATTTTAAAAACTTTTTATCAAAAATTTGTTTTTCATAAAAGAGTTAATAAAAAATATTTATATTTTTATAATGTAATAGTGATTAAGTTTTACAACTTAAATTTTTAATTAGCCTTATTTTTTAAAAAAGAAGTTTTTTATGTCGAACAAAAAAACTTAAAGAAATTAAGCTTTTGGAAACGTGCCTCGAAGATCCAGATTCTTCAAGGATTTTTATAGTATTAAGAGCATATGGTGATAATTCCAAGTTAATTGAAACAGCTTTGAATTTTAACAAAACTGTAAAAATTGAAAATAAACATTGTACTGGTAATTTTGATTCCGCTAAATCTATTCTTTAACTGATTTAAACATCCTTTTTCAAAAACAGTGAAACTTAACCTTATAAGAAGTGCTTCTGATATTTAAACTTCTAACAATTTTGGCAAGTTGTTCTACAGAATATAATTTTTTTATAGAGTCTTTGTCAACACTATTATTTTGAAATTTAGAAGAAACATAATATAATCTTATATGTTTTATCCTCATGTTAATTTATATTTTAATAAAATAATACTAAATACCAACAAATTTAGATGCGCTTGGAAATTAAAAACGAAAAAGGTTAATATCTTCTTGCTACAACAAATTTTAACTTTTTGCCTTTTTTATAGAAAAACTTAAAGAAGTAAGAACATTATTACCTACTTGTTTTTATATTTCCGTATAATTACATAAAATTTAAAGGTAGCGTGTTATACCATATAGAAGTTTAAAACCGAAACCTCGAACAAACAAAATAAAAATCTCTAGTTCAACTTGAATTGTAAGTGGGGACCCATAAATAGCATAAAAAAAGTCCAGCAATAATGCGAGATTTAACACACATTCTCTCAATGTTTATTAGCTAATATACTCATCTTAAATCAATAAATTTTATACTTGTTATTTAGTTTAGAGTGGATAAAAAAAGTCAATATCAAATTATTCCACCTTAAAGTCTTTAATATAACAATTTTATTTTTTATTATAATCAAACTCTATACAAAAGAAATATTTTTATGGTATTTTTTGTAGGTAATTAAATGAAAACAAATGATCTCGAAAGAAAAACAGTATCGTATAAAAATATTATGCTATTTTCAATAATAGAGAGAAATGTTCGCTATAAAACCATTTCCGTTTTTACAAATTATAAATTCAAAGCTTTTTACAATTTGCTTTCTTAGAGAGCGGCGCGTCTAGATAAATTTATGCGGCCTTTGTCATCAATTTCAATAATTTTAACAAGGATTTCATCGCCGACGTTAACAACATCGGACACTTTTTCTGTTCGTTTATTATCCAGCTGAGATATATGGCAAAGGCCCTCCTTACCGGGAGCAAACTCTACAAAAGCACCAAAATCCACAATTCTAATCACACGTCCAGTATAAATTTCGCCAACTTTAGGATCTCTAACAATAGATTCTATTATACTTAAAGCTCGTTTACAATTATTGATATCAACACTAGTAATGAATATATGTCCGTCGTCTTCAATATCAACTTTCACATCACAGTCGGCACAAATTTTTTGAACAATTTTTCCGCCTGTTCCTATAACATCTCGAATTTTTTCAACATCAATAATAGTAGAGAGCATCTTAGGCGCATAAGGGGAAAGCTGCCCACGCGGCTTGTCTATAGCCTTTAGCATTACCTCATCCAAAATGTATTTTCTTGCCTTATGTGTTTTAAAAATAGCCTCCTTGATTATTTCAGGAGTCAAACCATCGATTTTGATATCCATCTGAATCGCTGTAATTCCCTTATGAGTTCCTGCAACTTTAAAATCCATATCTCCAAAAAAGTCTTCCAGTCCTTGAATATCAACCATAGTTACCCAACGATCTCCCTCAGAAACAAGCCCGCAAGAGATTCCGGCCACAGGCGCCTTAATTGGAACACCAGCGTCCATTAAAGCCAAAGTAGAACCACATACAGAGCCTTGAGAAGTAGAACCATTAGAAGAGAGCACCTCAGATACTAACCGGATTGCATAAGGAAAGTCTTCTTCAGAAGGAATAACCGGAATTAAAGCTCGCTCGGCTAAAGCGCCGTGGCCAATTTCTCTGCGCCCTGGACCACGACTAGGTTTGGTTTCTCCCACAGAAAAAGCAGGAAAATTGTAATGATGCATATAACGTTTTTCGGTTTCACAGTCAATACCATCCAGAATTTGCTTTTCACTAATTGGACCTAAGGTTGCTACGGTTAAAACCTGAGTTTGGCCTCGTGTAAACAGCCCTGACCCATGAGCACGTGGTAATATAGATACTTCTGCAGCAAGAGGCCTTAGTTCGTCTAGTTTGCGACCATCCACACGTTTTTTCTCATCTAAAATCCAGCTACGAACTATACTTTTTTGCAGTTTATACAAACAATCGTCTATTATTTTTCCAGAATCTGGATAAATTTCTGAAAAGTGCTCTTTAGCTCGTTTATATAAATGTTTTATTTGTTCATCGCGAACTTTTTTTTCTTTAGAATTCAAAGCAATCTTTAAATCTTGAAATACAAAATTTTTTATATCCATAAGCATAGATTCATTCGGCGCTACAGTTGTATATGAAAACTTTTCTTTACCAATCTCTTCTTTTATTTTCTTTATAAATTCAATAATTTTCTGATTAGCTTCATGACCAAACATTATAGCTTTAAACATTGTATCATCATCAATATCGTTTGCACCGGCTTCTATCATAACTATTTTTTTTTCAGTAGATGCTACAGTAACTGCCATTTGCGAAAATTTTTTTTGTTCGGCATTCGGATTAATGATAAAATTTCCATCAACTAAACCAACACTCACTCCAGAAATTGGGCCATCCCAAGGAATATCAGAAATACTAAGGGCCACAGAAGTACCAACCATAGACGCAATCTCTGCTGAACAATCTGGGTCAACTGACATAACTGTACAAACAACCGAAACATCATTTCTCATATCTTTAGGAAATAACGGGCGGATCGGTCTATCTATCACCCGGGAAGAAAGAATAGCTTTTTCACTAGGACGACCTTCTCTTCTTAAAAAAGATCCAGGGATCTTGCCCACAGCATACATTTTCTCATCAAAATCGACCGATAACGGGAAAAAATCTATTCCCTCTCGAGGTTCTGCAGAAGCAGTAACTGCAATAGTTACAACAGTATCTCCATATCTAATCAAACAAGCACCATTAGCTAACTGTGCTAATTTTCCTGTTTCTACAACTAATTTGCGACCAGCAAAATCAGTTTCAAAAGTCCTATAATTTTCGAACATAAAGTTCCCTCCAAAAAATTATTTTATTTAACATCTAATACGGAGGGTTTAGCAATAAAACCTATGTCCAAGATTGTTAAACACACGTTTCACTGCTAAAACAAAGTTCCTCCAAGATGTTTCAGACAAAATTTTTAGCAACATCTTAAAATTGGTTAAGCAGATGACTAATTTATCATCTGCTTAAATTAATAATATTTTTATTTACGAATACCGAGTTTTGATATAATTGTTCGGTATCTTTCAATGTTAGATTTCATTAAATATCCCAGCAAATTTCGCCTCTGACCAACCATTTTTAGTAAACCACGTCTAGAATGGTGATCTTTTTTATGAACCTTCAGATGTTCATTCAAATCGTTAATTCTTTTAGTAAGCAGAGCTATTTGAACTTCTGGAGAGCCCGTATCGCCCTCATGCATTGCGTAAGTCTCGATAATAGATTTTTTTTCAGCTTTTAACATAAATTATTATATCCCACCTTTTAAAATATACCGCAGAACGCAGAATAAGGCTGTGGTAATGCCATAAAAAAGGTTAAACCCCTAAATCCGCGAAATCGGATGCAATAAGCATATCATATTTTCGCAAAAAAGTAAAGTATAATTTTCTTAAATTCATATAAAGGTGCCCGCACTATATCGCGCGGGCGTCAGCCTAATCTTTAGTAAATTATTGTTTGTGAGGTGAAAGAGCCTTTTCAAGCTCCACAACAATTAGTGGCGAAACAGACAGCAAAGATACAATACTCCACTGAATAAAATTTAGATTTGCAGTTTTAAAAATAATGGCCAAGGCAGGAATAGAAATTACTGCAACCTGAAGTATTATGCCAAGAAAGAAAGAGTATATAAGCTTCATATTGGAAAAAATATTTATTTTAAAAATAGATTTTTCACTTTTTATATTGAAAGAATGGACAAGCTGAGACAAACTCAAAACAGCAAATGACATCGTGCGGCCAATTATCGGATTATTAGAAACGTCAAAAAATACCCTGCCAATAGTAAAAGCCAAAATAGAAATAGCACCAATAAAACAACCTTCAACAACGATTCTTCTCCAACCTTGCCGAGAAAAAAGAGGTGCATTTTTGCCTTGTGGCTTGTGATTCATAATGCCATCATCAACAGGTTCAACTCCAAGAGCCAAAGCTGGAAACGAGTCCGTAACTAGATTTACCCATAACAGCTGTATGGCAAGTAATGGCGATGGCAATTTAAGTATGAATGCCGTTAAAACAGTAATAATCTCGCCTATATTGGTTGATATTAAAAAGTGCACACTTTTTTTTATGTTTTCAAAAATTCCTCTCCCTTGCCGGACTGCTTCAACAATTGTAGAAAAATTATCATCTGTCAGAATCATATCCGCAGCATTTTTAGCAACATCCGTGCCAGAGATTCCCATAGCACATCCAATATCTGCAGCTTTTAATGCCGGCGCATCATTTACTCCATCGCCCGTCATAGCTACAGTTTCTCCATGTTTTTTAAATGCCTTTACTATCCGAACTTTATGTTCAGGAGAAACTCTTGCAAACACGGAGTAATCGAAAATCTTTTGTTCTAGTTCATTTTGACTCATTTTTTCTATCTGCTTGCCATTGATAGCCTTGTCTGAAGCAGTTAAAATTCCTAAATTTTTAGCAATAGCTTTAGCAGTGACAATATGATCTCCGGTTATCATAACGGGTTTTATTCCAGCATTTTTGCATTCGTTTACAGCCATTTTAACTTGAGGCCGCGGAGGATCTATTATTCCAATTAATCCACAAAAGTTCAGTTTGTTTTCTATGTTACTTTGAGCATTTGGCAATTCTGATACATCTTTATATGCTATTGCAAGGACACGCAATGCAGCTTTTGCCATTGTTTCGTTTTGGATTTTTATTTTTCTTTTTAGATATTCAGAAAGATATTTTCCGTTGCACATGGATGACCTTTCTAAAAGAAAATCTGGAGCACCTTTTGTAATGATTCTATATTCCCCATTATTCAATTTATGGACAGTTGTCATGAGCTTTCTTGCTGAATCAAATGGGATTTCATATTTTTTAGGAAATTTTTTATCTAGATCAGACTTTAGTTTACCATTTTCGGCTGCAGCCAAAACAAGTGCATTCTCTGTAGGTTCACCTACAGCACGAAATTCATTTTTGTAGTATGTAAGAGAAGAATTATTACATAAAGTTCCCAACGTTAATATCTTTTGACCTAGTTCAGAAGAAAGGCTTATTTTACCGTCTTCATTACAAATTTGTGTAACTGTCATCTTGTTTTGAGTCAATGTTCCAGTTTTGTCAGAACAAATTACAGTAGCGTTGCCAAGCGTTTCTACTGCAGGGAGTTTTCTTATTACTGCTCGGTTGGCCGCCATTTTACGTACTCCCATAGCTAAAACAATAGTAACAACGGCTGGCAAGCCTTCAGGAATAGCTGCAACAGCTAAACTTATTGCAATCATAAACATTTCTAAAGGAGGAACACTTTCGGCCACACCGAGTACAAAAATTACTGCACATATTGCAATCGCGCATATGCCCAAAATTTTGCTTGTTTTCTCTAATTTTAATTGAAGTGGAGTTTGAAATGAATTTTCGTTTATTATCATCCCGGCAATTTTTCCTACTTGAGTATTCATTCCTGTTTCAACAACAATTGCCTTAGCGTGACCGGATGTAATTGTGCTTGTAGAAAACACCATATTCCGTTGTTCCGCTAGATTAGAATTTATAGAAAAAATTTTTGTAGCATCCTTTTCTACCGCTACTGACTCGCCAGTTAAAGAAGATTCTTCTACTTTTAGATTATAACTTTCAAGCAGCCTTGCATCGGCTGGAACTAAATCGCCCGCATGAAGCAAAATAATATCTCCAGGAACTAATTCTTCTGACGGTACAAGCAATTTTTTTTCGCCTCTAATTACAGTTGCTTTTGGCGATGATAGTTTTTTTAACGCATCTATTGCTTTTTCTGCTTTGTTTTCCTGAATAACACCAATAATCGCATTCATAATCACAATAAATATGATTATTACTGAATCTATATAATTTTTATTTCCCTCTAGCTCAGAAGTTATAAATGATATTATTGCAGCTATTAGCAAAACAATTACCGTAAAATCCGAAAATTGTTCAAAAAATTTGGCGCAAATACCTTTAGATTTTTTTTCTTTTAAAATGTTTTTGCCAATTTTCTCCTGCTTTTGCTGAACAGACACGTTATTTAACCCTATATTTTCATTAACTTTAAATTTTTTTAGAACTTCTTGTGCATTTAAATTCTGCCAATTCATCAAAGTCAACTCCTTAAATTTGTTGTCCATGATGAATTTATATTCACTGGTCTACAGAGTTATGAGTTAGAAAATAAACAATATCTGTCGAAACCGCATATATTAATAAAAATACATTTGAGGTGAAAAAAGTGTGGTTTTTATCGGGGACACTCTTAGCAATTTCGCTCAGCATGGACGCTTTAGGAATTGGTATTTCTTATGGTTTACGAAATATAAAAATATCTTTTGTGCCTAAATTTATAATTAGTTTTATTTCTTTATTGTTTACAGCTGCTGCCATTGGTATTGGGAGTATAATCTTGTCATTTTTGCCAGACTATCTTGCAAAGCTTCTTGGCTCTGGAATGTTAGCTATGTTAGGCATAGGTGTGATATTTCAGGCATTACACCAAAATAATAAAGATAAGCCTCAAAAAGAAAAAACTCTTCACTCATGGTGTTTAGATTTTAAATCTCTAGGTATTTCTTTTAAAATTATTTATGACTCAAGTAAAAATTTTGAAAGAAAAAAATTAAATAGTATCGGCATAAAAGAAGCCCTCTATTTAGGTGTCGCACTTTCGATCGATTCTTTTGGGGCCGGAATAAGTACTGCTGTTTCTGGTGTTAATAATTTTTTTGTACCAATTATGGTAGGTGTGTGCCAATTTATATTTTTAAGTTTAGGCCTTTTGGGCGGGAAAAAATTAACTTTATTTAAAAAGATTAACGCTAAAGTTTTTATGATTCTATCCGGAATAATTTTAATATCATTGGCTTGTATCAGATATTTTTTATAAGTGCCAAATTTAATTTATAAATGCTTTTTTTATCTTTTAACATTGTCCAAAATTTTTCTCGCTATTTATTTAAATATGCTTCATCAATGTTGATGTAAATACAAGAACTATAAAGATCTGTTAAGAGTAAGTTTCTAGTTTTTAATTGCAAATCGCTTTGTAAAAATAAAAACAATTTTCACGCTTTATATTTTTTAAAAAATCGTTCCAAGTTAATTTTAAGTCAAAAACACCATAATACCAATAGGTCAAATATATCATAATATTTATGGTGATAATAATGAACAGGTTAAAAAATTTAAGAAAAAAAGAGGTTTTACGCAGTTAAAAGTTCCGCACCTTATAGAAATAACCCAGATTGGTTATTTTAAATTAGAAAATAGACTTAGACACCTTACTTTTGAACAGTGTAAAAGATTAGCTCTTGCATTAAGCACAATTAGGGATTATTTAACCGGGTTAACAGATAATCCTGCGTCACATCTCGTAAGGTCTAATTGCATTAGGTCAAAATGGAGCAATGTAAACCCACTTGCTCCATTTTTTTACATATTAGGCACACTATAAAGCACGCATTTTTATTATTCTTTTGGCTTTATTGTCGGGAAGAGTAAAACATCACGAATAGAAGCACTGTCAGTTAGCAGCATAACCAAACGATCAATACCGATTCCAAGCCCACCAGTAGGTGGCATGCCATATTCAAGAGCACGAATAAAATCCTCATCTATCAAATTAGCTTCATCATCGCCGGCCTCACGCAGTTTCATTTGATGTGAAAATCTTTCTCGTTGATCTATTGGATCATTCAGTTCTGAATATGCATTGGCCATTTCTCGACGTGTTATAAATAGCTCAAAGCGTTCAACTAACCTGGGATTATCTTTTTTGCGCTTAGTAAGAGGAGAAACTTCAACAGGATAGTCATAAATAAACGTTGGCTGGACTAAAGTTTCTTCTACTTTTTCTTCGAATGTCAAATTTAAAATCTCTCCCCAAGTATTCTTGCCATTAGTTTCAAAACCAAATTGCTTAGCAACTTTTAAAGCTTTTGCATCATCACCAATAAATTCTGCAAAATCAATCCCAGTGGCCTCTTTAACAGCGTCAATCATAGTAATTCGTTTGAAAGGTTTGCTAAGATTAATTTTTTCCCCCTGATAATTAATTATATTGGAATCTCCAATAGCTTTAGCACATTCATAAATAATGTTTTCGGTATATTCCATCATAGAATTGTAATCTACATAAGCTTCGTACAATTCTATAGAAGTAAATTCTGGATTATGCTTAATATCCATGCCTTCATTTCTAAAAAGACGACCTATCTCGTAAACTTTTTCCATTCCACCAACAATCAGGCGCTTCAGATATAATTCAGGAGCAATACGCAAATACAGATCCATATTTAGCGTATTGTGATGCGTAATAAATGGACGAGCAGCTGCACCTCCAGCTATCGTATTTAAAATAGGAGTCTCGACCTCTATGAAACCTTTATTATCAAGATAATTTCGAATAGTTCTAATTATAATACTACGTTTTACAAAGGTATCCTTCACATCTGGGTTAACTATCAAATCAACATAACGCTGACGGTAGCGCAAGTCGGTATCTTTTAAGCCATGGAACTTATCTGGTAGTGGCAATAAAGATTTTGCTAACAGCGTTAATTTTTGTGCATGTATAGATATTTCTCCTCTTCTGGTTTTAAAAACAAAACCGTCTACACAAATTATATCTCCGATATCCCACCTAGATAACTCATTATAAAGAGTCTCTCCAACGTCATTTATCTTAATATAAACCTGAATCCGACCAGTTCCATCGAGCACATCGATAAAGCAGGCCTTGCCCATATCGCGCCAACTCATAATTCTGCCTGCAATAATTACATTTTTATTCTCGAATTTTTCAAAACTTTCAACTATTTGCTTATTATAAGCGGTACGGTTACAAACTGTAATTTCAAAAGGATCCTTATTGTTCTGCTGCAGATAATATAATTTATCTCTACGAATTTGTAATAATTCTTTAATGTTTTGCTCATTAGAGTTATTCATCGCAGAATTTTCATTATTTTCGTTCATCCATAAACTCTCCTCAATTTTATAAAAAGTGGGCAGATTTTTAAATATAAACTGCCCTTAAATGTTATTTAGAAATTTCTAAAATTTCGTAAGACATTGAACCGGCTGGTGTTTCTATTTCTACCATATCACCAACTTTATGCCCAATTAATCCTTTGCCCACAGGCGATTCATCCGAAATTCGCCCATTAACAGGGTCAGCCTCGCTAGAACCTACAATTTTGTAATCGCATATATCGTCAAAATCAATATCACGTACTTTAACTTTTGAACCAACATGGATAATTTCTGTGCTAAGTTCATCTTCATTAATTATTTGTACATTTTTCAACATGTTTTCGATAGCAGCTATTCTAGCTTCTACAATTGCCTGCTCATTTTTGGCCTCATCGTACTCGCTATTTTCAGATAAATCACCAAAAGATAATGCAACCTTTATTTTTTCGGCAATTTCTTTACGTTTAACAGTCTTTAATTCTTCAAGTTCCGCTTCTAAATTTTTAAGTCCTTCATCAGTAAGCAAGACCTGTTTAGTCATTTTTACACAAACCACCTTTTTAATTAAGATTATTTCTAAACAACATACCAATTATAATGTAGTTGTTATGTTGTGTCAAGACAGATTTTTTAAATCAAAGCAAATTTTTGGAAATAAAATTTTAGAATACACCATCTAGTTTATTAAAAGATCTTATACAAAAATATTCAAAATTAACAACTAAGTTTCTACAAACTTTTTCTTTTGCCTCCGTTACAATAAAAAATACGAACAGCAAACGTGCCATTCGCATTTTTAAATTTATATTATACTTAATATTCATTCATAGGGTTATAATCTACACCATTATATTTTGTTTGAAAATGCAGATGCGGTCCAGTAGAGTAACCTGTGCTTCCTACTTCTCCGATTTTATCTCCTTTTTTTACTTCTTGTCCTTTAGTGACATAGACTACAGATAAATGCCCATAAATTGAAACTTTGCCATTTCTGTGAGATATAATAACATAATTACCGTATCCTCCTCCACAACCGCAGCTGCGCAATTTCCCATAATCATGTTTGCATCCACTAAAAGATGTTATAACCACTCCATCATCAACAGCAACTACACTTTCGCCATAAATTCCAAGTCCAGCAATATCTATTCCTTTATGATATACGCTCCCACGTTTTTCATTGTATTTAGAAGACAAAGTTCTGCAGCTAGGAACAGGCCAAATAAAATTCCCTTTTTCTATTGATACATTAGAACTAACACTTAATTTTAGAGCGTTAACCTCTGATCCTTTTCGAATTTCTTCTTTGCGTTTTTTCTCTGCCTCTTCTGCTAAATATTTATCAATTTCATTCTGTATTTTTTTATACTCAGCGTCCGTTTCATCTAGTTCTGCCTGGAGTAATGATTGTTCACCCTCTAGTTTTTTTAATAGAGATTCGTTTTCAGATAAAAGTTCTTTTAATTTAGCTTCTGTTTTATTTAAACTTTCCAGCTCAGATGCAAGTTTGTTTTCTTCTTCAGACAAAGAATTTTTCATGTCCTCCCAATATTTAACATCAGACTTCAAAGAATTTAATAGCCGATTATCATGTTCACCAACTTTAGAAATTATCTCAGCTTTGTCAATAAAATCCTCAAATGTTTTGGCATTAAGAACCAAGTCTATCAAATGGACTTCGCCTGCTTTATATACAGCAACTAATCTTTGTTTAAGAATTTCCGTTCCTTCAGCTATAGATTTTTCTTTATCAGCAATATTGTTTTTTATTTGATTTATTTGCGTTTTTAAACTATTAATATTTTCGCTTAATTTAACTTTTTTTTCTTTAGTTTCCAAAATTTGATTATTAACAAGATCGTATTGTTGTCGTGTGTTTTCATTCTTTTTTTGAGTTTCTTTTAACGTTTTTTCTATGCTTCTCTGCTTAGACTTTAACTTATCTTTTTTAGACTTATGTTGATTTATGTCAAAAAGAGAAGTAGAGCAAGATCCAAGGTAAAAAAAGTAGTTGCTGGTAAAGAAAAAATTTGCACAGATTAATAGTGAAAAAATTTTCTTACCATCCAAGAATTTCTCCCCCTTCTTTTTTCAAATATTTACTTATAGAAATAAGGCCCCCAATCAAACCAAAAGCAATGCCTGCAGCAACAAAAGCTAAAAATATAGGAAACGAAACACTGCTAAACGGAATATGTGAAAATGGTATCATATTGTTTATGTAACCAATCAGAATATCGTATATAAACTTTAAAGCAGTTGCCGATATAAATGCAGAAATAATTCCAATAATAATTCCCTCAACGATGAAAGGAATTCGTACAAACCAATCCGTAGCGCCAACAGACTTCATTATACTAATCTCGAATCTTCGGCTATACATAGTCAGCCGGATTGTGTTTGATAATATAAACAAAGAAACCAACCCAAGCACAATCACAATAAAGATTCCACTAATAGAAATTAATCTATCGAACTTTGTCAATTTTTCAAACAATTCACTTCGGTTAACAACGCTATCTATTCCATCGATTTGTTTTATTTTTTCAACAGTTTCATTATATTTAGAAATATCTGCCAAAGTAACATGAAAAGCATGTGGAAAAGGGTTATTATCTTTTATTCCATCAAATATCGAGCCTAATTCATCTCGAAATTTTTCTACAGCTTCCTCTTTAGAATAAAATTTACATTCAGCAATATTAGCAATCTCTTTAATTTTTTCTCCGATTTCTAATGCCGCTCCAGTTTCTATATCATCATTTAAATATATAGTAACGCTATTTTTGGCCTCAATAGATTTTAGTGCATTGCTAATATTCATAGAAAATAAAGCCGCAGCACCAGTAAGCAATAAACAAAGAACTAAAACGCCTATAGACGCTACCGACATCATCCAGTTCTTCCATACATTTTTAAATCCTTCAGTCAATAAATATTTTAACGAACTAAGCCTCATATCTACACCTCCGGACTTTCGCTATCAGAAATAATCTTACCACTATTTATTTCTATTACTCTCTTACCAAAATGTTTAACCAAGTCATGCTCGTGAGTTACCATCAAAATAGTAGTCCCTCGTTTATTTATTTCTGTCAACAATTCAACAATTTCATATGACATTTCTGGATCTATATTTCCGGTAGGCTCATCCGCAATAATAATAGATGGGTTATTAACGAGGGCTCTTGCCAAGCTTACTCGTTGCTGTTCTCCTCCCGAAAGCTCTGCCGGGCGCCTATTAGCCTTGCCCTGTAATTCTACCAAATTTAAAATATAAGGAACTCTCTTTCTAACATCTCGCTCCGAAGCTCCAGTAACGCGCATAGCAAATGCAACATTATCAAAAACCGTCATTTTATCAATAAGACGAAAGTCCTGAAATACTATTCCCATTTTTCTTCGTATGTACGGAACTTCTTTTTTTGTTATATGAGAAATATTTATCCCATCAAGATATATAGTACCCTGCGAAGGGAGCTCTTCATGCATTATGAGTTTTAAGAATGTACTCTTACCTGAACCAGAAGAACCAACTATGAATACAAATTCACCCTTTTTTATATGCAAATTTATATCTTTAAGAGCACTCGTACCATTAGAATAAACTTTTGATACGTTCTTGAACTCTATCATGGTTTTTACTCCTTTTTAATTTTCTAGTTTTTTATTTTTTAGTATTTAACCGGATTTGAAGATAAATACTTCTTGACCATCAATGCTACTTTAAATACAATAGCATCTTCAAATTCACGCATGTCGAGGCCGGTTAATTTTTTAATTTTTTCTAATCGGTAAACTAAAGTATTTCTATGAACAAACAGCTTACGAGAAGTTTCTGAAACATTAAGATTATTTTCAAAAAAGCGCTGTATTGTAAACAATGTCTCTTGATCTAAGCTATCAATTGACCCCCGCTTAAATACTTCACTCAAAAACATCTCACATAAAGTTATTGGTAGTTGATATATAAGACGAGCGATACCAAGATTATCATAACTTATAATAACCTTTTCCGTATCAAAAACCTTACCAACTTCCAGCGCAATTTGAGATTCTTTAAATGAGGAAGCCAAGCCTTTAATATTAGAAACGGTACTACCAATTCCCACCGAACAGTGGATATAAAATTCACTTGTTAAAGTATCAACAATAGACTGAGCTAATTGTTCAAGATCTTCTCGTTCGATATCTTCTTTAACTTCTTTTATTACAGCAATTTCGCTCTCATTTATATTGATAACAAAATCTTTATTTTTATCCGGAAACAGGCTTTGCAAAACATCATAAGCAGAGACTTCTGTTTTAGAATGTATCTTAATCAACATACAAACTCGTGTGGCATCCACATTAAAATGCAATTCACGTGCTTTTAGGTAAATATCTCCTGGCAGAATGTTGTCTAAAATAACATTCTTGATAAAATTTCCCCTATCATATTTTTCGTCATAAAACTGTTTGATGTTTCCAAAAGATATTGATAAAATTGACGCATAACGCTGTGCAATTTCATCGTCTCCTTTTACAAAAACAGCATACTCAGCACTAGATTTGCTATCTAGTGACTTATAAGTATAACCATTAATAATAAATGTAGAAGCTGGTTTAAAAAAGTCTGAAGTAACATTTCCTCTAACTTCGCCAATTTTATCCAAGTCGCTACAAGCAACAACAACAGAAGCTTCATCAATTACTCCAATAGTTCTTCCTATTGCATCGTGCATTTGATAGACGATTCCTTGAAATAATCTGTTAGACATAAAAAAACTCCTTACTGTTTAAAAATTAATGCTTATTTTTTAGCATTTTTACAAATAAATTAATAATAAAAATAAACATAACTATATTTTACATAAATATTGAGAATATTGCAACTATTTTATAGAAAAAATTTGTTTATTTTATAGATATGGAGTGTATTTTTTTACAAAATATATCGTAAAAATATGTTTTTGCTCATTTTTACCTGTTTATTTGGCTAGTATTTTAAATTAAATATATAAACTAAATTAATGTTCAGATGTTTAAAATTTTTTAAAATTTTAATAGCAATTACGAAATTAATTGTTGCTCCCTATTTATTTTTATTTAACTATAAGACTTACATGAATTTTTGTTAAAAATATAAAATCAAATATCCAAAAAATTGATTAGCGAGATTATGATATTTAAAAATTTTATTTTTATAAAAGTCACTTGTTTAAAAATTATACAAAAAATAAGGAACCACATAAGATACAAATGACATAATTAATCCTGCAGCTAAAACCCCCAAAATTATAGGTGAAAAGGCTTCTTTTATTTTCATCCTGAGAATAGAAGCAATTAAAGCAGCTGTCCAAGCTCCAGTGCCCGGAAGCGGAATAGCAACAAACAGAAAGAGCCCAAACTTTCTGTGTTTTGTCACAGAACTACTTTTTGCTGTTGCTCTTTTTTCAAAATGTTCAATAGTCTTTTTTAGTTTTGTCTTTTTTAAAACCGCAAATATTTTGTCTATAAACAATAAAATAATTGGTATAGGCAATAAATTTCCTACAATACAAATTGGAAAAGCATAAACCCAATTTACTTTGAGTAAACTAGCGGCAATAAGTCCACCACGTAATTCTAAAACTGGCAGTAAAGATACTATAAAAATTATAATTTCAGCAGGAATAAATTTAGTTAGTCCACTTGTTATAGAAGTTATAATAGACTCTGCCAAAACTGGTACCTCCTTTTTTGCTTTTAAATGAATTATATTATACAATAATATTTTATCATCATCAATTAAATTAAGACCTATTTTTTAATAAAGACGAGATAAGCTGGATTTTTATTGATTTAAATGTAAAAAAAAGTTATAATAAAAAAAACATATTAAACTCAGGAGGACTAAAATGGCACTCGACAAAAAAAAAGCGTTGGAAACAGCGTTAGGTCAAATAGAAAAGCAATTTGGGAAGGGCGCAGTAATGCGATTAGGGCAGAGTCAAACACTGCATGTGGATGCAATTCCAACCGGTTCACTTTCGCTGGACTTGGCTCTTGGAATTGGTGGACTGCCAAGGGGTAGAATTATTGAAATTTATGGTCCAGAATCTTCAGGAAAAACTACACTATCTTTGCACTGCATTGCCCAAGGGCAAAAAAATGGTGGCAATGTAGCTTTTATTGACGTCGAACATGCGTTGGATCCTGGATACGCTGCAGCTTTAGGAGTTGATGTTGACTCTTTACTTGTTTCTCAGCCAGATACCGGAGAACAAGCACTCGAAATTACTGAGTCTTTGGTACGATCCGGTGCAATTGACGTTATAGTTGTCGACTCTGTAGCAGCATTGGTTCCAAAAGCAGAAATTGAAGGAGAAATGGGTGATGCTCATGTTGGGCTTCAGGCGAGATTAATGTCTCAGGCTTTGCGAAAATTAGCTGGAGCTATTTCAAAGTCTAATTGTACCGCAATATTTATAAATCAACTCCGCGAAAAAGTAGGCATAGTTTATGGTAATCCGGAAGTTACTCCCGGCGGACGTGCTTTGAAATTTTATTCTTCTGTAAGAATTGAAGTAAGAAGAGTTGAAACACTAAAAAATGGTAACGAAATTATTGGTGCTAGAACTAGAGCAAAAGTAGTAAAAAATAAAATTGCACCACCATTTAGAGAGGCCGAATTCGATATTATGTATGGCACGGGAATTTCACGTGAAGGAGAACTCCTAGATTTGGCCGTTAAGCTGGATATAGTAAAAAAGAGCGGTGCTTGGTTTTCTTATAAAGATCAAAAACTGGGACAGGGTAGAGACAAAGTAAAAGAACTTTTTAAGGAAAATAAAAAATTAGCTGAAGAAATAGAAAAAAGAGTTAATGAAAATGTAAATACGCTGCATGGAAAATCGAGCTTGAGAACGGTATCAAGATCCGTAGCAACTGAAATCGAATTGCCGGAAACAGAGAAAGTAGAAAAAGATATTAGAGCTAATATTGATATTACGGTGGATGATTAGTTGTGTACATAACGGATTTAAAAAAAGAACGTAAATTAATGCACTCCGTGTATGTTGATGGGGAATTTTGGGCAAAGATAAATAATGAAATTTTAGCACAAAATGGAGTAAAAATTGGATTAGAGATTGAAGATAATTTTTTAAATAAACTAAAATTAGATTCTGATTATAAAAATGCTAAAAATAAAGCCTTATATTTGCTATCTATTAAAGACTATACTAAAAAAGAATTGTTTGATAAATTAAAAAAGTTTTTTTGCATAGAATCGGTTGAAAAAACTATTGAAAAAATGGAAGACTTAGGTTTAGTTAATGACCAAATTTTTGCGCATAAATATGCTAAATATTTGATATTTAATAAGTATTTCTCAAAAAATAGAGCTGCTTTTGAAATGCGTAAAAGAAGGCTTTCTAAAGAAATTATTTCAGCAACTCTTTTGGACATAGAATATGATGAAAAAGAACATATTAAGTTTTTAATTGATAAAAAATATAAAAATGCATATTTTGATCAAAAGATAAAAGACAATGCTATTGCTTTTTTACAGAGATATGGATACAATTGGAATGACATAAAAAGTTTCTTCGATGAATATAGATAATTATGTCTATATCGGATCCGTTCAGATTTTTACTAAGCCAGGTTAAAAAAGAAAAAATTATTCAGTATTAGAGCTTTTTAATAGGGGCAAATTTTTATGAATACAGCAAATAAAATTACAGTTTTTAGAGTATTATTGATACCAATATTAATATGGTTTTTACTTGATGGCAGAGTCTATAACCGATTTTTGTTTGCCTTGTGTGTATTTATATTTGCCGCTATTACAGATCATTTAGATGGCAAACTAGCAAGAAAGTATAACGAGACAACTAATTTGGGGAAATTTTTAGACCCACTTGCAGATAAAATGCTCGTTATGTCTTCTTTTATATGTTTTATAGAACTAAATTTAGTTAGTTCCGTTCCGATATTGATTATTTTATTTCGCGACTTTTTAGTCACATCTATACGCCTAGTTGCAGCTATTTCTGGAAGAATTGTATCTGCAAATATTTTTGGAAAAATAAAAACAGCAACACAAATGTTTGCGATCACCATGATTTTATTATTACAGTGTTTGGCAGAAAATAAAATATATTTATTGGGCTATAATATTAAAGATGCAAACCTAATTAATAATGTGATTGTCTGGATAGCAGCAATTCTTACTATATGTTCTGGCTATATATATCTAAAAGATAATATTGATTTTATAAAAATTTCAAAATAATGTTGCTTTATATTAACTTTTTGTATATAATATTATTAAATTTAAAAATCTAAATGCGTTGAGGAAGATTAGTATTCAGTCTTTTTTAATATTAGAGAGAAAGTATATTAGCTGAGAATACTTTTTATTAAAGGGCTGAAGAATGCACTTTTGAGCTTATAGAAGGAACCAATTTTAGGCTTTTTGCCTGATTTTAAAGTATTTCTATACGGATGACTACCGTTATCTAGTTTTTGAGCGATAAATCGGAGTGGGACCGTGGCAAAGGAAATTTGTTGCCGCCTCTGTATTTCTAGTTTCAGAAATATAGGGGCTTTTGTTTTTGCTGAAAATATTTTTATTTTTTAAATTTAAAAAATTTATATGAATAAAGGAGCCTAGAAATGAAAATTTATAACACCATGACGCGAAAAAAAGAGGAGTTTTTGCCAATAAAGCAAGGAACAGTCAAAATATATTCTTGCGGACCTACGGTTTATAATTATATTCATATAGGAAACTCCAGGCCACTTTGTGTTTTTGATGTTTTAAGAAGATATCTTGAATATAGAGGAATGAAGGTTGACTTTGTTCAAAACTTTACGGATATTGATGATAAAATAATAAAAAAAGCAAACGAAGAAGAAACAGATTATAAAATTATAGCTCAAAAATATATAGAAGAATATAAAATTGATGCTAAAGGTCTTAATATAAAAGAGGCAACAATGCATCCTAAAGTTACTGAGAACATCGAAGAGATTATCGCGGTAATAAAACATTTAATAGAAAATGGGTCGGCTTATAAAACAAAAAATGGAGACGTATATTTTAGAACCAGACGTTTTAAGCAATATGGAAAATTATCTCATCAACCACTAGAAGAGTTAGAAGCAGGAGCTAGGATAGCTGTCGAAGAACTAAAGGAAGATCCTATGGACTTTGCGTTGTGGAAAGCTAAAAAAGCTGGAGAACCTTACTGGATCTCTCCATGGAGTGAGGGTCGACCTGGGTGGCATATTGAATGTTCTGCAATGGCTAATAAGTATCTTGGCAAGACTATAGATATACATTGTGGTGGGCAGGATTTGATTTTCCCACATCATGAGAACGAAATTGCGCAAAGTGAGTGCTGCAATGGTGTCACGTTTGCAAACTACTGGATGCATAACGGATATATTAATGTGGATAACAAAAAAATGTCCAAATCACTCAATAATTTCTTTACCGTACGAGAAGTTGCTAAAAAATATGGTTACGAGCCGATTAGATTTTTGATGTTGTCTGCCCACTATAGAAGTCCTATAAATTATAGCAAGGAAATTATCGAACAATGCATTGCTTCTTTAGAAAGATTGTATGCTTGCAGAAATAATCTAAAATTTATTTTAGAAAAGTCAAAGATTGATGAGTCAGCATATGAAATGAAACTACGAGGAAAGTTACTGTCGTATAAATTTAAATTTATTGAGGCAATGGATGATGATCTAAACACAGCAGATGCTTTGTCGATTTTATTTGATTTAGTACGTGAAATAAATGCAAACATTAATATGAAGGCAAATACGTCAAAATCGACAATTAAGTTTGCGCTAGATTTGTTTGATGAATTGGCAGATGTTTTAGGTTTGGTATATAATAAAAAAGAAGAATCTTTAAATTATGAGATTGAACAATTAATAGAAAAAAGACAATTAGCACGTAAAAATAAAGATTGGTCAACTGCAGATAAAATACGTGACGAATTAAAAAATAGAAATGTTGTACTTGAAGATACTCCTCAAGGTATAAAATGGAGATTTATAAAAAGTGTTACTAAAGTATGATTGAGAGGGTTGGAGCAAAAGCTTAAAAATTTATGAATAAAAAAGTTATGGTAGGCATGAGTGGTGGAGTTGATTCTGCTGTTGCAGCTTTGCTCTTAAAACAACAAGGTTATGACGTTACTGGAGTTACTTTAAAATTGCAACCAGAAAATTATTTAAATCATAGAAATCAAAGTGACTACGTTTATTCTGAAGATGTTAAAGATGCAAAACTTGTAGCTAAAAAACTTAATATAAATCATGTCGTTTTGGATTTTACGCAGATTTTTGAAGAAAATGTGATTGAAAATTTTGTAGCTGAATATTGTATTGGACGGACTCCGAACCCGTGTGTTGTGTGTAACAAGTTTTTAAAGTTTGGCGCGATGTTTGAATACGCTATGGATAACGGGTTTGATTATATTGCAACAGGTCACTATGCTATTAATGAATTTGATAAAATTAAGAATAGATGGCTTTTAAAACGTGCCAAGAGCTCTAAAGACCAAAGTTATGTTTTATATAATTTGACGCAGAATCATTTAGCTCATACATTATTTCCGCTAGGAAAATTAGAAAAGTCAGAGATTAGAAATATTGCAAAAAAATTTGGACTAATTGTTGCCGAAAAACCAGAAAGTCAAGAAATTTGCTTTGTCAAAAACGAAACATATAAGGACTTCATTAATAAAAATTTTAAAATAACAAATACTATAGGAAACTTTATCGACAAAAATGGAAATATTTTGGGCCAACATATTGGACTATTAAATTATACTATTGGTCAGAGAAAAGGCCTGGGGGGTACTTTTGGTAAGCCTATGTACGTAACAAAAATAAATTCTAAAGATAATACCGTAGTTCTTGGTGAAAACATAGATTTATATCATAATGAATTAATTGCCAAAGATGTTAATTTTATTCCTTTTGAAGGTTTCATTGAAAATATGGATGTAACTGCACAGGTTAGATACAAAGCAAAACCAGAAAAAGCAAAAATAACTTCTTTACCTCACAACAAAGTTAAGGCCGTTTTTGAATTAAGTCAACGAGCAATCACTCCAGGACAGTCCGTTGTTTTTTACAAAGAAGATATAGTAATTGGTGGCGGAATAATAGTTTAGTTCTTATATAAAAATATGAATTTTATAAATAAAAAAAGAGCCGCGCAGGTATGCTGCGGTTCCTTTTTTATTTATGCAAATAAAATCAACAGAATTATTGGATAGAACAATTTAAATAATGCTTTAAATCTTCATCGTCTTTTCTTCTTTTTTCAAAATAAACAATAGCAGTAGCAACAGCTGCAGCTATTGTAGCTGCAGTAGCAACGATTGCAATAATGACTCCCAAATTATTGTTACGTTTCATAGAGTACCTCCATAATATATCGTTCCCACGGACATTATACTAGGAAAATATTAAAATGTCAATAAAAACGAAGAACTAAATTAAAATATAAATTACATGTAAAGAAAGCTTATTATAGATAAAAATCAGTAAAAAATGAGAAATTAAATTACCATATAGTGAAGAATAATAAAAAATCGGTAAAATATGAGTAAAAATATAGAATCTAGCAGGTTAAAGGCTTTAATTAAACGTCAACCATAGCAATATGGACATTAAAAAATCATTGTAGAAAAAGATAGCCCAAAAACCATATCAAGCAAAAGAGAATATGGCATTTTGCCGAAAATTAGAGAATTTTTATTTAAAAATTAGGGCTAGAACAAAAACATAACAAAAAACTTTTTGGGAAGTAATATCACAACAGTGATTATGTGTCTTCACCTATAAAGGCAGAATAGCAATATGGCTCGGATTACATAATAAATTCATTTTAAAAAATCTTAGAAAAAATAATTTCCCAAAAATGCGTTTTCATGATACGCGACACAGTCTTGCAAATATATTGTACGACAACGGTTAGGAATTGAAAGATATTTAAACGATAGCCAACATTTATACTTTATCAAATCTAAAAAAATTCATTGCAAAAGATTTAGAAAATACTTTTGCAATGTGAAAAAACTTTTTTGAAAGTTTGGTAGAAAAACATATTTGGGGACACAATCTTCAAAAAACATTGAACGTATAAAACCTAGTAAACAAGCGGCTTTGAAGGTGGAGCTGGAGAAGAGATTTGAACTCTCGACTTCATCATTACGAGTGATGTACTCTACCAACTGAGTTACTCCAGCAAAAATAGACCAGCTTGAATACAACGAAATTTATATTTTATAGTTTACCATTTTTATTTTTGATAGTCAATAATCGAATTGCACTATTTTTATTTAAGGTAAGGTGAAAATTTGTGCAAAAATTTTCTATGGAGCTGATAACCGGATTCTAACCGGTGACATTATCCTTACCAAGGATGTGCTCTGCCTACTGAGCTATATCAGCATACTTTTTCGGATAAGTACTAGTATAGCACAAAAAGAGAAAATATCAAGTTCTAGGGAAAATAAATTTGAGAAATATATTTAAAATTTTGTTAGCAGATTGGCAGAAATTTTTTATCAGATTATGTGGACTAAATTCTTTTTATGCTTTAAAATATAATAAATTATCGCTTATATGGGAGTGGACGTTTTTTTAATTATGGTAGATGAAAAAAAAATAGAAAAAGCTGTGTATGACCTATTGGTAGCTTTTGGGGAGGACATAAATAGAGAAGGCCTTCGTGAAACACCAAAAAGAATTGCTAATATATATTTGGAGCTTTTGTCTGGAATGGATAATGACCCTTGCAAACATTTGAAATTTTTTAGCGAACAGGCTTGTGAATCTGAGACAATAATGATTAAAGATATCCCTATATATTCAATTTGTGAGCATCATCTTTTGCCATTTGTAGGAACTGTTAGTATTTCTTACATTCCTGATGAAGGAAAAATTCTTGGCCTTTCTAAATTTGCTAGAATTATTGATTGTTTTGCAAAAAGACTTCAAGTTCAAGAGCGGTTAACTGATCAGATCGCAAAATTCTTTTATCAAAAAGCTAAGGCTAAGGGCGTAATGGTTATGATAGAGGCAGAACATTTATGCATGACTATGAGAGGGGTTAAGGCCGCTGGATCAAAAACAAAAACTCTAGCTTGTTATGGAATTTTTAAAGAAGATTTGCAAAAAAGAAACGAAGCTTTAAATATGCTTGATGGAGATTAAATTCAGATGAATAAAATTTTTAGAGCCGGTAACTTTGTTTTTGATTTAGAAGCAAAAACTTATGTTATGGGGATTTTAAATGTGACGCCAGATTCATTTTCTGATGGCAACAAATGGTTTGGTGTTGATTCAGCTGTGGCTCATGCTATAGAAATGCAAAATGATGGTGCAGATATAATAGATATTGGAGCTCAATCAACTAGACCTGGATACATAAAAATATCTGCTAAAGAGGAATTAAAAAGGTTAGTTCCTGTTTTGATGGCTTTAAAAGGCAAAATCTTTGTTCCAATTTCTGTAGATACTTTTTATCCTGAAGTTGCACAAGAGGCTATAAAATATGGTGTTAGCATTATAAATGATGTTAGTGGCTTTACGAGTGAAAAAATGTTGACTATCGCAAGTAAAAGCGACTGTGGATGCGTTGTTATGTATGATGGCAAGATATCTAATATAAAAAGTTTTTTCGAAACTCAAGTTAGCAAAATGCAAGATAAAAATATTAAAAAAGAGAGAATTTGTCTAGACCCTGGTATTGGATTTGGCAAAAACAATATGGAAAATATATACATAATAAAAAATTTTAAAAAATATTTACCAAATAATTTTGCAACTTTGATTGCAGCTTCGAAAAAAAGCTTTATTGGCATGATTTGTGGGAATCCACCCGTTGAACAAAGGCTTGCCGGAACGATTGCAGCACACACAATTGCTATTTTAAATGGAGCTAATATTATAAGAGTTCATGATGTGAAAGAAGCTGTTCAGGCAGCGAAAATTGCGGATGCTATTTTAAAGTCAAACTTGGAGGGGTAATTATAGATAAAATTATTATTAAAGGACTAAAAGTTTTTGCATATCATGGAGTAAATCCAGAAGAAAAAGTGGACGGCCAAAATTTTGTTTTAGATTTAACTGTATATAGATCCTTAAAAGAGGCCGGTTGCTCTGATAATCTTGAAGATACTGTGAGTTATGCTAAAATATTAAAAACTGCAGTTAGAGTTATGAATGAAAATAAATATGATTTATTAGAAAGGGCTGCTCATAGAGTTGTTGAACAAATTTTTTTAGATTTTGATTCTATTCAAAAGATTGATATTTGTTTAAAAAAGCCTGATGCTCCAATAAAAGCAAACTTTGATTATGTTGGAGTAGAGTTTTCTAGATCTAGAGGAGATTTTGAATGAAAGAAGCTGTACTTTCACTTGGAAGCAATATGTTAAATAGAGAAGAAAATTTGAAAAATGCAATAAGTGCATTAAAAAAATTGCCTGGTACAGTTGTAAAAAAAATATCCTCAATTTATGAGACAAAACCTTTTCAAGTTGCAGAAGAACAGGCGGACTATCTGAATTGTTGTGTAAAATTAGTAACAGAACTATCGCCACAAATATTGCTTGGCGCCTGCTTAGGAATAGAAGCTTCAATGGGTAGATTGCGGCCATATAAAAACGCTTCTCGCATAATAGATTTAGATTTACTTTTATATCAAGACTATTCAGTGTGCTCTAAGCTCTTAACTCTGCCGCATCCTAAAATAAAAGAACGAGCGTTTGTCATGGTTCCCTTAAGTGATTTGTATGAAAATAAAATTGCATTGGGACTAGACTTTAATAAAGCTTTTAGTAAAGTTGGTACAAACAGCGTTATTGTTTATAATAAAATTTTAAATTAACTACAGTTTAACAATAAATTTGAAACTTTACTTATGCGGTGTATTGAGGTATCATTTATATTATGACTTAACTGAGGAGCATAAAAATGATAGAAACAATTAAAAACTTTAAGAGGACTAAATATTGCGGAGATTTTAGTGTAAATGATATTGGCAAAGAAGTTACCGTGTGTGGTTGGGTTCAACGTCAACGTGACTTGGGACATCTTATTTTTATTGATCTGCGAGATAGGACGGGTGTTGTTCAATTGGCGTTTGACGAGCAGACAGATAAAAAGATTTTTCAAAAAGCTTTTGAAGTACGCTCCGAATTTGTTTTGTCTGCAAAAGGAATTATTAGAGAACGTTCTTCAAAAAATATGCAGATAAAAACCGGAGAAATCGAAATTGCTGTTTCAGAATTGGATGTTTTATCTGAGGCAGAAACTACTCCATTTGAAATAGTTGAAAATTCTAATGCAAATGAAGAACTCCGGCTAAAATATCGATATCTCGACTTGCGCAGACCGGATGTGCAGGACAAAATTATAATTAGACATAAAATAGTGAAAATTGCACATGATTATTTTAACGAAAATGGCTTTATTGAAGTAGAAACACCTATGCTTATAAGATCCACTCCAGAGGGCGCAAGAGATTATCTTGTTCCGTCGAGAATATTTCGTGGAAGCTTTTTTGCATTACCACAATCTCCTCAATTATATAAACAATTGCTTATGTTGGCTGGGTTCGACAGGTACTTTCAGGTAGCCAGGTGTTTTAGAGACGAAGATTTAAGAGCTGACAGGCAACCAGAATTTACTCAGCTTGATTTTGAGATGTCTTTTGTTGATGAAAATGATGTTATTTCTATAACCGAAGGATTTATAAAAAAAGTCTTTAAAAAGATTTTAAATGAGGACATAACCGTTCCGCTAAAAAGATTAACATATTTTGAAGCAATGAACCGGTTCGGTACGGATAAACCAGATCTAAGATTTGGCATGGAAATTGTAGATTTAACTGAAACTTTAAAGAATTCGGAATTTAAAGTTTTTTCTGACACTATTGCATCGGGTGGAACAGTTAGAGCAATAAATGCTAAGGGAATCGCCTCAAGGCTGCCTCGCAAAGAAATAGACCGACTTGCAGAATGGATTAAAGACTATGGTGCTAAAGGTTTAGCATGGACAAAAATTAATTTTGATTTGTCATCTAGTTCTTCTTATGAAAAATTTTTGAATGAAAACGAAATTATAAAAGTCCGAAAAACTGTGGGCGCCCAAAATGATGATGCAATATTCATTGTTGCAGATAATGATATTAAAATTGTTTTAGAAAGCTTAGGCGCCCTTCGTTGTGAACTCGCTAACAAGTTTGAATTTATTAAAACGTCTGAACCAAATTTATTGTGGATTACGGATTTTCCTCTATTTGAATTTGATAAAGACGAAAATCGTTATGTGGCGATGCATCATCCGTTTACTGCGCCTAGATTTAAAGACATTAGCAAATTAACCTCTGAACCGCAAAATGTTTATGCTAGAGCTTACGACCTTGTTTTTAACGGAAATGAAATTGGTGGAGGCTCAATTAGAATTAATGATCTTGAGTTGCAAAATAAAATGTTTAAAGCTTTAGGATTTTCTGAAGAGGAAGCTCAGAATAAATTTGGTTTTTTGCTTGAAGCTTTTAAATACGGAGTTCCTCCGCATGGTGGTTTGGCTTTTGGACTTGACAGGCTAATTATGTTGATGCTAAAATGTAAAAGTATTCGAGATGTTATTGCATTTCCAAAGGTTGCTAGTTCGGCAGAACTTATGTCTGCTTCGCCGAATCTTGTAAATAAAAAGCAGCTTGATGAGTTATCTATTAGATTAAATTTTAATTAATATTTTTTATTAAATTTAAAACATTAAGTTTGTATTTGAGGTTGTTATTAAAAATTATTTTAATATAATAAATAAATTTAACGTTTTATTATTTATTCTAATAAAAGTTATCATAACAAATTAATTTTATAAATATCAAAACTTAATACTCTTCTTTCATTAATATTTGAACTAAATTAAATTTATTTAAGTCATGTTAAATTAATGGGTCAAAAATCAGCCGCAAAGGCTGTTTTTTTTTGAATTGTTATTTTCGTATACGGCTTTTTGTTTAAAGAGTTGATTATGGAGGTGATGGTTAGACTTTTTATTTGTGATGGTTTTTCTTTGGTTTAAAGGATTTACATTTGAAAGAAGGTTTTTTATTTTGAAAAGAATTTTTTGTGTACTTATGGTTTTAGGAACTCTAGTTGGAGTCAATTTGTTTGATTGTGTAAAAATAGGATATACAACTCCACCAAGATCATCAAAAGCTTGGAGTAAACGACACAGAAACGAATCTCGTAAAAAAGAGAAAAATCTTCGAAAAGAAATAGTAATGAAAAAATACAAAACTTCCCCCAAAAAAATAATAAAATAAAAAAGGAATGATTGCTTTGAAAAAAATATGTAGTATCTTAGTATTGATATCGATGTTAATTAGTAGTAGTGCAAACTACAATTGTTATGGGTTCAATAAAAAAAATGGCAAAAATATGCCATTTAGCTTTAACAAAAAATACAAAAAAAGAAAAGTAAAAAATCGGCAAAAAAAGAGATTGATTCCTTTGTAAAATATTTAGTTTCAAAAGAGAACAAGGATAAAAGGGAACAAAATAGAGAGAATTAATAGTGAAATTAATTATAATTACATAATTTAAACAAATAAAAATTATCTGTATTTTTTTACTATCAGCAAATTTTTTAGCTGGTAGTATTTTTTATGTTAATTCATATATAAATAAAATTAATGTTATATACTTTTTAAATTTTTGCAAAGTTGCATACAGTTTATATTTACATTATAATAGAAAAAAAGAGGTGACTAAATAATGTCAAAAATAGAAGTTGCTCCCACAAAAAACAAACAAAGAGAAACTTTTAAAACTAAATTCGGTTTTATTTGGGCATGTGTCGGATCTGCTGTAGGAATTGGAACTGTTTGGATGTTTCCGTACAGGTTAGCCCAATATGGTGGCGCAGTATTTTTAGTAGAATACATTATTTTTACAATGTTACTAGGGCTATCTGGAGTTATTGGAGAGACGGCGTTTGGCAGAGCGATGAAAGCTGGACCTGTGGGAGCCTTTGCAAAAGCAACAAAGATGAGATTTAAAAACTCTTTTGGTAAATATTTGGGAGCTATACCGGTACTTGGTTCATGGGTTATTGCAATTGGATATTCGGTTGTAATAGGATGGGTAATTAGATTTTTAATTTTTAGTTTTTCTGGAGAACTGTTAAAAGAAGATTTAGCCTTTTTATTTTTAAATATTTCTGGAAACTTTAGTAATGTAACCTGTCATTTGATAGGTCTTTTATTGATATTTTTAATTATGACTAGTGGAATTTCTAAAGGAATAGAAAAATTAAATAAATTTTTGATGCCAATTTTTTTTATACTTTTTATAATTTTAGCAATAAATGTTGCTTTTCTACCAGAGGCGCTTAAAGGATATACATATTTATTTAGATTTAATTTAGAGCAGTTTTTTGTGGTAAAAAATTGGATTTATGCATTGGGGCAATCTTTTTTTTCACTTTCGTTAGCAGGCTCTGGCACGTTGATATACGGAAGTTATTTAAAAAACGATGAGGATATAATTTATTGTGCAAAAAATGTAATAATCTTTGACATCTTGGCTGGCATTATAGTTGCACTGGCAATTATTCCCGCAATGTTTTCATTTGGATTAGAAGCACAAGCAGGTCCCTCCCTACTATTTGTAGCTATGCCGAAAATTTTTTTCGGCATGCCTTTTGGGAGCCTATTTGAAATAATTTTTTTTATAGCCACATTGTTTGCTACATTGACATCAATTATAAATCTTTTTGAAGTTCCTATAGAAGAAATTCAAAATCGTCTTAAATTATCTAGAAATATGTCTGTTACGGCTGTAATTGCAATTTCTACTATAATAAGTTTATTTATTGAAAATGCAAAAATTGTTGAAATGTGGATGGATGTTGTATCTATTTACATAATACCACTCGGTGCATTGCTTGCTGGAGTAATGTTCTTTTGGGTTTGTGGCGAAGAATTTGTTTTAGAAAATGTAAACATGGGAGCCAAAAAAAAGCTTGGCAGGTGGTTTATTCCTGTATCAAAATATATTTTTACTATAATTACTTTAATTATTTTTATTTGTGGAATATTTTTTGGATTGAATTAATCTTAAAACTTCTACAAAATAGCGCTCCACTAAATCGCGGGGCGCTAGATTTTTATTTTGATCTAAATTGCATGATGCCCATAATTAAAAGAAGAACTGCAAATATTTTAGAAAGAATTTTGCTATCGATAAAGCATGCCAAATATGAGCCTATTATAGCTCCAAATAAGCCTAGTAATGAAAAAGTTATAGCGAGTTTAAAGTTAATAAGCCTTTTTTTTGAGTAGATTATAATCGCAACAACAGCAGAAGGAATAAAAAATATTAAATTGATACCTTGAGCAAGAGTTTGAGAGACTTGTGTAAACAAATTGAAATAAATAATTAAGACTCCACCTCCACCAAGCCCCATAGAACCGATTATTGCAGATAATGTCCCTGATATTGCGGCGATTCCCCAGCTCATCTAAAAAGCAGCTGAATAGCTGCCCATAACATGAAGCCACCAAAAAATTTACGAAGAAGTTCTTGGTTTATTCTAGATAAAACTAAAGACCCGACAATAGAGCCCAATACGCTAAAAGGAAGGTAGGGTAGAGCGTCGTAAAAAGTAACTTTGCCATTAATAAGATACATAATAGCACTCACCATACAAATTGGCAAGATAATGCATACAGAAGTTGCGTGAGTAGTACGTTGATCAAGACCATATTTTTTTAATATAGGAACAATTAGCATGCCGCCGCCCGCACCCAAAAGACCATTTACAACTCCAGCAATTACTGCTAATACAGGATATACATATTTTTTCAACACTTAGTAAACACCTCTAAAACGGATGCTAAAATTTTTAGTTAAACATTTGCAACCTCATAAGCTTTGCCTAAAAATTTTCTACATTCTTCAACATTATGCTGTTCGGTAGATAATAACTTTTCAGCAAATCTTTGAACACTTTTGTCAAGGCTACCCTGATAATCTTTTAATCTTCTAGTTATTTGAATTATTCCCATAGTACTTCCTTGAATCAACATTTCGGCTACATGGTCGGGTGTTTTATCATTTAGAGTTTTGATATCTATCATCATATAAGTTTCAAATTTTTGAATAGCACTTGTTCCTTTCGCCTCATATCCCAACTTATTTAATGCTTTTTCAGCTGTATCAAAAATATCTTTATACTCTTTGAACTGACTTTCTAGCAAGTTTCTAAACTTAGAATCATTTTTAATGATATCTAAAAGATGGTTTATGGAATTTTGTCCCATTTGTGCGTTTTTATAAATATAATTTAACATTTCGATATTAGCGTTCATTTTATTACCTCCTTGGTTATTAGTATTTTCAATATCTTTAAAAATATTTATAAAAAATAAAAAAGCTAGTTTAATAAAAACTAGCTCCTCATTTAGACAATATATTTTTTTGTTTTATAATAAAAATACAAAGGATAGTAAGAATTATTGTAGCGGCAAAAAATAAAATAAAGTTAAAAGAATTTTCTTTAATTACAAGTGGTGCAGAAGAGTTCTGCAATTCGACACTATTATTTTGAGCAACATCTTTATTTAACAGCTCATCGGTGTAATTTTTATTATCATTAGTACTTATACTTTCATCTAAAGCATTAATATCGGTGTATTTATCATGCTCAGCGTCATTGGAAGCATTTTTACTTAGCCTATTAACTGTTACAGTATAAACTTTTTTAGATTTTTTATCTGCAGAAGTAACAGTCAAATTGATATCTGTAGTGGTGCCAGCACTTTTTAAAGTTTTTCTATTAGCCTTAACAGTTGCTTCCTGGTCCAGAGGAATCGCTTCAAATTCCATAGTACTTTTTGAATATGGCACTTCAACGGAATATTTAGTGATATCTGAAGAAAAAACCGGAGATAATTTATATTCTGCAGTAGAAAGTACAGCAAGATCGCAATTTCCCTCACCAGATTGAGCAACATTGATCGTTACAGGATCGATTTCTGGCAAAGGAATAGCCTCAGCCTCATAATTACATATACCATCGATTACAGCAGATATACTATTAGTGCCAACTTCACAATTTGACAACACTTTAAAATTTAGCTCTAAAACAATTTTAGACTCGCCAATACTTAAATCAATCCCGCGTTCAGAAGTTACATATAAAATAGTTAGGTTATTCCCATCCGTATAACTTTCGAAATCGTCATTATTTATGTAAGAATAAAGCCCTTTGTATGTTAATTTTGAGCTATCAAATTTGACTTTTAACCTATAAGCAGAAATATTTATAGGCTCGTTAGCAACTGAAAAGTTCAAACTAACAGTGAATTCTTCTCCACTAACAGGAAAAATATTATCACAAAGTAAAGATATCTCCAGAGCACCATCATTATAAGCTAGCCCTTTTTGAGATAAAAAAAAGCAAGCTATAAAACATAAATATAACATAATTTTTAGTCGGTTCAACAAAATTACCAATCCCTTTTTATTTTTAATCTAATAAATTATATCATATTCCCATGGAACTGCTCAATATTTGATTAATTTTAAATTATTAGAAAAATATTTTTAAAAATTATATAACTTGCTACAAAGTTTTATTTTTTTTCTTTTTAACCAAAAAAACTATTAAATATAGCAAAATAAATCCAATCAAAACGGTAATCAACGCATAAGGATTGTTTTGTTCCCCAGTTTTTACATTTACCCAAAGAGAATCAATAAATGAATTTAATTCATCAGGTAAAGCTGTAAATAACTGAGTATTTTTTAATATTTGCTCATCAGGATAACATATTTTATTGTTCGCAACTTTTTTGTCAAGTTGATTTTTCACTACAGATTCTGGAGACGAATACCCAATATACTTTATATTCTCTGCCGCAATTTTAGGTTCGCACATAAAATTTATATAAGTCAAAGCTTCGGCTGGATGCTCGGCGTTTTTAGGAATACACATAGCGTCAACAAATTTATTGGAGCCTTCTTTCGGAATAACAAAACCAATTTCTTTGTTACGCTCCAACAAAGTTGCGGCATCACCGTTATAATATGGAGCCAATGCAGCTTCTCCGTTAGCCATTTTATCAAAAATCTGGTCCATAACATAAGCTTGCACAAGTGGTTTTTGCAGCTTTAAATCTTCTGCTGCCTTTATCCAGTCACTTTTATTTCTAGAGTTCAGCGAGATTCCTAGCCTAATTTGAGAAATTGCGAAAGCATCCCTAGGATTGTCAAACATCAATATTTTGCCTGAGTATTTTTTATTCCACAATATATTCCAATTTATATCTTTTTCTTCTTCAGCAACCAGGTTTTTATTATAAAATATTCCGACTAGCCCCCAAGTATATGGTACAGAATATTCATTTGTAGGGTCATACGCTGGATATTTAAAAGAATCGTCTACATAAGAATAGTTGGAAATTTTTTTAAAATCAAGCTTTTGTAGCATATCCATTTTAATCATTTTAGATACCATATAATCAGAAGGTATAATTACATCGTATTTGGCTCCACCATTTTGTATTTTTGCAAAAAGCGATTCATTACTTTGAAATGTGCTATAATTTACGTATATTCCAGTTCTTTTTGTAAATTCTTCGTTTACATTTAAAGACCCATTTGTACCGTCAGAAATATATTCGCCCCAATTATAAACATTTATTATGATTTTGGATTTCTTATTATTTTTGTATAAAACAAAGCTCAAAATAATAATAGAAAACAAAAAAAATATAACTATAAAAAAAATTAACTTTTTTTTCAACCTTTATTTCACCTGATTTCGTAGAAAAATTATTTATGAGTTTTAATCTGTTTAAAATTTGCTGCCAGTAGCAACAAAAACACAACCGCAAATAAAATTGTAGATATGGCATTTATTTCCGGACTAACCACTTTTCTAGTCATAGAATATATCGCAATCGGCAAAGTTTGCACTGTTCCGCTTGTAAAATAGCTTATAACGAAATCATCCATCGACAGTGTAAAAGCCATAACCATTCCACTTGAGATCCCTGGCATAATATCTGGCAAAACAACCTTTAAAAAAGCTCTAAAAGGGTTGCAACCTAAATCTTGAGCGGCTTCATAAATATATGGATTAATTTGACGAAGTTTTGGCAAAACAGACAAAACAACATAAGGCAAACAAAATGTTGTGTGAGCCAAAATTAGTGTAAAAATTCCTGGCCTAAAAATTTTAAAATTATTATAAGAAAAAACAAACAGCAACATTAGTCCCACACCAGTAACGATTTCTGGATTCACTATAGGAATATTATTTATATTCATAACCAATTTTTTTGAAAGTTTCTTCATTTTTAAAATGCCCAAACAAGCAATTGTTCCAATAACAGTAGCTAAAATAGAAGCTGCCGTAGCAACGATTATAGTATTAAAAATAGCGTGTAAAATTTCTTTGTCCGAAAATAATTTTATATACCACTTTAAAGAAAATCCATTCCAAACGCTGCGGCTTTTTGAATCATTAAAAGAGAAAATAATTAAAACTGCGAGCGGAGAATATAAAAAAAAGAAAATCAAGCTCATATATATCTTATATATTAATTTAGATTTCAAATTTAACAACATTCCTTTTTTATTTTTTCACTATTTAAGCTTAACTCCATCAAAATTTTCGTCAGAATCATCAAATTGGTTCATGATTCCTATAGAAATAAAAATAAGAACCATCAACACAAAAGAAATTGCCGAGCCAAGATTGGGGTTATATGTACTACCTAAAAACTGCATTTCAATAAGGTCTCCAATTAAAATATTTGAACCGCCACCAAGCATTTTAGATATAATAAAAGTGCTAACAGCCGGCACAAAAACCATAGTAATCCCAGATATAACTCCCGGCAAACTAAGTGGTGCTAATACTTTAAGAAACACATTACGCTTACCAGCACCTAGGTCCTGTGCAGCCTCAACAATACGCTTATCTATTTTTACTATAGCAGCGTAAATAGGTAAAATCATATACGGCAAAAAGTTGTATATCATTCCTAAAACAACTGCGCCAGAGGTATTTATAAACGAAATCGGTTTAATGCCGAATATTGACAAAAATTTATTTAAAAGGCCATTATTTTCTAAAATTGTCATCCAAGCGTAAGTTCTGAGCAAAAAATTTATCCACATAGGCAGCATTATAAGCATAATGACGATATTTTGTTTACTTGATGAGATTTTTGATATAATATAGGCCAATGGATATCCAAGAATAAGACAAATAATGGTAGAAATAGCTCCTAAGCCAATGGAAAGTAAAAATACATTCGAATAACGGCCAACATTAAGGATATTTTCTAAGGTAAAGTTTCCAGATTTATCGGTAAAAGCAAAAATAAAAATTAAAGCTAAAGGAATTATCGTAAAAATGAACATCCATATTATATAAATTATCGAAAAGTTTTTTATTTTCATTTTTTTTCACTCACATTACAACTACAGTCATACAGCAAATTTTCTTCATAAATTTCATACATTTCATCACTAAAAGCACTGTAGTCACCGTATTCTCCTGAATGCTCAGATTTTTTCATTATATGTATATCATCTGGCTGCAAAATAAGACCGATAACATCTCCAGGTTTTTGACTGTCTGTTGATTGAATCATCCACTTAAATCCATCAATGTCTACGATAATTTCGTAGTGTACCCCAATAAAAGTAACAGATGTAACGGTGCCAGAGATATGGCCATTTTCTGGTGAAGTAACCTCGATATCCTCAGGCCGAATAACAACATCAACTTTTTCGTCTTTAGCAAAACCAGCGTCAAGACATTTAAACTTTCTTCCCGCAAATTCAACCAAATAATCGTCATGCATAATTCCGTCTATAATATTACTTTCTCCGATAAAGTCTGCAACAAAAGCGTTAGTGGGTTCGTTATAAATATCTTGAGGCGAACCAATTTGCTGTATATTACCGTTATCCATAACAATAACCGTGTCCGACATAGAAAGCGCCTCCTCTTGATCATGAGTAACGAAAATAAAGGTAATTCCCATCTTTTGTTGAATTTTTTTAAGTTCAACTTGCATATCCTTACGCAATTTTAAGTCCAAAGCACCTAGGGGTTCATCCAACAGTAGAACTTTGGGATTATTTACAAGTGCTCTAGCAATAGCAACGCGTTGTTGTTGGCCACCAGACAAATTCGCGATATTTCTTTTTTCGAATCCAGACAAACTAACCATTTTGAGCATTTCTTGTACTTTGTTTTTTATTTCAGCCTCAGTTTTTTTCTGTATTCTCATACCAAAAGCGATATTTTCATATACATTTAAATGGGGAAAGAGTGCATAGTTTTGAAAAATAGTATTAACCTCACGTTTATGAGCCGGAAGTTTAGTAACATCCTTACCGGCAAAAAAAATGCTACCACTATCCGGCTGAACAAACCCTGCAATTATACGTAAAATCGTAGTTTTTCCACAGCCAGATGACCCAAGAAGTGTAACAAAATCTTTATTTTTTATATCGAGATTTAAATTTTTTAAAATGGTATTTCCATTAAACGAAACTGTAATATTTTTTAAAGAGATTATCGTATCTTTTTTCAATTTTTTATCCCCTTTTAGTTTAAGAAAAGCACAGAGTTTAAACACTTATAAAATGATAATTTGAAAATTATAAAATGTCAACATAAGATATAATGCATTCTCAAAAAAAATAATAAACAAATAAAAATAGGCGAAATTATAGTAGTATTTTACGGAATTATAAGTTGAATTTTAAAAAGACTTGAATGTGTTTGAATTTTTTGATATAATTTTTATGTCTTGCGGAATAAAATATTGGTATTATTATAATTTTGCAAAGGAGGTATCCCTTTTTTTGATATTTCTTTGAATTTTATACCAGATTTTTTGATTTTTAATCAAAACCGCAAAAATTTATAAATATCTAACTTTAAAATAAGTTTTTAAATAAGGAGAATGTAAAAAAATGACAACCCAAGAACAAGCTCAACCTAGAGAGTTTAATAAGTTTCAAGAATTAATTTGGCCTATACATAACTATGAGCTAAAAAAATTCTTGCCGATGAACTTTTTAATGTTTTTTATACTTTTTGTATATACTTTGGTCCGAGATTTAAAGGATATTTTTGTCCAGTACCACACCAATATATGGGCTGGAGCTGGCAAAGCAGATACTGCTCAACTCATTAGCGCACTTAAAGTATGGTATGTTATGCCGGCGGCTTTTTTGGCTGTTATTGCTTTTAACTATTTAATGAATAAATTTGATTCTCAAAAAACATTTTATATAATAATTTCTTCTTTTATAATCTTTTATATAATATATGGTTTTTTGCTTTATCCTAATCTTGATAACTTGATCATGTCTTCAGAACAAATTACTGCAATGACTGAAGCTGCACCTTCTTTTTTTAGAACATTTCTTACTTGTTTGGGCAACTGGCCAACTACTATATTTTATATTATATCAGAAATTTGGGGAACAATGGCTATTTCATCATTGTTTTGGCAGTTTGCTAACGCTTCTACCATGAAAAAAGAAGTAAAAAGATTTTTTGGTTTATTTTCTTTAGTTGGCAACATCGGAACAATTATTGCCGGACTTACTATAAAGACTGCATTAAAAGATGCTTCTGTTTCTAATGTTAGAATGCTTATGATAACTGTTTTTCTAGTAGGACTAATCATTATGGCTATTTATTGGTATATAAATAATAAAGTCTTAACAGATCCAAGATTTTTTGATGCATCTCAAGTTAAACCTAAAAAGAAAAAAGAAAAAGTTAGCATGTTTGAAGGTATCAAAATTTTATTTACAAATTCTTATTTACTCTTGATTGGTGTGCTTGTTATAGGTTATGGAATTGCAATAAATTTTGCAGAAGTCATTATGAAAGCACACATGAAAGAAGCTTTTGATGGCCCAGGATACGCCTCTATGCAGGGTAATATTTCTATATTTACTGGGATATTTTCAATATTTGTTGTTTTGATAGGTGCCTTTATTTTAAGAACTTGTAAGTGGAGAACCTCTGCAGTTATTACACCTCTAATGTTTTTAATTTTGGGTGGAATATTCTTTACGTTGGTTCTTTATAGAAAATTTGTTGCAGCAGAGATCTTCGGTATGTCTGCACTTATTTTGGCAACTTGGGTAGGAATTATTCAGGATGCATTGTGTAAAAGTATTAAATATTCTCTGTTTGATACAACTAAAAGCATGGCGTATCTTCCTCTTGATGAAGATACAAAGACTAAAGGTCAGGCTGCAGTTGAAGTTATTGGAGGAAGAGCCGGCAAGGCTGGAGCATCTCTTATTCAGCAGATTATGTATGGAATAGTGCCAAACATAATGTATCATATTGTTCCAATTGTAGGAATTTTTACTGCCACTGTTGTTGCGTGGATATTCTCTGTATTTAAATTGAGCAAAAAATATGAAAAAGCAATCGCTGCTAATAACGAAGAAGAACTAAAATAAATTTTTATTAATTAAATGTTTTTATATTATTTAACTTTATTTAATTGACTAGAAAGAGCTTGCCGATGTTGTTATCGTTAGCAAGCTCTTGAGTTTTTATAAAAATCTCTACCAGGTAACATTATACAAAAAAATAAAATGTAAAAAAGTATGTGTAGAAATTATATTACTACTTCAATAAGTGTAGTTACGTTGCGAATTAATGATTGTACTTTTTTACTAACAAAATGGGGTAATGCGAGAAGATTACATTTGAAATTTTAGACCTTTGAAAAATAATATAACTTGAACCTTAGTGGTTTCGCTTAATCTAAATAATAAACTTTAATCTATTTTTTACATTTCTGCTTCGCTGCACTGTTTTTCAACTTTTTTCTTACTTTATATTTTGCAGCTTGTTATCTTTTTCCTCTTTGTTCATGCCTGCGCACTGAATTTCTAATTTTTGGCTGCTTCTCTAAATTTCTAACAGTAACACTTTCGTTATCATTTTTCAAATGGTCCATAGAGAATCATCAATATTTTGATTTCCATACACAAATCTTTGAAAAACATCAATTCTAGCGCCACTTTGTATGCTTCTACTGAGAGATTTTCTATAAATAAAATTTGTGGTCGTTCTATCGATTTTTTTCTTTTGAAGATGTCATAAAAAAGCTGTTTTATAAATTCTGCATGTTTTGTATTTTATTTCCCTAATATTAGACCATATAAATTTGAAACATGAAATGGCATGATAGAAAAATTTTGTGAACTTTTGATAAAATGCAACTGCTAAATATATGCACTCTCTAAAGATAAACAATTGCATACAAACTATAAATCCTAAAAATTCAAATATCTATAACGTAGAGTTTAACATACCTTAAGTGGCATTTAATAAGGTAATTTAATGCCACTTCTCAGGGATAAAAAATGCTAAAACAGTTTTCACTGTTTGCACAGCACAATGAATATATTATTGTACTTAGCTAGTTAAAAATTACGATCAAAGCCCTCATTATGAATTTTTTCATTACTCTGTCTACAAATTTTGGAGCATGAAAATTTGCAGTTTGTCAAAATTTTATAATCTAACCTTTTCAAGATTTAAGTCTTATAAATAATTATAATAAAGATCTTAAGTATTTTATAACTACTCTAACTGATATGTATAACCAATAGAGAAATTTGAGAAAACTCAGTAATAATGCAAAAATTTGAGCCAGCTAAAATGTTTACAAAAAAAAGCTATCTAACACATTTTGATAAACTTTAATGAATTAGTATAGCACAAAACTACATGATAAGGGTTGTCATAATTTAGCCTTGTCTGCCATCTTTGTTTGAAACATATAAATCAAATCCATAAGCTGGCAAAAAAGTTTTTATAAAATATTGCACCGAGTCGATTTTTATTGATAAAATCTTTTCTGAAATTTCTTCTAATGGCTTATCAAAATCTTTATTTCCTAATTTTTTTTCGCGGAGACATTTTATAAGAGCAGAAATTTTATCAGCAGCCTTTACTAATTCCACTAATTCTTTATCATTTTCGGTAGGTATCATCAAAGATGCATATACTTGCCTTATTTCAACATCGTCTATCAAACTTAACATTTCGCACGATACTTGATTTTCAATTTGTGTATAAAGCGGTTTCATTCCAGAAACACCATACTTTATTGTTGAAGGCATATCTCCCGTTATTATTTCCGTTATATCATGGAACATGCCTAAAACAGCTGCTCGCTCGGCATTTAAATGTCCACCGAATTTAATATTGGTTATAATTGCTAAAGTATATGCTATCATACTTACTTCAAAACTATGGTGTTCTAAGTCTTCCCTTTCTAAATTTTGCAAAAGTGACCACCTATATACATATCTTAATCTTGAAATCAAACTAAAAAAAGAATTATTGGGAGGCAAACTCTTGTCGTAAACCGTATTTATAGTGTCTGTCAAATTAATTTCAGATTTTTGAATCTCTTTTGCGACAACTAAATCACTGAATAATCCCATAACGAAACTAAATGACAAAAGCCCTACAATAAACCTATATTTTTTCATTAAAAAACCACCTTGATTTGATCAAATTATTAAATGGTGCGGATAGCAGGACTTGAACCTGCATGAAATATTTTTCATATGGACCTGAACCATACGCGTCTGCCAATTTCGCCATATCCGCACAAAAATTTTAAGTCAACACGAAATTGAATAAAGCTAAAATTGCTGGCGGAGAAAGAGGGATTTGAACCCTCGCGCCGGTTACCCGACCTACTCCCTTAGCAGGGGAGCCCCTTCACCACTTGGGTATTTCTCCAAAAATATTCACAATCAAAATCTAAACAAAAATGGCGGAGGGGAAGGGATTCGAACCCTTGGTCCCTCGCGGGATCACTAGTTTTCAAGACTAGCTCCTTAAACCACTCGGACACCCCTCCAAAAGCTTTTTCACCGTGTTTTATACAATATCATATAAAAAAATATTTGTCAACAAGAAAAAAATATATTTTTATCGAAAAATGTTGAATTTTTTTCACTATATGTTTATAATAAAAATGTAAAATAAAATCACAACATAATCTGAAGGGAGACTTTTTCAATGACGTGTATTACTAACATTTATAAAAAAGAATATTCCGAAATTGAGGGCATACAAACTCACAAAAATATTTATTATAATCTAGTAAAAACTGTTTCAGATAATTTAACTTATTTTGGAATTGAAATTATTTTAAAAAGCGACGTGAATGTTCCGGAAAAAGTACTATTTGACGGCATTTCTGAATCCGAGATCTATGTTAGAAATATAATAAAATTTTTATACGAAAATTCGATAAAACCAGATGTTTCTTTAGAAATAATAAGCGATCTCGTCTCTGCAATAGAATATATCAGCTAAAATATTAATATCTACCTTTTTTTAAAATTATACAGAAAAATTCTTCACACTATTTTTGTATTGCAAGTTGAATAATTTTCACGAATTCCTCTTCCAGTATTTTTAAATCTGGCAAAGGAATTTTTCTTTCGTCCCCTAATTTAATATTCTATATATTTAAAGATAAAAATATACTGATGTTCAAATAATTTATGAAAAAACTTAATTATTCTTAACTAAATATCTAAAGAACATTTTTTAATCTACCGGCGGCATTTAAAATGTCTGTTCTTTCGCCAAATGAAGTAAGCCTAAAAAAGCTCTCACCATTTTTGCCAAATCCGGATCCTGGCGTACCTATGACATATGCTTTTTCTAATAAAAAGTCGAAAAACTCCCAAGAAGTTATACCATCCGGGCATTTAAACCATATATATGGAGAATTTTTACCTCCAACAAAATATATTTTTCTTTCAGTCAACACCTTAGCAATAAGTTTTGCATTTTCTTTATAATAATTTATGTTCTCTTTAACTTGATTCATTCCTTCGCTTGAGAAAACTGCTGCTGCACCTCTTTGCACCACATAAGATACCCCATTAAATTTTGTGGACTGCCGTCTAAACCACAAATTGTTTATTGAATTCCCTTCAAAAGTTAATTCTGTAGGAACTATTGTATATCCGCACCTGACTCCAGTAAAGCCTGCTGTCTTTGAAAAAGAGCAGAATTCTATTGCGCATTTGTTTGCTCCTTCAATTTCAAAAATACTTCGTGGCAAACTATCATCAGAAATAAAGGCCTCATACGCTGAATCAAACAAGATTATTGCTTTGTTATCTAAAGCATAGTCTACCCATTGCTTAAGTTGTTTATAATTGTAAACAGCTCCAGTGGGATTGTTTGGCGAGCACAAATAAATTATGTCTGAATGAATAGACTTATCCGGCAGCGGCAAAAAATCATTTTCTTCATTGGCATTTATATATTGTATCTTTCTGCCATCCATTACGTTAGTATCTACATACACGGGATACACTGGGTCTGGCACCATAACAGAATTTTCTTTTGAAAATACATCCAAAATATTAGAAACGTCACTTTTTGCTCCATCACTTACAAAAATTTCGTCAAGATCTAGCTCTACATTTCTTCTAGCATAATAATTTTTTATTTCAGAACGCAAAAAATCGTACCCCTGATATGGCCCGTACCCTTTAAATGTTTCTTTTTTACCCATTTCTAAAACAGCATACTGCATAGCTTTAACAACTTCAGGACACAACGGCAATGTTACATCTCCAATGCCTAGATTGATTACTTTTACTGTTGGATTTTTTTCTGCAAATTCGCTAGATTTCTTGGCAACATCCGCAAAAAGATAGTTGTCTTTAAGATTTAAATAATTTGAATTTATTTTCATTGTAAATGTCCTTTCAAATCTAGTTGTTATATTTTAAAGAGACTTTTATAAACTCCTTAAAAAGAGGATGTGCATGATTTGGTCGACTTTTAAACTCTGGATGATACTGCACCCCAACAAAAAATGAGTTTGATGGCAGTTCTATTGCTTCTATTAAAAGTCCATTTGGAGACGTCCCTGAACACACCATGCCATTTTCTTCAAAAATTTCTCGATAATCATTATTAAACTCATACCGATGTCTGTGTCTCTCATTAACTTCATCCTGCCCATAAGCCTTTTGCATTATAGTATTTGCCTTTATCTTGCAAGGATACGCTCCCAATCGCATTGTTCCTCCCTTTGGCACATGACCTTGCTGGTCTTCCATTAAATCTATTACCGAATGTTTTCCATCTGGCTTAAATTCACTAGAGTTTGCATCTTTTATTTTTAAAACATTGCGCGCAAATTCTATTACTGCTGTTTGCATCCCTAAACATATTCCCAAAAATGGCATGTTGTTTTCTCTTGCATATTTTATTGCAGAAATTTTACCGTCTACTCCTCTACCTCCAAAACCTCCCGGAACTAGCAGTCCGTTGCAGTCTGCAAGTAAATCATTCGCGCTAAAATCTGTAAAAAGTTCTGCATCAATCCATTTAATCTCAACTTCTGTACGGTTCTCGAATCCCCCATGGCTCAATGCTTCGGCCACTGAAAGATACGCATCATGAAGCTTCACATATTTGCCAACCAATGCAATTTTTACTTTTTTATTGCTGTTATTTATTCTATCTAACATTTTAAGCCATTCAGACATATCACCAGCAGCACAATTTAGACCAAGTTCGCGGCAAACTATTTTAGAAAAATCACTATTTTCCAACATCAAAGGCACTCGATACAGCGAATCAACAGTAATATTTTCGATGACACAATCTGTTTTAACATTACAAAATAGAGAGATTTTTTGCCTAATGCTTTCGCTCAATAGCTCATCACAACGCGCTACTATAATATCTGGATTTATACCCAAAGCCCTCAGCTCTTTTACAGAATGCTGTGTTGGTTTAGATTTATACTCTCCAGAACTTTTTATGTATGGAATAAGTGTTACATGAATAAACAGGCAGTTTTCTCTACCCACATCAAGCGATATCTGGCGGATCGCCTCTAAAAATGGTTGGCTCTCTATGTCTCCTGTTGTGCCCCCAATTTCGGTAATAACTACATCGGCATCTGTTTTTTCTCCAACAGAATATACAAAACTTTTTATTTCATTTGTAATATGTGGAATAACCTGCACTGTTTCTCCCAAATATTCGCCATTACGCTCTTTTTTCAACACATTCCAATAGACTTTGCCTGTTGTTAGATTTGAAAATTTATTTAAATTTTCATCAATAAACCTCTCGTAATGGCCTAAATCCAGGTCTGTTTCCGCTCCATCTTCTGTCACAAATACCTCTCCGTGCTGATATGGACTCATCGTTCCAGGATCTACATTTATATATGGATCTAACTTTTGTGCTGCAACTTTATATCCTTTAGATTTAAGTAAACGTCCCAATGACGCTACCGTTATCCCCTTACCAAGTCCAGAAACCACTCCTCCAGTTACAAAAATATATTTTGTCATATTTCAACTACTCCCTCATAAACTTTTTCGGCTCTACCAGACATATAAACTTCATCGCCTGTATAAATTATTCTTAAAATTCCGCCTTTCAGTTTAACTTCTATCTCTTCATCTTTGCCACAAAATCCATTCAAAATCGCAGCTACCACTGCTGCAGACGCTCCTGTGCCACAAGCTAACGTTTCTCCACTGCCACGCTCCCAAACTCGCATATTCAGTGTTTTTTCGTCAATAACCTCAACAAATTCGGTATTGATTTTTTCAGGAAATAACTTACTGTTTTCAAATAGCGGACCTATATCTTCTAGATTAAGTGAAGTTATGTCTTTGCAAAATACAACACAATGAGGATTTCCCATAGATACACAAGTTATGCTATAATCTTTGCCCCCAAAATTGGCTTTGTGGTTAATAACCGTTTTTAAATCTATATTAACAGGTATCTTTTTCGTGTCAAGCTCTGGTTTACCCATATTTACAGTTAAAATTGTTGCTTTTCCATCTTTCACAAAAACTTTGAGTGTTTTAACTCCACTTAGCGTTTCTATTGTGATTATATTTTTTTTTGCAATGTTATTGTCATAGAGGTACTTTCCCACACAACGAATTCCATTGCCACACATTTTGCCCTCGCTGCCATCTTTATTAAACATTCGCATTTTAGCATCTGCAGCACTAGAGGGACATATTAAAATTATTCCATCTCCTCCAATGCCATATCTTCTATCAGAAAGCTTCTTACTTAGCTTTTCAGGATTACTCACGTCCTGATTAAAACAGTCAAAGTAGATATAATCATTTCCACAGCCCTGCATTTTTGTAAACTTTAACTTCACCTTATCCCCTCGTTTTTAGCTGATATTAAATTAATATATTATACTTCAACTTCTCATTTTTTTCAATACGAGCAGCCTTAAAAACATTGAATAAACTTTTTGAATAATTAAAAAAGCATTTGTCCATAATTTTAACAAAAATTTAAATGGACGGTGTTTTATGTTAAACTTTATAGAAAAATCTTTAATTTCTGGACTTTTGATAGTTCTTCTTCTTAACCTAACAACCTTCGCTAATAATTGTGACGATCTTAGTACAAAAGTTTTGCGGTTGCACATTATTGCAAACTCCGACTCTAAAGATGACCAGGAGCTTAAAATAAAAGTTCGAGATAAAATCATTGAAAAATCAGGAAATTTTTTGAGCAGCGCTAAAGATAAAGAATCTGCGCAGAATTTGGTTCTAAATAATTTAGAAAATCTAAAAGAAATTGCAGAATCTGAAATAAAACATCAAGGATTCAATTATTCGGTAAACTCAGAAGTTACCAATATGTACTTTCCGACCCGAAAATACGACTACATTACTCTGCCTGCAGGCCATTACGACGCATTGAGACTTATAATAGGTGAAGGCAAAGGCAAAAATTGGTGGTGCGTGATCTTTCCTCAAATGTGTTTGGGTTGTGCAAAAAAATATACAGACACCGATACTGTTTTTAATAGTTCAGAAAAGGATATAATCAGCAATAGCGAAAAATACGAAATTAAATTTAAAATCGTTGAATGGTTTTACTCGTTAAAAGATAAAATATCAAGTTTATAAAAATAGTTTTTATTCTTTTGGGTTCTCCCAATTGTGCCAAACGTTTTGTATATCGTCGTTGTCTTCTAGCGCATCAAGCAATTTTTGCATTTTTGTTGCCGCTTCATCATCATTAATTGAAACATAGGTTTGTGGAACCATTTCAATCTCAGCAGAAACAAATTCATATCCTTTTTGTGCAAGAAAATCTCGAATGCTCCCCAAATCTTCAGGCTCGGTATGTATTTCAAAAATTTCATCATCAGATAAAAAGTCGGTAGCACCCTGCTCTAGTGCATCTTCCATAACTTTGTCTTCAGTTAAGTTGGCTTTTTCAATAATTATCACTCCATTTTTTGAGAATAAAAAAGACACACATCCTGGTGTTCCGAGGTTGCCACCAAATTTATCAAAATAATGACGCAGATCTCCTGCGGTACGATTTCTATTATCAGTCAAAGCTTCTGCAATAACGGCAACTCCGCAAGGCCCATAGCCTTCATATGTAATTGATTCATATTGTTCGTTATTATTTGCTCCGGCTGCTTTTTTTATAATTCTTTCTATATTATCATTTGGCACATTGTTAGCTTTTGCTTTGGCTACACATTCTTTTAGCTTTGAATTTGTTGCTGGGTCGGCTCCCCCGCCTTCTTTTACGGCTACTATTAATTCTCTGCCTATTTTTGTAAAAATTTTAGCGCGTGCCCCGTCTGCTTTTTCTTTTTTCCTTTTAATATTGCTCCATTTTGAATGTCCAGACATATAGAATCCTCCAAAAACAATCTTTGAATATTTTATCACATTATATGCCACATATCAATGATAAGAATTCGCTGGATTTTATCGGGTGTGATTTTATATTGAAAATGATATTTTTGTGTGTTATAATAATCTGGTATTTCCGCTCGTAGCGCAGCTGGATAGCGCAACAGATTCCGATTCTGGAGGTCGGGGGTTCAAATCCCTTCGAGCGGGCCAAAAATTAATTTTTATGTTTATTGTTTACCTATAAATGCACACACCTTATTTTATATCGATTGATTTTGGGTGGGCTTTTTATTTTTTTATTATTTTTCCTTTTTATTGGTCAAAATTTATACCCATTTTGAGATGGTACATCTGACAGAAGAAGCACTCCACTGATTATTAATAAAACATTTGGATCATATGGTTTAGAAAAATTTAAAATGAATTCATGTGGTTCTATTATTTTTCCTTTTTTGTTTAAATATCTTTGTAGTGTAACAACTGCTTCGGTATCTGAAATGCTAGAAAAACTTATTGTATTTTTGTCAGAAAGTCCACAAGTTACCGTAATTTTACCTATTTTTTCTAAGCATTTTATTGCGTTTATATTTTGCTCATCAACTATTGGCAAAAATTTTTCTGGAAACTTTTCTCGGCTTAAATCTTTAAATAATTTTTTAAAAATAAATAATCCTTCGCAGTCAATATTTAAAGGGAGATTATCTAGTTCATATATAAAAAATCTAGCATTGTAACTTCGTGAATGCTCAGAAATATACTTTATTTTATTAGCACTATAAAAATTAATTTCTCCATACCTTGCTAAAACTTTTAACAACACTTTGCTGAAAGTCGTATCCTCATTGCTTCCATAAATAATAATTGTCATTACCGTTCCCTCTCTTTTATGAAAGATATAAATAGCCCCATAATAAAAATATTTTTGTCTGGTTAAATAAATCATATTCATACTTAATTATTGTTTTTATTTACAAATTTTTTAAATTATTGTAAAATTATGTTGAAAAATGTTTTTTGAGAGGATGTTTATGGATATTAAATATGACCATGAAAAAATATTAATAATTGTTGCTCTTATATTTTGTGCGGGAATATTATTTTATAACGCATTTTTTATTCCAGATATCTCTATCCCATCAGTAATTTATGTTGATTCTACTACCGATGAGATTTCTTCTGCAGAAAATCCTACAAGTGCGCCAGGTTCTGAAAAATACTCTTCAGCAGGCTCTTCCTCTACATCCAACTCAACAAGTGAGCCCTCAACGGGCAGCTCCAGTGGCAAGGTTAACATCAATACGGCAACCGCTGAAGAGTTGGACGAAAAATTGACCGGCGTTGGGCCTGCTATTGCTAAAAGAATTGTTGATTATAGAAACTCTGTTGGCAAATTTAATTCTATAGAAGAAATAATGAATGTTTCGGGAATTGGTGAAAAAACTTTTGAAAAATTTAAAGACCTGATTTTTGTTTAACTTTATGTCATTAGCAAACATTTTATAAAATATGCTGATTCTTTAATCTTCCATTAATTAAAATTTTTATTCTTTAACGCATACTGCTCCATCTTTTAGGTAATTATAAACTTGGAGGTGCAGTTTGACATGAACGAATTAAAAACAAAAAATCCAAAAGAAAAAAATAAAAAGAAAGGTTTGCACTTTTATGTGGCTTTAGGAATTTGCATATTGGCAGTTGGCGTTGCGGCTTATACTACCTACGACAGTATTGTGAGATTTGCCGGAGTTGAAGAGGACTTGACTGCTTCTAAAACTCAGCAAAAATATCAGGCTTATTCCGAAAATTCAGCTAAGAGTTCTCCAAACGCAAAACACGAAAAAAATTTTATTCCTTCTCAAGCAAAAACTAACGTTCAAAGAAAAACTTCTGCTAAAACTCAAGAAACTATATCTACAAATGCCAAAGCTAAAGGAGTTATAGTTTATCCTACTTCTAAAAATATTATTAAAAAGTACAGTGGAGAAAATCCTGTATTTTCTAAAACTTTAAATGATTGGCGCGTTCACAATGGGGTCGATCTTGCAGCTGAACAAGGAAGTAAAATAAAAGCTATTACAAACGGTAAGGTTAAAGAAATATTTAACGATGCTATGTTTGGTACTACTATGGTTATTGAGCATGATGGCAGATTCACTGCATATTATTCTGGCTTGGGCGAAACCACTTTAGTCAATGTTGATGACAAGGTAGAGTCCGGTCAAGAAATTGCTTCAATTAACAATATTCCTAGCGAATCGGCTGATGGCTCCCATCTACATCTATCTATAAAAAAAGATGGCAAATTTATTGATCCTGTTGAAATTTTAGGCTAAAACCTCTATCTTTTAATTCATTTATAAAAATAAAGGTATCATCTAACTTTGATGGTACCTTTTTTTAATTTTTATATTTCGTTTGCTATCTTTTTTAAATATTTTTTAAAATCCGATCCGATTTCCGGATGGTTTAAAGCTACTTCTATGCAAGCCTTCATAATACCTAATTTATTGCCCATATCATAACGGACTCCAGTAAATTCAACCGCCGTCATGCCCGCAGTATTGGCCAGGACTTTCAATGCATCTGTCAGCTGAATTTCTCCTCCTATTCCGGGCTTAATCGTCTTGAGAATCTCAAAAATATCTGGCGTTAAAATGCATCGACCCAATATAGAATACAGCGACATAACTTCATCTTTGTTAGGTTTTTCAATCATATCTGAACAATAATAAATGTTTTCTTTAATGCTTTTTACCTTTAATGAGCTATATTTTGTTATGTCTTTACGAGATACTTTGTTTATTCCCAAAACTGCCCGATTATATTTCTCATAAGCTTGCATAAGTTGAGCACAAGCTGGTTCTTCTCCGATAATCACGTCGTCACCATAAAGCACAGCAAAAGGCTCGTTACCCACAAAAGAACGTGCACAACTTATCGCATGTCCTAACCCCAATGTTTCTTTCTGACGTATAAAATATATATTTGCAAGTTTAGAGATGTTTACAACCTCATTTAGCATCGCAATTTTATTATTTTGCAAAAGACGTTGTTCTAGTTCTGGTTCTCTATCGAAGTGATTTTCTATTAGCTCTTTTCCTCGATTTGTAACTATTAATATATCGGTTATTCCAGAGGCAACTGCTTCTTCTACTATATACTGAATTGCTGGCTTATCTACTATAGGAAACATTTCTTTTGGTATAGCTTTGGTTGCAGGCAAAACTCGCGTTCCTAGGCCGGCAGCAGGTATTACAGCTTTAGTTATCTTCACATGGTCCTCCAATTTAATAATAAATTTTTTAACAGTATGTAAAAAGAATTATAAATCAATTTTAAAGTTAACGTCAACTGCGCTAACCCTTTATGCTATGCTTTACAAAAGTAAATCTATTTACTAGCATAGCCACAACGATTCCCATACTTGTGTCAAGCACCCGGTTTACGACGTATAAAAAAGAATCAGAAATATTGCCATTCGGCCACATTACAACGCTCAAAACCACTATGCAAGATATGCTCACAGAAGAAGGCTGATTTACTACATTACAAACGTAAATAACAGTCAAAATAGCAATTGGGGCAACAAACAGTGTGTTTATCTCTTTAAACGGCAATTTGTAAATTGCTAAAAGTATCAAATATCCAACTACGCCTCCAATTAATGTGCCTACAAGACGTTGTAGGCCGGATTTAAATGTTTCATTATAAGTTGGCTGCAAGCAAATTATTGCTGCAATACTTGCAAATAAAGTATCTGTGCGGTTAAAAATGAATGCAATTAACAAACACAAAAATACTGATATTGCTGTTTTTATTGCTCTTAGCCCCAACTTATAGTTTTTGTTCATAAAAAAACTCCTACAAAAAACAATTAATATCCTTTTTTTCCTATCAAAGATTCATCCTCTTTTACCCAGTCGTTTACATCGATTATTTTAAAATTTGTTTTATCTATGCGAACAACAACATTACTAATTCCAGCGTTTATAATGAGCCTCTTGCACATGGAACACGAACAGGTATTTTTTACATATTCTCCAGTATTAACCTCTTTGCCAACAAGATATAGCGTTGAACCTAACATATCATTTCTTGCTGCGTGAATAATTGCATTAGCTTCAGCATGAACCGATCGACATAATTCATATCTTTCTCCTCGAGGGATCTGCAGAACTTCTCGGGTACATCTGCCTATATCTATACAATTTTGACGCCCTCTTGGTGCTCCCGTATATCCAGACGATATTATTTGATCATTTTTTACTATAATTGCACCAAAATTTCTTCTTAGACAGGTTCCTCGTTCTAGAACTGTTTGAGCAATATCCAAATAATAATTTTCTTTATTGATTCTATTCATTGTCAAAAATTTCCCTCCTGATGTAATATTATAGATTATTTTTTTATTTTAATCAAATTATTTTTATGCTATAATGTAAGTAATTTTTTTCGGAGAGAAAACATGAAAAGATTAACGGATATTGGAACTATTAGACGAACATTAATTAAATATGATTTTAATTTCTCTAAGGGCTTGGGACAGAATTTTTTAATTAATCCTAGTGTTTGTCCTAAAATGGCAAGAATGTGCGGTATAGAAGAAAATACGGCTGTTCTCGAAATTGGTCCCGGTATTGGCGTTTTAACTTGTGAACTTGCTAAAAAAGCAAAAAAAGTTGTGGCAATAGAAATCGATAATCGCTTAATTCCGGTTTTAAACGAGACTTTATCCGATTTTGACAATGTAAAAATTATTAACGACGATATCATGAAAATCAATCTAAAAAATTTGTTTGATAGTGAATTTGCCAGCATGGATGTAGTTGTTTGTGCAAATTTGCCGTATTACATAACATCTCCGGTTTTAATGAGACTGCTAGAAACAAAATTAACTTTAAATTCGATTACTGTTATGGTTCAAAAAGAAGTTGCTCAGCGAATTTGTGCTGGAGCTGGCCAAAAGAACTCTAGCAGCATAAGTGTTGCAATTAATTATTATACAAAACCAGAATTCCTTTTTTGTGTAAAAAGAGGTAGCTTTATGCCTATTCCAAAAGTAGATTCTGCTGTTATAAAGTTGATTATAAGAAAAACTCCAGTTTGTAAAGTTCTAAGTGAAGAACTATTTTTCAAAATTATAAAAAGTGCTTTTTTGCAACGAAGGAAAACTTTAATTAACTCGTTAAACCATAATTTAAAATTATCAAAAGATATTCTTATAAACGCCTTTGAAAATTTAAATATTTTACTATCCAGTAGAGCTGAGAATTTGTCTATTGAACAGTTTGCTAGCCTGTCGAATTTTCTTTATGAACATTTTAAGCAGATAAATGTATAAAACGTGAAAATTTTACACAGATTTATTTGTAAAATGGCTTTTATGATAAATTAAGAATAAATGTTTTAATGTTTAATTTATACTAATTGTGAGCGAAAAACATTTTTTTCTTAGACATTTATTCCTCACTAAAAAGGAGCCTTTTGCATTATGAAAGTTGTTATTTTAGCCGGGGGATTCGGAACTAGAATTTCTGAAGAGAGCCACCTGCGACCTAAGCCTATGATAGAAATAGGTGGTAAGCCTATTCTTTGGCATATAATGAAGTTATACTCTAAGCATAATTTCAACGAATTTATTATTTGTTGTGGATACAAGGCTCATATGATAAAAGAGTATTTTGCAAACTATTATTTGCACTCAAGCGATGTAACCTTCGACTTTGTTAATAATAACGACATGATATTGCATAATAACTTTGCTGAACCATGGAAGGTTACTCTAGTAGACACTGGGCTTAACACAATGACTGGAGGCAGAATTAAACGTATAGAAAAATATGTTGGCAGCGAGCCTTTTATGCTTACTTATGGCGATGGCGTTTCTGACGTTAATATATCTGAGCTCGTTAAGTTTCATAAATCTCACGGAAAAATGGCCACTATGACAGCTGTAAATGTCGGACAGAGGTTCGGAATTTTGGATATTGATGAAAAAGAAAATATGATTAGATCATTTCGAGAAAAAAAATACGACGACGGAAGCGTGATAAATGGAGGGTTTATGGTGCTTAACCCTCAGATTTTTGACTTTATTGATGGAGATAGCACCGTTTTTGAACAGAAGCCGCTAGAAACAGTAGCTCATCTAGGAGAACTAAAGGCTTTTAGACATAATGGATTTTGGCAGTGCATGGATACTCAGAGGGATAAATATCAGCTAGAAGAACTGTGGTCTAGTGGCAACGCACCGTGGAAGGTTTGGTGATGTTATAATTGTTTGAGGATTTGAATTTTTATAACGGAAAAAATGTTTTTATAACAGGTCATACTGGATTTAAGGGTGCTTGGCTTTGCAAAATTCTTGTGGACCTTGGCGCAAACGTTACAGGTTATTCCCTTTTACCACCAACACAACCTAATCTTTTTGACTTGGTTAAAATTAAATCTAGGATAAATTCTATTGTTGGAGATATTAGAGATTTTTCTTCACTTTATGTTTCTTTTAAAAAGGCAAAACCTGAAATTGTATTTCATTTGGCAGCTCAGCCCATTGTTCGCGATGGGTACAAAAAACCTCGGTATACTTATGAGACAAATACGATGGGTACCGTTAACATATTGGAATGTGTCCGGATGTCTGAAACGGTTAAATCTTTTGTTAATGTTACGACAGATAAGGTTTATAAAAATAATGAATGGGAGTGGGGCTATCGAGAAAATGAGCCACTGGATGGATTCGATCCTTATTCTAATTCAAAATCTTGTTCGGAGTTAGTTACTCATAGCTACAAATCTTCGTTTTTTTCTAATGGTAACGTTGCTATATCTACTGCAAGAGCCGGAAATGTTATTGGTGGCGGTGATTTTGCACCCGACAGAATTATTCCGGACTGCGTTAGAGCTGCTATTAAAAATGAAGAGGTTTTTATTAGAAATCCAAATTCAATTCGGCCTTATCAGCATGTTTTGGAACCTCTTTTTGTTTACTTGATGATTGCTCAAAAACAATTTGAAAATGAAATTTATTCTGGATATTACAACGTTGGCCCCGATGAGTGCGACTGCATAACTACAGGAGAATTGGTTCGTCTATTTTGTAATAAAATGGATAATAAAATAAAGACTAAAGTACAACCTTCTGAAGGCCCACATGAGGCAAACTTTTTAAAATTGGATTGCTCAAAATTAAAAAAGGTATTTAATTGGCAGCCTAGGTGGAAAATTGAATCGGCTGTAGAAAAAACTGCTGATTGGACTAAAGCGTATATTTTTGGAGAAAATATTGTAAAAGTTATGGATGCACAAATTTGTGAGTTTTTAAATAAAAAATAGGAGTTTTTATGTTTGATAATATGCCTGAACAACAAGCTAGAGAAAAAATTTTAGATATGGTTGATATTTATTGCAAGACCTATCATAATAAAAAAACTTTTGATGAGTCAAACCCTAAAATATCGTACTCTAAAAGAATTTACGATAATAGCGAGATGGTAAATCTTGTAGACAGTGCTTTGGAGTTTTGGTTAACTTCGGGAAGATATACTGAAAAATTTGAGCATAAGTTGGCTAAATTCTTAGGTGTAAAGTTTTGTTCGCTTGTAAATTCTGGATCCTCGGCTAACCTGCTTGCTTTCATGACGTTAACCTCTCCGCTTTTAGGGCACAGAGCTATTAAGCGTGGAAACGAAGTTATTACTTTGGCAGCAGGATTCCCTACTACCATTACACCTATTATTCAATTTGGTGCTGTACCTGTTTTTGTTGATGTAAATATTCCGCAGTATAATATAGAGGTATCTATGCTCGAAAAGGCTTTATCTTCAAAAACAAAAGCAGTTATGCTGGCTCACACTTTAGGCAATCCTTTTGACTTGAAAACTGTAAAGTCTTTCTGCGATAAGCATAATCTTTGGTTAATTGAAGATAATTGTGACGCTTTAGGTTCAAAATATACTATAGATGGAGAAGAAAAACTTACTGGTTCAATCGGAGATATCGGGACTTCGAGCTTTTATCCTCCGCATCACATGACTATGGGAGAGGGTGGTGCTGTTTATACCAATGATCCCCTGCTTGCCAAAATAATCCGATCTATGCGCGACTGGGGGCGTGACTGCATATGTAAGTCTGGCATGGACAATATGTGTAATCACCGCTTTGATAGACAGTACGGAGAATTGCCTTTTGGTTATGACCACAAGTATGTGTATTCTCATTTTGGATATAACCTTAAAGTTACTGATATGCAGGCCGCTATCGGTTGCGCTCAGTTAGAAAAATTGCCCCGATTTGTTGAACGTAGAAAGCATAATTTTGAACGGCTAAAAAATGCTTTGAGTCCAACAACAAATAAATTAATTTTGCCAGAACCTGCTCCAAACTCTGACCCAAGTTGGTTTGGTTTTTTGATAACTTGCAAAGAGGGTGTAGATCGAAACGCCCTTGTCAATTATATTGAAAGTCACGGCGTACAAACAAGAATGTTATTTGCTGGAAATATCATAAAACATCCTTGCTTTGACGAGCTTAGAAAAGCTAAACGTGGCTATAGGGTTGTAGGAGATCTTAAAAATACCGACAGAATTATGTATGACACTTTTTGGGTAGGAGTTTACCCCGGAATGACGGATATCATGATTGACTATATAGCAAAAACAATTATTGATGGAGTAAAATAAGAGGGAATGTTTTTATGCATAATTTTATTCCGATAGCTAAGCAATTTATAAAATTTGGCTTAGTAGGAGTTTCTAATACTTTAATCTCATTAGGAACGTATTATTTATTATATTTTTGGGGCGTTAATTATTTAATTGCAAACACTATAGGTTTTATTATAAGCGTTTTGAATTCATATTACTGGAACAACAAGTATGTATTTAAAAAAACTCAGGTAGGAAATTTAAAACCACTTATTAAAACTTTTATATCTTATGGTTTTACATTTTTTATCTCCACTGTGCTACTTTTTGTTATGGTGCAACTTGCTAAAATTTCTGAGATCATTGCTCCGGTCGTTACGCTAATAATTACGATTCCGATAAATTTTATCATGAACAAATTTTGGGCTTTTAAATAGGGAGGTTTTTATGAAAAAAGTTATTATTACCGGCCCTACCGGAACTATTGGGGTTGCCCTTGCAGATATTTTAACAAAAGAAAAGTGCGAAGTTTATACAGTTTGTCGCCCTAATTCTTCTAATATAAAAAATTTAAAGCAAAACAAATTCCTTCACGTTGTTGAATGTGATATTGCTAACTTGTCTACATTAAAAAATAAATTACCTAAAAACTTCGATGCTTTTTATCATTTTGCGTGGAACGGAACTTTCGGATCCGAAAGAAACGCTGTTGAACTGCAGATTAATAATATAAAACATACTTTGGAAGCAGTGGAATTAGCTAAAAACTTAAATTGTAAAATATTTGTTGGTGCTGGATCTCAAGCCGAATATGGGCACTACTGCATTCCTGCAAACGAAAATACACAAACCTGCCCATTTACCCTTTATGGCGCCGCTAAGTTATCTGCCGGCCAAATGAGTAGAGTTTATGCAAATAATTTGAGCTTAAAACATGTCTGGGTTCGAATTTTTAGCGTTTTTGGCCCGTGTGATGATTCACGTACGTTAATTTCTTATGTTATAAATGAACTAAAACAAGGTAAAATGCCAGAATTAACAAAAGGTGATCAAGTCTGGGATTATCTTTATAGCTACGACGCTGCACAGGCTATGATAAAAATTGCTCAAAATGGCAAAAACGGTGAAGTTTATTGTTTAGGCAGTGGACAAAAAAGACTTCTTAAGGAGTATATTAAGGAAATTGTCGACGTGGTTACACCAAATGCAACGCTAACTTTTGGTCAAAAACCTTACGGAGAGAACCAAATCATGTTTTTAGCAGCCAATATAAACAAGTTAAAAAATGAAGTCGGCTTCGTACCAAAGTATAACTTTAAGCAGGCTATAAATGAAATTATTGCCAAAATAACTAGTGATTGATAAAATTGTCAAAATGGAGTGGTGATTTTTGAAAATAAAACTATCGGAATATGTTGCAAGTTTTTTGAATGAAAATGAGATTCGAGATGTTTTTATGGTTACTGGCGGCGGCGCTATGCATCTTGACGACGCTTTAGGACATCATCCAAAACTCAAGTGCATGTATAATCACCATGAGCAAGCTTGTGCTATGGCTGCCGAAGGTTATACAAGATATTCTGGAAAGCTAGCTGCAGTTTGCGTTACAAGCGGGCCGGGAGGAACTAATGCAATAACCGGCGTTCTTGGCGGGTGGCTTGATTCGATTCCTATGTTTATTTTATCTGGTCAGGTTAAACGCGAAACTACAGTAGCTTCAACAAATTTGCCCCTAAGACAACTAGGCGATCAGGAATTTAATATTGTTGAATGCGTAAAAACAATGACAAAATATGCTATAATGATTACAAACCCAAATGAAATTGCTTATCATTTAGAAAAAGCGTTGTATCTTGCTACTTTTGGCAGAGGTGGCCCGGTTTGGTTGGATATTCCTCTGGATGTTCAGGGGACTTTTGTGGAAACTGAAAAGCTAATTCATTTTAATAAAAATGAAATGAACTTGCCGGCGGCTCCTAGAATAGATGATAGTGTAGCTTATGAGATTATAAATAAAATTAAAGACGCAAAACGTCCAGTGATAATCGCTGGAACAGGAATTCGCTTGAGTGGAGCTTACAAAAAATTCTTATCGCTAATAGAACAGCTAAATATTCCTGTGGTTACGGCTTGGAATGCACATGATTTGTTGTGGAATGACCATCATCTTTTTTGTGGCAAGCCTAGTACTGTTGGCACGCGTGGCGGAAATTTTGTTGTAGAAAATAGCGATTTATTAATTTCACTTGGATGCAGACTAAATATTCGGCAGATTAGTTATAATTATAAAAATTTTGCTAAAAATGCATATAAAATAATTGTCGATATTGATAAGGCTGAACTGCAAAAACCAACTTTAAAACCAGATATGCCGGTTCATGCGAATGTTAAAAATGTTATAGAAAAATTGTTGGCAACTAATTTTGAAAATAAAAATCCTGATCACAAAAAATGGCTCGATTGGTGTAAGAGTGTAAATTTGAAGTATCCTGCGTGTCTGCCACGATATTATGAGAAAAATAAGCCCATGAATCCATATGCTTTTATCGATACGCTTTTCAAAATTTTGCCTGAGGAAGAACCTATTATCTGTGGCAACGGGAGTGCTTGTGTTATTACATTTCAGGCGGGAAAGATAAAAAAAGGACAACGGTTATTTACAAATTCTGGTTGTGCTAGCATGGGATATGGCTTTCCTGCGGCTATTGGAGTGGCTGTTTGTTTGGGCGGCAAACGAGTTGTTTGTATTGATGGCGACGGAAGTTTTCAGATGAACTTGCAAGAACTGCAGACTGTTGTATACAATAAGTTAAATTTAAAAATTATAATTCTTAACAACAATGGATATCATTCTATTCGTCAGACTCAACGAAATGTTTTTTCTGATCATGCTTTGATCGGTGTTTCGGAAGACTGCGGGATCAGCTTTCCTCAATGCAAAAAGTTGGCAGAATGCTATGGGTTGGGCTATATAAAAATAGATGATATCTCGGATGCAGATCAAAAAATTAAAGCTTTTTTGAATTTTAATGGTCCTATAATCTGTGAGGCCGTAGTTGATGAATCACAAAACTTTGAACCTAAGTTGTCTTCTAAAGTCTTGCCGGACGGAAAAATTATTTCACCAGCTATTGATGATATGTTTCCGTTTTTGCCAAAAGATGAGTATGAGAGCAATAAATTTTAAATTATAAGGAGAAAATAGTTATGAATAAAATTGAGAAAAGAATGTTTGAAATCTTAAAAGAACTAAAAAATGACTACAACGTTATTGCAGTAAAGGCCGAATTCGAAGCCGAAGGTTCTCGTACAGATGAATTGGTTAAACTTAATGAGATCGTTTTTCGTGCTGATATGAATCTATTTATAAAAATCGGTGGTTGCGAGGCTGTTCGCGATCTTGATCAATGCAGATTGCTCAGCGCTAGCGGAATTATGGCACCTATGATAGAAACTTCCTTTGCTATGAAAAAATTTGTTGGAGCTGCTAAAAAAGTTTATGGCAATGAAATTTCAAATATTGAGTGGATTATAAATGCCGAAACCAAAACTTGCAGACAAAATTTTGAGGATATTTTAAACGAGGGTAAAGGCTTTTTAAATACAATTTCAATAGGAAGAGTAGATCTTTCAACATCTATGGGGCTTACCAGAGAACTTATAGATGGAGCTGAGGTGCTGGATACGGCAAAATTCTTTGCTCAAAAAGCTAAAGCCGCAGGGATTGTAGTTGGATTCGGCGGAGGAATCTCTTTTGATACAATAGATTTTATAAAAAATATGAAAGGTCTTGCTGATAAATTTGAAACGAGAAAAATTGTGTTTAAATATTATGATGACGAAAAACGTCTAAAAGAAGGCCTCCTTAAGGCTATGGAATTTGAAGTGTTATATCTGCAAAATAAATGCGATTTCTACGACAGGATGGCTAATGAGGATAAGGCTAGAATGGTTATGCTTATGGATAGATTCGAAACAGCAAAAGCTAAACTGGGTAAATAGATTATGAAAAAATTGGTTATATTTGATCTAGACGGAACTTTGATAGACACTATTATAGATGCTAGTCGGTGCTTTAATAAGACCTTAGAATATTTTGGCCTTAAAACTCATCCTTTAGAACAGTATATTTGTTTGGTGGGCGGCAATTTAGAAGTGATTTTTTCTAGTCTTTTAGAAGAAAAATTTCGCACGTCTGAAATGATCGCAAAATTAAAAAATAAGTATCGAGAAGTTTATTCTTTGGACGAAAAGCCAAATACCAAACCTTTTGCTGGCGTCTTAGGTTTATTAAAAAAATTAAATGAAGATAAAATTTTGGTTTCAGTAAATACTAATAAATCACAAAAGTTAGCGGAGGAACTTTGTAAAAAAATGTTTGGCTGCATTCCTTTTTCTGGCATATTTGGATATTGCGAAGAACGGCCTTCAAAACCTGATCCTTTTGCTGCAAATGAATTGATGCGGATGAATCATGTTTTGCCAAAAGATACCATATATGTTGGCGACAGCATAACAGATATTGAAACAGCCAAAAATGCAGGAATCGATTTCGTATTTGTAAACTGGCTAAATGCTGATGTAACAAATTTTTTAATTAAAAATAACGTAAAATTTGTGGCAAATTCTCCGGATGATATATTTAAATTTTTATAATTATTTTGAATAATGGTGCTTCGAAAGTAAAAAATTTATTTGAAGCACTTAATTTTTATCTTGAGGACTGAAAAAAATGAAGAAAATTAGCGTATTAGTACCCTGTTACAACGAAGAAGAAAATGTTGAACCGCTAAGTATAGCTATAATTAATCAATTAGAACATTTAAAACATTATGATTGGGAACTTATATTCATAGATAATTGCTCTACTGACAACACTCGGAAAATTTTAGAGGATTTATGCGATAAAAATAAAAAAATTAAAGCTATTTTTAATGCGAAAAATTTTGGTCAGTTTAATTCTCCGTACTATGGGCTACTGCAAACTTCTGGAGATTGCGCCATAAGTATGTGTGCCGATTTTCAGGACCCTGTTGAGATGATTCCTAAATTTGTAAAAGAATGGGAAAATGGATACAAAATAGTCTGTGCGATTAAAACTACTAGTAAAGAAAATAAAATTATGTTTTTTCTAAGATCTTGCTACTATTCTATTATTAAAAAAATGAGTGACGTTGAGCAAATCGAACATTTTACTGGGTTTGGTCTTTATGATCGCTCGTTTATCGAGACTTTAAGAACTCTTGATGATCCTTCTCCATTTTTGCGCGGAATAGTGGCAGAGCTCGGTTATAGACGAAAGAATATCCCTTATGAGCAGGCTAAAAGACGTGCTGGTAAAACTAGTAATAATTGGTATAAACTCTACGACGCCGCAATGTTAAGTTTTACTTCATATACAAAAATTGGGATTCGAATTGCCACTATAACTGGATTTATTTTCTCATTTTTTAGTCTTTTTACTGCACTTATTTATTTAATTTTAAAATTGCTCAATTGGAATACCTTTGCTGCCGGCACTACTCCCATTTTGATAGGCGTCTTTTTGTTTGGCTCAATTCAACTATTTTTTATTGGACTCATAGGTGAATACATTTTAAACATCAACACTCGAGTTATGCACAGACCTCTAGTTATAGAAGAAAAACGTATTAATTTTGATAATTAAATATATTGATTAGAGCAAGAAGCATATTTCACAACAAAAAACTGGTATTGTGCGCATACCTTATTTTTTAACTTTCAGCAAAAATTAGTTATTATTAACAAAAACAATGTTAAAAATTTTCCTTTTTTATTGTTGACTTTGTGGCAACAAGTATAATATAATAATTGCATAAAACATAAAATTAAAGTTATATTTTTTAGTAGATTATTAATGATTTGAAATAATAATGTAAAAAATATACGTTTTTCATATCATTATTTATAGCACAAAACAAAATTACATATTATTACATGTTTATATAAGGTGTTTATAGCTAAAAATACAATTAAACAACTTTTTGTTTATCAAATTCTATATTATATAGTTTAAATACAATCATTATTTTAGGAGGTGAGGCCGAGGGGCAGTGAGTTCATTTTTTACTTTATTAAAATTTTAAATAAAAAAGGAGAGTTAACATGAAAAAAATAATCAAAACTCAAATATTAAAAAAGTTATTTTCAAGTGTTTTGCCTTTGGCATTTTTATTTGTAACAACGTGCCAAGGCAACATTGCCCACGCTGCATTTAGCACAGTTAACGCTTTACCTGATTCTACAGATGGATCTCTAACAGATATAAAGTCTGGCGGAACAAGAAATTTTACTGGATATAATAATAGCACTGGTAAATCCGGCGGTAAAGGTATGCTTGCTTACAACAATGATACAAGCACGTTGACTTTAACCGATATCGATATATCTACAACAAATGGCTTGTTTGAAGCTACTGGTAGCGGTGCTGAGGATATTCTTATTATTAACTTGGTTGGTGAAAATAAAATCTCTTCCTCAAAAGCGACTATTAAACTAACTTCTGGCAGCATTAAATTCACCGGTTCTGGTTCTTTGACTATTAATCAAACTGGTGCTTATAGTGCTATCTCTACTGTAACTGCTGGAAATATAGAGTTCGCTCAAGCTGGTAAAATTGCCATTACTCATGGATCTAACTCAGCTGCTATAGCTACTGCAGCGGCTACTGACTCAATTACGATTACCTCTGGTTCGTTATCTGTTACTAAGAGTGACCAAGGATCAGCCATAGACTCGAAAGGTCCTTTCAATTTAAATGGCGGAACCGTTAGCTTGACTGAGTCTTCTGGTACTTCTGGTGAGGCTCTGTCCGTAGCGAAAAAATGTAATTTAAACAGCGGGTCGTTAACTATTATTCAAAAAAGTAATAATTCGGCGCTTAAGGTAACCGAAGCTTTCAAAATGTCTGGCGGAACCGTTAAGATTGAACAGACTGGTGATGCTATTGCAGTTGACTTGTCCGGTGCGGTTACTGTTAGTGGCGGTACTTTAACTGTTTCTCAGTCTGCCGCTAAGAATGCTATAAAATCTGCTTCTACTTACACTCAAACTCTTGGATCCATTATTGTAAACCAAAATGGTGGCGATAATGCGATGAGTTTCGAAGGTGTTTTCACCATGGAGGGTGGCTATATAGAATCAATTAACACATCTGATACTCAAGGTGCTCTGCACTTCAAGGATAATGCGTCGATCTCAGGTGGCCGTATAAAAGCTCGAATTAATAATGAAACAAATACGAATTCTCCAATTTATGTTGACGCAAGCAAGGAACTTACTGTGTCTAATGCAGTTATCTCTTCTCTAGGAGGTGCACAGAGTGCATACGGCATTGGTTTGGCTTCTGATGCTAAAATTGTAGTAAATTCAGGCCAACTTGAAGCTTTCGGTAATAGCAATGGTATTAACACAAGCCTTCTCACACTTGCTTCGAATGTCGAATGGACTGCTTTAGTTGGAGCCTCTGCTTCTAACACTAAACAAATTAATCCAAAAATTGCAACCGACCTTGGCACATTTGACTACGTTAAACTCTACAATGCATCTTCCTTAGCTCCTGCTACTTCAGTGTTCGACAAAAATACTAATGCTAAAGAGCACACTGAGATCACTGTTAAACTTAATCTCAACGGTAATAAATTAACTGGAATCTCTCTTGGCAAAACTCAGCTGACTTCTGGTAAAGAGTTTACCGAAAATATGGTTTCTGGTTCTTCAGACATTGAGTCAGTTACCTTAGAGGTTAGAGAGTTTTTAGATAGTTTGGCAGTTGGAACTCATACTTTAACTTTTGCCTTCGATAACGGAACTTCTGCCGCTTTTACTCTTGAAGTGGTTGATACTGCTCAGTCTAGTGACACAACACAATCTAATGACGCAACTCAAAAAGATGATGTTCCAAAAACTGGAGATCAGTCTAATGTAATGCTCTATGTTCTATTGCTTAGCGCCGGATTGTTCTCAATTATTTTGGCTAACAAGAAAAAACTTTTTAATAAATAATTTTGCCATTTTAATATATAATAATTAAAGAGTACAGGATAATTCGTTCTGTACTCTTTATTCTTTTGTTAAAAAGTTAAGGAATGATATTCTATGGAAAAACCAGATTTTGATGAAAAAAAATTTTTAAAACTAGCTCTTATTATGGCTGGTATCGCTATGATTTTCTCCTCTATAAATTCAATTTTTTTAATATATAGTAAGCCTAAAATTCCTTATAAAAGCGAAGCAGCTAATGAGTTTATTTATAAAAAAGATAGTAAACCGATTTCTGCTGCTGAATCTACTGTTTGCGAGCAGTCTACTAAAAACATGATGCCTAATATGCAAGATCTACACGAAAAAAATAATGACATAGTTGGCTGGATAAAAATAGAAGACACAATTATAGATTATCCTGTTATGTTTACACCAGATGATGCGTTTTATCTTTACCGAAATTTTTATAAAAATAAAGACATAAACGGCAGTATTTTTATTGATAAGCATTGCCACTTGTCCCCAAGAGACACTAACCTTATCTTTCATGGACATAATATGAATAATGGTTCAATGTTTGGTGCTCTTATAAAATATAAATCAAAAAATTTTTATGCTTCTCATCGGCAGATCTTATTCGATACTCTATATGAAAATCAGGTTTATGAAATTGTCTCGGTGTTTATTTCAAAAGTTTATAATGTAAGTGACAACGTTTTTAAGTACTATCGGTTTTATAATGCTAAAAATCAGGAAGAGTTTGACTATTTTTATAATAATATAAAGCAGATGTCGCTTTACGATATCGATATTAAGGCCCAGTTTGGTGACGAATTTATTACTCTCTCTACCTGTGAAAATTCCATTAAAAATGGACGCTTCGTTGTTGTTGCAAAAAAAATATAGCCATACTTAATTTCAAGCATGGCTAATTTTGATTTTTCTAAAATTATTTTAATTTAAAGTTTTTTCTGCAATTTCTTTTTGAGCTTTCTTAACAAAGGCTCCTAAATCCATTGTGTCAAGATCTCCTTTGCTTCTAGAGCGGACCGACACTGTGTTTGTTTGTAATTCTTTATCTCCTACCACCAGCATGTATGGAATTTTCTTCAGTTGCGCTTCTCGTATTTTATATCCTATTTTTTCATTTCTTAAATCTGTTGTGACTCGAAATTTATGATCTTTTAATTTTTGTTCAATTTTAAGCGCGGTTTCATGAAATCTTTCGCTAAGAGGCAAAATTCTTATTTGTTCTGGTGCTAACCATAGCGGAAATGCCCCAGCAAAATGTTCTGTTAAGATTCCTATAAAGCGCTCAATACTTCCCAAAATTACTCTATGAAGCATCACTGGCCTATGTTTTTCTCCGTCTTCACCAATATAAGTCAAATCGAATCTTTCTGGCATCTGAAAGTCAAGCTGAATTGTTCCACACTGCCAAGTTCTTCCTAAACAGTCCTCTAAATGAAAGTCTATTTTCGGGCCATAAAATGCTCCATCTCCCTCATTTATTTTATATTTTTTATCCATTCGCTCAAGAGCATTTTTTAAAGCCGTTGTGGCATCATCCCACTGTTCGTCTGTGCCCAAAGAATTCTCCGGACGTGTAGATAGTTCAACATAATATTTAAATCCAAAAGTAGAATAAAATTTATCTATCAAGTTCATAACGCCTATGATCTCTTGTTCGATCTGGTCTGGTGTCATAAATATATGCGCATCATCTTGAGTAAAGCAGCGGACTCTCATCAACCCGTGTAAAGCCCCCGACAATTCATGTCTATGCACTAGTCCAAGTTCTGCCACACGCAATGGCAGTTCACGATAAGAGTGGGGTCGGCTTTTATATACCAACATCCCTCCAGGACAATTCATCGGTTTTATAGCATACTCCTGTTCATCTATCACAGTTGTATACATATTGTCCTTATAATGATCCCAATGCCCCGACCGTAGCCATAATTCTTTATTAAGTATCATAGGGGTTTTTATTTCTACATAACCAGCTTTTTCGTGTTCTTCGTGCCAAAAGTCTAGCAGAGCGTTGCGCAATTTCATGCCGTTCGGAAAGAAAAATGGAAATCCCTGCCCCTCATCAAATAAATCAAAAAGATCAAGTTCTCTTCCGAGCTTTCTATGGTCACGCTTTTTAGCTTCTTCAATAGTTTTTAAATACTCCTCTAAATCTGAGTTCTTTGGAAATGATATCCCATAAATACGTTGAAGCATAGGTCCTTTTGAATCGCCACGCCAATAGGCGCCTGTACAATTTAACAATTTAAACGCTTTTTGTTGTCCGGTCGACATCAAGTGCGGGCCTGCACACAGATCTATAAAATCGCCTTGCTTATAAAAAGACAAACTCTCCCCCTTACCTGCATGTTTTTCTATTAGTTCAATCTTATATTTTTGATTTTTCTCTTTCATCAAAGCGACTGCTTCATCGTAAGGTAATTCAAAGTGCTCGAGAGTAAGATCTTCTTTTATAATTTTTTTTATCTCAGCTTCTATTTGGTCAAGATCATTAGAACTAAGCGGATTTGGAAGATCGAAGTCGTAGTAAAAACCTTTATCTATGGCGGGGCCTATTGCCAATTTTGCTTCTGGAATAAGTCTCTTTACCGCTTGGGCCAAGACATGTGCAGAGGTATGCCAATAAACTTTTTTGCAAAAATCATCATCGTCAAATGACAAAATTTCCAACGACGAATCCTCTATTATAGGTGTTCTTAAATCTACCAGTTTACCGTTTAATCGGGCTGCACAGACAGATTTATAAATACTCGTACCTAACGTTTTGGCAATCTGCGCCACTGTTGTATTTTTTTCATACTGTCTTATATCGCCATTTTTTAATCTTACATTTATCATAAATTCACTCACCTTTTTAACTATATTAATTATAGCACCAGCCAAAATCAAAGTCAAATCGTGCATAAATTGCTTGACAACCGCACTCTAAAAGTAATAAAATATTAATTGAAGTTATTCTAAAGTATAAACTAAAAAGATGAAATTGACTTTAAATTTCTTTTTAATATCCCCTAAAAATCATTGAGGAGGTGCCCACTTTTGGATTTTGGATTAGTTATACTATCTGTTATAATTGTTGCTACTATTACTGCTATTGTTTCTTTTAACTTGGGTGTCTTACATCGTAAAAAAACTGCAGAATCTACTATTAGCTCTGCTGAGCAAGAGGCTAAAAAAATTTTGAGCGAAGCTATAAGTAATGCTCAGGCTAAAAAAAATTCTATAATAGTTGAGGGCAAAGACGAAATACATAAACTCCGTGAGGATTCTGAAAAAGAATTTGCAGAAAAACGTAAGGATCTTCAACGGCAAGAAAGAAGAATTTTGCAACGAGAAGAATCTCTTGATAAGAAAATCGATAACCTAGAGGCTAAAAATGAAGAGCTGAATAATAAATCTAAACTTGTTGACGAAAAATTAAATGAGCTCAAAGAGATTAAACAAAAAGAGTTTGAGGCTCTTGAAAAAATCTCTGGCTTCACTTTGCAGCAAGCAAAAGAATTTTTACTTAAAAATCTAGACGATGAATTAACTCACGAAAAAGCCATTAAAATTATGGAGTTTGAACAGAAAACTAAAGATGAATCTGAAAAAAAAGCCAGAGAAATTATCTCTCTGGCAATTCAACGCTGTGCTTCGGAACACGTTGCTGAAGCTACTGTGAGTGTTGTTCCTTTACCAAATGATGAAATGAAAGGTCGGATTATCGGTCGTGAAGGTAGAAACATTCGTGCGATCGAAACCTTGACCGGAGTGGATTTAATTATCGACGACACTCCAGAAGCTATTACAATATCTAGTTTTGATCCTATTCGCCGCGAAATTGCAAGAATATCTCTTGAAAATCTCATTAACGATGGCAGAATTCATCCTGCCAGAATAGAAGAAACAGTCGACCGTGCTAAGAACGAAGTTGATAAATGTATTAAAGACGAAGGTGAACGCGCCGTTATTGAATCGGGTATAAATTCCATTCATCCGGAACTCATTAAATTACTTGGTCGACTAAGATACCGCACTAGTTATGGCCAAAACGTTTTAGAGCATTCTTTAGAAGTAGCTAATCTTGCTGGCCTTATGGCTTCAGAACTTGGCCTTGACCCTACTTTAGCAAAGCGCGCAGGCCTTTTGCACGATATCGGGAAAGCAATTGACCACGAAGTTGAGGGCTCTCATATAGAAATAGGTGTGGATTTGGCCAAAAAATATCACGAAAGCGAGGCTGTGATTCACGCTATTCAGTCTCATCATGGAGATGTTGAAGCAAAAACCGTTATCGCTTGTTTGGTTCAAGCTGCGGATGCTATTTCTGCCGCTAGACCTGGTGCTAGGCGTGAAAATATCGAAAATTATATTAAACGTTTAGAAAAACTAGAAGAAGTTGCATCATCGTTCAAAGGCGTAGAAAGTTGCTATGCTATTCAGGCCGGACGTGAAATTAGAATAATGGTTAAACCCGATGTAATAAATGATGATTATATGGTTACATTGGCTCGCAAAATCTGTAAAAAAATTGAAGATGAGCTTGATTATCCTGGCCAAATTAAAGTGAATATTATTAGAGAAAGCAGAATTATTGAGTACGCTAGATGACAATAAAATTATTAGAAAATAAATTAAACGGTACCATAAAGATACCGTTTTTCTTTTTTTGCTCTGAAAATTAATATTTTAAAATCAAATCAGTCTGCGACTGTATTCTCTTCTGACGCATTTTTATTTTCTATACCTGAATCTGTATCCTGGCCTTACTCCTTTTCATTTTTGATAATACCCAGTTTTATTAGGTTTTCTTTAATATGTGGGTGACTTTCAATAAATTCGTTTACATAATTTTGCGCAATACCTAACTTTTCTTTTAGCATATTAATATTTGTTTCTATAGCCTCATTAACTACTGGATATTTACAGTATGCTAGGCCTCCTAATGTACCCGCACATAGGCAAAGACCAAGCCATAAGCAGCCTTTTATAAAATTTATTATTTTTGTTCCAAAGCTTGATGATTTTTGTGCTTTATAAGTGTTAACCCTTTGTTGACATCCATAAAAATCTTTTTCTTGATTGTAATCTTCATCTTGGATATACCAAACTTCCGAAGTGCAACCATTATAATTGTTGCAAGCGTTACCTTTCATGCCTGTACTAAAAATCATGCTAAAAGCAAGTAGCGCAGATAATAATTTTTTCATATAAAAATCTCCTTTAATGTAATTTTATTTAAAATGTTAAAGCTTATATTATTAAGCTTAATTTTAAGTGTAAATTTGTGTAGCTCCTTTCTTTTTTATTATACCACAAATATGTGATTTTGTAAATAGTATGAAATAAAACTCATTATTTTGTAGGTTTATAACAAAATATTTCTAATGCATCTCATTTTTTATCGATTTTTTGCTTTCAACGTTTGCAATCGTTGCTCCTATTACCTCTTTTGCTCCGGTTTCAAAAAGCATGTTTGCACATTCTGCCATTGTATTACCTGTGGTTAAAATGTCGTCACAAAGTATTATTTTTTTATCTGACACTAGCGTTTTGTCTAAAACGGCATAAACGTTTTTTACATTTTCTGAGCGTTGATCTAAACTAAGCTCATGCTGAATTTTATTATTTTTTACTTTTTTCAGCGTCTCTACATATTTTATGCCGGTTATTTTACTTATTTCTCTTGAAAATATTTCAGACTGATTAAATCCTCTTTCTCTTAATCTCGCTTTATTCAGAGGCACACTAGTTATAAGATCCATTTTAGTTATATCCACTACTTCACGCAAAACATCTGAAATATATCTTCCAAAAGGAAGTGCGAAACTTTTGGCTCCGCGAAACTTATAATCGTGTATGGCTGAACGAATTGGTTCAACGTATGAAAATGGAGCCACTGATAAAAAATTTTTTCCGTTGCGAGTATGAAGTGTATTTTTGATTTTTTGTAGATTTATCTTTTTTTGACAAACCCTGCACACAATTTCTTCAGATACAATAATTTCGCCACAAAATGGACATCTAGCCGGAAAGAAAATCGATAATATTCTTTTTAAATTTATCATTATGTTTCGCTTCCTTTAATAAGAAAATTGCATAAACCAGAATATCGCTTTGTTTTTTTATTGTTTTCCACCATTTTTCGCACAGTCCACGCGGTTCCTACCATAACCAACAAAGATTTAGCTCTAGTTACTGCTGTATACAGAAGATTTCTGTAGTAAAGCTGTGGTGCACCGAAATACATAGGCATAACTACCGCTTCAAACTCACTGCCCTGACTTTTATGCACGGTAATTGCGTAGGCTAGATCTAAGTCTGCAGCATTTTCCTGTTCATATTTCGCGTATTTATCATCAAACTGCACTATTAGCGTTGACTCCAATTTGTCTATGCTTAAAATTATTCCTATGTCTCCATTAAAAATGCCCTCGCCACTTGATCCATCTTCGCGTGCAAAAATAATGTTATAATTATTTCTTATCTGCATAACTTTATCTCCCTCGCGAAAGACTGTTCCATTTATATTTATCTCTTTTTTTATTTTATCGGCAGGATTTATTGCTTCCTGCAAAATTTTGTTTATACTAATCGTCCCTAATGGTCCCTTTTTGCCCGGCGCAATTACTTGGATATCAAACAGAGGTGAATATCCGTATGTTTTGGGCAAGCGTTTTATGCAAATATCTCTTATTGTACTACTTATTACCTGTGGATCATGCCCATCTATAAAAAAGAAATCATTATTGCGAACTGAAAGTTCTGGTAACTCTCCGTTTACAATTTTATGCGCATTTGTAACAATCAAACTTCTGAGTGACTGTCTAAATATTTCTTTTAACTCAACTGTAGGAATAACTTTTGAATTTATTAAGTCCGAAAGAACATTTCCTGCCCCCACCGATGGTAATTGATCTCTATCGCCAACCATAATAAGTCGGCTACCTAATGGCATTGCTCTAAGAACGCTCTCAAACAAACTTGAATCTACCATAGAAAGCTCATCCAAAATTAATGCATCACAATTTAATAAATTTTTTTCATTTCGCTTAAAATTAGGTCTATTATCAGGATCCCACTGCACTTCTAGCAATCTATGTATAGTTTTTGCCTCTCTGCCAGTAACTGATGCCATTCGTTGAGCCGCTTTGCCGGTTGGTGCCGCTAGATATACTTTTTCTCCGTTTTTCTCAAGTATATTTATTATTGATTTTAGCGTTGTTGTTTTGCCTGTGCCGGGGCCTCCTGTTAAAATTAGCAATCCCACTTCTAGTGCCATTATAATAGCTTTTCTTTGTAGTTCTGCATATTTTATTTGATACTTCTTCTCTATTGCATCAATATATCCCTCTGCACCTTTTATCTTTTTAGGCGGAAATTTTAGCATCATCAATATTCTCTCAGCAGAATAAACTTCTATTTGATGCATCTTGTTTGTAAAAATAAATTCTCTATCATTTATTATATCCAACTGTAAAGTGCCCTCAATAAGTAATTCTTCAAGCACTTCACATATTTGTTCTAAAGCTATTTCTAAAAAATTTGATGCTGCCTCCAATAGTTTATCTTTTGGCAAGCAAGTATGCCCATTATTCATATTGTGATGCAGTATATAGATTATTCCAGCACGTATTCTATAAGAATCTTCTTGCCGCATCTGCAACGAATAAGCTAATTTATCTGCCCTCTCAAAATTTACCTCTATCGGCTCTTCACAAAGCAAATATGGATTCTCTTTTATGCGTTCTATTACATCCTGTCCATAAATTTTATAAGTCTTTATTGCTTCTTCTGGGGTTATTCCGTGTTTTCCAAGATATATCATCAGTTCACGAATTTCAAATAGTTTATTATATTCTTTAGATATTTTTTTAGCTTTTTCTTTTGTTATTCCTTTTATCTTCTCAAGCTCTTCGGGATTTTTTTCTATTATCTGCAGTGTTCTATCCCCAAATTTTTCTACCAATTTACTTGCAATAGATGGCCCTACTCCCTTTATCACGCCAGAAGAAAGATATTTTAAAATCGCAGATCTAGTTGTTGGCATAGAACGTTCACAGACTTCTACCTCAAACTGATCTCCAAACGTAGGGTGACTTTTAAAATTGCCTAACAACCTTACATTTTCACTCACACTTATATAAGGCATTATTCCAACCGCTGTCAATACTTCATTATCAACGCTTATTTCAATTACACTGTATCCGTTTTGATCGTTGCGGAATACTATCCGATCTACAGACCCTTTAACTTCATATAACGTTTTTTTCACTCGCCGGTCCTCCTCTTAAACGATTTTTTGCCGACGGCGGTATAGTCGCCGGCGCAGATAAAACTTAGTATTTTTCTACGCCTTCTGTACTTACTCGAGCATAAATCAATTGTGTATGATTAGTGGGAGTGTCTGAAACCTTTATAGCGTTTAGTAAAATCTTTTCGGCAGACTTGCATTTTTTAATATCATCAGAATATAACGTCGCAAGCACTTCTCCACAATTAATTTGCTCCTCCACTTTTTTATTTAGAAAGATCCCCGCACTAAAGTCTATATTGCTATCTTTGGTTTCTCTTCCGGCACCCAAAATCATTGCAACACGGCCACAACTCTCTGTATTTATTGATTTAATATATCCGTTTTTTTCTGCCTTTACTTCATATTTAAATTTAGCCTGTTTAAACCCAGAATAGTCCTCCAATATCGAAGCATCTCCACCCTGTGCAGCAACCATATCCTTTAATTTTTTTAGCGCAGAACCATCTTCTATAGCTTTTTTTGCCATAGCTCTACATTTTGATATTGACCCCAGTTTCGCTAAATACATCATATTAGCCGACAACTCTATGCAAAGCGCTTCTAGATCCTTTGGGCCACGACCTCTTAATGTCTCGCACGCTTCTATAACTTCCAAAGAATTCCCTACTGCTCTGCCAAGCGGAACATCCATATTTGTAACCAAAGCTAAAGTTTTTTTACCAACATGTTCACCGATTGACACCATGGTTTTGGCCAGATTTATTGCGTCTGGTCTTGTCTTCATAAACGCACCACTGCCTATTTTTACATCTAACAAAATGCAGTCTGCTCCGGCTGCTATCTTCTTGCTCATAATGCTCGACGCTATAAGCGGAATACTGTCTATTGTTGCTGTAACATCTCTAAGTGCATACAATTTTTTATCTGCGGGATCCAAGTCGCCTGACTGCCCTATTACACTTACTCCTATATTTTTTACAATTTCTAAAAATTTCTCTCTCTCTATATTTGTTTTTAATCCCGGAATCGATTCTAGTTTATCGATTGTTCCTCCAGTATGGCCAAGTCCTCTGCCGCTCATTTTGGCAACTTTAGCTCCCGTTGATGCAACTATCGGAGATATAATTAACGTTGTTTTATCTCCAACTCCACCCGTACTGTGCTTATCCACCTTTACTCCAGGAATCGAAGTTAGATCTGAAATTTCTCCTGAATTTGCCATATGCATTGTAAAATCTGCAGTTTCTTGGGGTGTCATTCCTTTGAAATATATTGCCATAAGTAGAGCTGCTGCTTGATAATCAGGTATTTCTCCATTAACATAACCTTTTAGAAAAAATTCTATCTCCTCTTCAGTTAAGATATTGCCATCTCTTTTTTTCTTTATTAAGTCATACATTCTCATTGAATCATATCTCCTAGTTTAAATCATCTGCACTAAATCCCAGCGGAAATAATTCTTTTAGCTTAAATATTTTCACCTTTTCTTTTCTTCCTGCTAAAATTATTTCGAACTCATTTTTGTCACAAAATTCCTGCATCACCTGTCTGCAAACTCCACAAGGAAAACATATCTTATTAAGTTCCGCATCTTCTTTTCCTCCAATCACAGCTATCGCTCTAAACTTGTGCTCTCCTTGGCTAACTGCCTTAAAAAATGCTACTCTTTCAGCACAACAAGTTGGCGTATGTGCTACGGATTCTATATTACACCCTGTATATATCTTGCCTGATTTTGTCAATAGGGCCGCTCCTACATAAAATTTAGAATACGGTGCATATGCCAAATCTCTAGCTTTTTTTGCTTCAGATACTAATAATTCTATCATATCTGCTGTTAATTCTTTTTTAGGCATTCTTATCCTCCACAGGCGCACGCTGAATGTAGTTTTGCGATTTAGTAAACTGCGTCAGCGCTAATATTTAATTTAGATATCCTTTTCCTTTGCCAATTTAACTATCCGGCTTGTACCTAAACGCTCTGCGCCCAACAAAATAAATTTTTCTGCGTCCTCAATTGTCGAGATCCCACCCGCAGCTTTTATTTTTACGTTTTCTCCAACATGCTCCGAGAATAATTTTACGTCTTCAAACGTAGCGCCTTCGGCAGCAAAACCAGTTGATGTTTTTATAAAATCCGCTCCAGCATTAGTAACGAGTTCACAAATTTTTATTTTTTCTTCTTCTGTTAAAAAGCATGTCTCAACAATTACTTTTAAAATTCTGTTTGAACATGCTGCTTTTATTTTTTCAATCTCATTTAAAACCAGATCAAATTTTGCATCCTTAACCCAGCCTAGATTTATGACCATATCTATCTCATCTGCACCGTTTTTTATTGCGTCTATCGTCTCAAAGACCTTAGCTTCTGTTGTGTTGTATCCATTAGGAAAGCCAACCACTGTGCAAACCCTCATTTCGTCTCCAACATAATCTTTCGCTCTTTTTACATGTGTAGGCGCTATGCATACTGATGCAACTTTGTATTTTATTGCATCATCACAAAGACATTTTATATCTTCAAATTTTGCCGTCTGGCTAAGCAGTGTGTGATCTACCTTGCTTAAAATTTTTTTTATATTCATTATATGGCTCCTTAAAAACTTAAAATTTATCGTTTACCTTTTTTGTATGGCTTTCCGTTTGCACTAGGCGCCATAGAGCGGCCTACGAATAAAATTAGTACCACTATTGTTAAAACATACGGCAGCATGCTTAAAAATTCGGATGGAATATCAATTCTGCCTCCGCCAAAAGTTACAGCCAAAGCCTGCGCTAAAGCAAATAATAAACACGCACCATATGCTCCTTGAGGCTTCCATTTTCCAAAAATAACTGCTGCTAGAGCTATAAATCCTTGGCCACTTATTGCCGTAGGAGTAAACTGTGACACCACGCCCAACGTCATTGCTGCGCCTCCGGCGCCTGCTAAAAATCCCGAGACTATAACACTTGTACATCTAACTTTTGTTACATTTATTCCCAAAGTATCGGCTGCTGCTGGGTGCTCTCCTACAGATCGTATTCGTAGCCCCCATTTTGTTCTATACAACACAAACCATAACAATATCGTTATTAATAGCGCTAGCAATACTGTAACATCGACTAAGCCAAAGATTTTGGGCAATTTATTTGCGATTCTTGTGGTAGTGGTTTTATTTTTAAACAATAATCTGCACAAAAAAAGTGATAATCCTGGACCTATAAAATTAAGCGCCATCCCAGAGATCGTCTGATCGGCTTTAAAGTTAACTGAAGCAACTGCATGCAGTACTACCAAAATTACTCCAGCTAAACTGCCAGATAGTAATCCCAGCCAAGGATTTTGCGTATAAAATCCTACTGCTGCTCCAACAAAAGCACCAAAAGTCATTATTCCTTCTATGCCAACATTTACTACGCCCGCGTTTTCCGAAACTACTCCACTCATAGCTCCAAAAATCAGTGGCGTAGAGTACATCAGAGTTGTATTTATTATAGACATTATACTACTCAACATTTTTTTCCCTCCTCTTTGCCAATTTGTTTGCAACCATCGGTACCACTCCCGAAAGCGCTACAAAAAATAAAACTGAACCCATTGTTATAGAAATTATTTCTGAAGGAATTCCTAAATCCATTTGCAAGGCATTCCCGCCGTAATTTAACGCTCCAAAAAACAAACCTGAAAGGATACATCCTATTGGCGATGTTCGTGCAATTAATGCAACAAACAAACCGTTAAATCCTATATTTTCGAACATACTCAATTTATATATAGCGTGCGGTGAAACTCCTGTTATTGTTATCGCAGCAGCCAGGCCACATATTGCACCAGAAATAGTCATTGCTGCCATAATGTTTCTCTTTACACCTATACCGGCAAACTCAGCTGCTTTAGCATTGTTGCCTACTGCTCTTATGCTATATCCTAAACTTGTTTTATACAGCAAAAACCAAACTATAATTGCCACCACTACCGCCAACAAAATCCCCGCATTTATGTCAGTTTTTAACAAAACTTCGGAGAGCCACTTGTTTTGCCTCAAATATTCTATTCCCTCCTTGGAGATCTTCCATTTGTAAAAAAGAGTTGTAAAGCCAGAGTCGTTTATAGAAAGGCTCCTCATAGTGGATGGTTTATGAAATGTTTGTGAATCAACAACAAAGTTGCACAAATAAAATGCAATCCAGTTGAGCATGATGCCTGTAATTACCTCATGTATCCCGAATTTAGCTTTTAATATTCCAATTAATCCGCCATAAATTACCCCCGACAACATACCAGCAAAAAATATTATTGGTACTTGATAAATAGCAGGCAATCTTAAACTTACGCCTACCATCATAGCAACCACAGAACCTATTATGTACTGACCTTCTGCGCCTATATTAAAAAGACCTGTTTTAAAAGCAAAGGCTACACTTATTCCTGTCAAAATTATAGGCGTACTTTTTTCTATTACCTTTAAAACATATTTTGGACGTGAAAAAATTCCCTTTAAAAGCGTATTAAAAGCCATAATCGGGCTGTATCCTGAAAAAAACAATATAGCTCCTGCCACCAATATTCCGAATATTATAGCCAAAAATGTGGAAGTAATTGGTTTTTTTAGAATTTTAATTAATCTTTGCATATTTATATTTTGCCTCCTGCCATCAACAACCCTACTGTATTTTCGTTTACTTCTTCTTGCAAAAATTCTCCCACTATCTTTCCATCATAAATAACTGCTATTCTATCTGCCAAACTTAAAATCTCATCCAGCTCGAGCGAAATTAGCAAAACTGCTTTGCCCTTGTCACGTTGTTCCACCAAAATTTTATGCACATACTCTATAGCTCCCACATCAAGCCCGCGTGTTGGCTGCACAGCTATTAATAGATCAGGATCATTAGCAATCTCTCGACCTATTATTACCTTTTGCTGGTTGCCTCCCGAAAGTTCTCTTATTTGCATATTAACGCAGTCTTCTGGCCTAACATCGTATTCAGATATTATCTCTTTTGCAAATTTGTTTATCTCACCGTAATTTAAAATCCCTGCTTTTGAATATGGATACTCTTTATATCTTTCAAGAATAACATTTTCGGCAACAGAAAAATCTAGCACTAGACCACGCTTTTGCCTATCCTCATGAATCGTTGATATTTTATTTTTTATTACATTTTTAGGTTTTGTATTTTGAATTTTATTTCCGTTAATTTTTATTACTCCACTAGAAACTTTAGAAAGACAAGTGATTGCCTCCACCAATTCTTTTTGACCATTTCCATCTACTCCAGCTACACCCAAAATTTCTCCCTTTCTTATCTTCAAAGATAGCCCTTTTAGTGCGTTTATTCCCTTATGTACTTTACTTGTCACCGTTAAATCTTCAACTTCAAAAATTACTTTTCCGGGCTTAGCTGGTGTTTTTTCTACCACAAGTTTAACATTGCGTCCAACCATTTTATCGGCTAATTCAGTCTGTGTAATGTTCTTCACATCCACTGTATCTATGTATTTTCCTCTACGAATTATTGTACATGCATCTGACGAGGCTTTTATTTCTTTTAATTTGTGCGTAATAATTATTATTGTTTTGCCGTCTGCTATAAGCCTATGCATAATTTCTATCAGATCTTTTATTTCTTGCGGTGTTAATACTGCTGTAGGCTCATCTAGAATCAATATATCTGCTCCACGATACAATGTCTTTAAAATCTCCACACGCTGCTGCATACCAACAGAAATATCCGCTATTTTGGCGTCTTTATCGACTTTAAGGCCATATTTTTCAACAATTTTATCAATTTCTTCTTTAGCTTTTTTCATATCGAGAATTCCGCAGCAAGACACAACTTCTTTTCCAAGAATTATATTTTGTGATACAGTAAAATTTTCCACAAGCATAAAATGTTGATGTACCATTCCGATTTTATTTTCTATTGCGATATTCGGATTTTTCATATTAATTCTTTTACCATTAATATAAACTTCTCCCTCATCTGCCTGATATAAGCCATACAGAATATTCATCAGTGTAGTTTTACCGGCTCCATTCTCACCTAATACTGCATGGATAGTACCTTTTTTTATCTCTATGCTAACATCGTCGAGTGCTCTGCAGTCTCCAAAATTTTTGGTTATGTTTTTCATTTGAACCGCATATTCAGAACTAATTTTCACTAACTCCTCTTCCTCCCTTAAGATAACTCTTTTTTATTTTAAGCTGGATTTGTAAGCTTCAAAGCTTTTTTCGTCATACGGAACTGTAATCTGGCCAGACTCTACCTTTTTAGAAAGTTCCATTGCTTTGTTATAAACCTCGTCCGACATGTTTTTGTGATTTTCTGGAATCCCTACACAGTGTTCACTAAGACCAAATTCATAATCCTTTCCTCCGATCTTCTTTCCAGCCATCAACTCTTTTGCAACCAATTTTACTGCTGTTCCAACATTTTTTACAGCAGAGGTTAAAACGTTATCCGGCGCTAGATAGGACTGATCTCTATCCACCCCTATTGCAAAAGTACCGTACTCTTTTGCCGATTCAATAACTCCATATCCAACTCCTCCTGCCGCATGAAAAACAATATCGCAGTCCGCAGAAAACATTCTAGAAGCAATAGCTTTGCCCTTGCCAGCATCAGCAAAACTCTCGGCATATTGAATCATAACCTCAATCGGGATTTTTCTCTCTGTTGAAGCATGCAAAACACCGGCCTCAAATCCATATTGGAATTGATCTATTATAACATTCTTTATTCCACCTACAAATCCCACTTTATTACTCTTTGTGGTCATCCCTGCTATGTAGCCAACCAAAAAAGCGGCATCCTGCGCTTTAAAGATGATTCCGGTTACATTATTTGCTGTTTTGTCTCCAAAAGAATAGTCTACGATTACAAAATTTTTATCTAAGTTCCGCGCAGAAACTTCTTCTATCGCATCCGAAAGAACATTGCCAACACCTATAATCAAGTCGCTGGGGCCATCGGCAAGTTTATCTAAGTTTAGCGCAAAATCTGAAAACTGCTTTGACTCAACATAACTAATCTGTGCACCTGTTTCATCGCGTAATTCATAAAGGCCCTCCAGTGCCGACTGATTAAACGACTGGTCATTAACCCCTCCCATGTCCGGAACCATTGCTATTCTAAAAATTCCATCATTCGCCACACTCTCTGGATCACTCCAGCTGCATCCAGAAAGATTCATTATAATGATTCCTACTAAAAATATGTTTGCTAGCTTTTTCAAAATAAAAATCCTCCCAATATTTGATTACACGCTTATTTTTGATCAAGCGCAACCTCAAGCGCCAGCTTTATCATATCCGAGACTCCTTCTTGTCGCTCTTTGCTAGAAAGTGAACCTTCTTTAAAAATTTTATCGGATATTGTCAATATGCAAAGCGCATTCTTTTTTGATCTGGCTGCATTTAAATAAAGCGCTAACGATTCCATTTCTACAGCCAAAACTCCCATCTCAGCCCAGGGTTTTAAATCCTTTTGAGAATCTGCATAAAAAATGTCTGAGCTTAAAATATTCCCAACTGTAACATTCAAGTTTAAGGCTTTTGCTTTTTCAACCGTTTTACTCAATAACTCATAACTTGGAATGGCTGCATATATTCCAGGTAAATCAAAATGTTTTACATAATTAGAATCCGTGCATACACCAATGCCAACTACAATATCTTTAAGCTCCAGTTTATCCGAAAGACTACCCGCTGTTCCTATTCTGATAATATTATCTACATCATAAAAGTTAAACAGCTCATAAGAGTATACTCCCATAGAGGGAATACCCATGCCAGAACCCATAACTGAAACTTTTTTGCCCTTATACCTTCCAGTATATCCATACATACCTCTAACTTTTGTAAAGCAAAAGGCCTCTGTTAAAAAACTTTCCGCAACAAATTTTGCTCTCAATGGGTCCCCCGGCATAATCACAGTTTTTGCTATTTCTCCTGCCTGTGCTCCTATATGAGGCGTTGGTATTTTAACCATAAAACTCTCCTTTACGAAATTTTTATTTAAATCCAATCTTCGTCAAAATTGATTTTTCTATAATCTTAACAAACCATTGTATTATCGGTCCTCCAAAACATGCTGCTAATATTGTTACTACGCCAACTGTTCCGCCCATTAAATAACCTATAACTAATGAAAAAATGTCTATTACAACACGAAAAATTTTATATTCTTTGTGTGTTCTATCTTTTAGAAGCATAGCAAGGCCTGTCCAAACGTCAAGCCCTATATTAACTGAAATTAAGAGCGCCGTACCAAAAAATAACAAAATACATGCTATCGATGCTACTATAATCTTTAAAAAAATTATTTCTCTTATATTTAACACCGAATAAATACTAACTCCCATATTCACAAAGGTTCCCAAAAAAATAGCATGAAGGAGTGTTCCTATGTTTATATATCTTCTACCAAAAAGCAAAACTATCAAAAATATCGTACAATTCGTCAAAGTAAAAGCGCTGCCTAAACTCATATTTAAAAATTTATGAACTCCATCCGAAAAAACCGATATAGGATCAGTTCCTAGCCCAATACAAGAGTTAAGGCCGATTCCTACACCCATTAGAGCCACACCAACTAAAAACATCAGCATCTTTTTTAATAAAGACGATTTCGGTTGTTTAAATATAGAAAGGTTTATTCCGGTCATATTTTTACCTCATCTAACATCGATTTACCCTTTATTTTTTGTTTTACAGCAAAATAATCTAATATCGTGGCTCCAATATCCGAAAAAGTCTGCCTTGTCCCTAAGTTAATCCCTTTTTTTATAGATTCTCCATACATTAAAAGTGGAGTGTACTCTCGTGAATGATCTGTCGACTCATCACTTGGGTCACAGCCGTGGTCCGCGGTAATAATCAGCAAATCCTCTGATTTTAATCCAAATATTATTTCTTTTAGCGCTATATCAAACTCTGTGAGTGCTTTTGCATAGCCATCCACATCATTTCTATGTCCATAGAGCATGTCAAAATCGACTAAATTTACAAAGCACAATCCTTCAAACTTTTTATTCAAAAGCTCTTTCACGCACTCTATTCCGTCTTTGTTGCCTTTTGTACGTATAAATTCAGTAATACCTCTACTTGCAAAAATATCCACAATTTTTCCTACTGACAAAACGTCTTTTCCGTTCTCAACTAGCTGATCCAGCATTGTTAATTCTGGTGGCGCTAACGAAAAATCATGCCTATTAGCTGTACGCTTAAAATCAGGGTATTCTCCCACAAAAGGGCGTGCAATCACTCTTCCAACAGCATTTTTGCCAGTTAAAATACCTCTTGCAATCTTGCAGTATTCATATAGCTTTTGTGGCGAGACAACATCTTCGTGCGCCGCTATTTGAAACACGCTATCTGCTGAGGTATAAACTATAAGAGCGCCTGTTTTCATATGATCTTGGCCATAATCCTTTATAACTTCTGTTCCAGAATATGTCTTATTACAGAGAACTTTTCTGCTAGTTGTTCTTTCAAATTCAGAAATAATCTCTGCCGGAAAACCATAGGGATACGTTGGCAGCGGCGTTCGCGATTCTATTCCCGCAATTTCCCAATGTCCTATAGTTGTGTCTTTGCCTTTAGACTTTTCCTTCATTCTAGCAAAAGCCCCTATGGGTTTGTATTCTTTTTGACCACAATTTACTCCATCTATATTAAAAAGCCCTAGTTTTTTCATATTTTCAATTTTAAAAAATTTGCTTTTAGATATCGACTTTAATGTATTGCAGTTGTTGCTATCGCCGTAATCATTCGCATCTGGCATGGCTCCTATACCCAAGCTATCTAGCACTATAAGAAATATCCTTTTTATGCCAATCACATCCCCTCTCAAAAATCTTTTAAATAGTTGTTTTTATTATAATATATTACAATAATTTCGTAAAGAAAGTATTTATTTTTACAGTAAAAAATGTTAACCTGTATATATTTTAAAATATCAATTTATACAAACAGTAAATTGCTACTTTTTTATCATATAACAAGCTAACATTCTATTAATTTTTTTTATTTTTTATAACTTTAAGTCGAGAAAATTCCTCTCTATCTTTTTCTTCAAGTGCATCCGATATAGTCTTCACAAAACTTTCAAATCGTGGAATAACAATATTTTTGAGTGCATTTGCTCTTTTTTGAGTTTTACTAATTGCATCCGCCAAACGATATACACTATTTTCGATTTCAGCTAGCTCTGCCGTCATTTTTTTCACTTTTAAAAATCGACGGTAAGCCTCATCCAGCATAGAGTTAGAGTTATATAAGCCAAACGGCAGTTCGTGAGTTCCTTTTTCGCTAAAAGAAACTAGCGGAATCTCAACTCCCATAACACTTCTGTAAGATATTTTTAAACTATCATCAATTGGCACTGTACCTGCAATTTCTTCGATCATCCCAAGGGTAATATTTGCCTTTTGGAGTGCGGCATAAGCTTTTGCATAAGTTGTATCTATTTCTTTTTGAATCGTAGATGCATGTTTAATAAGCAACATCATTTCTCTTATCAAAATATTTCGCTTTCTGTCCAACAAATCAAATCCATTTTTAGCAAGCTCCAATGATTTTTTTGTTGCAATCAAATTTCCCTTTGTTGCTACTATAGACATACTCAATCTAAATTCACCTTCTTTGCCAAGCGTCTAGCTATTTTTTATCCTCAGCTTTTTCTTCTTGATAATACTTTTCAAGAATTGCATCATCAACTCTATCTAAATCTTTTTTAGGCAACATAGAGAGCAACTTCCAGCCAAGATCCAAACTTTTTTTTATACTTCTATCTTCTCCAAATCCCTGATTAATAAACTTTTCTTCGAATTCTTTACCAAACGCCAGAATTTTCTTATCCGCAGCCGATAGCTCTTCTTCTCCAATAACAGAAGCCAACGAACGAGCATCTTTTACCTTAGCGTAGCATGCAAAAAGCTGATTTGCCAGTGCAGAATGATCTTCTCTAGTGTATCCCTCACCTATACCATCCTTCATCAAGCGCGAAAGCGACGGTAATACCGATATCGGTGGATAAATTCCTTCTCCTTCAAGAGCTCTATCCAAAACAATCTGGCCTTCTGTTATATATCCTGTCAAATCTGGTACAGGATGCGTGATATCATCATTTGGCATTGTCAAAATTGGAATCTGCGTTAATGAACCTTTTTTCCCTTTGATCATTCCGGCTCTTTCATAAATCGATGCTAGATCCGAGTAAAGATACCCTGGGTAGCCCTTTCTACCCGGGATTTCTCCTTTAGAAGAACTAAATTCGCGCAAAGCCTCGGTATAAGATGTCATATCTGTCATTATAACCAGTATGTGCATTCCTTGTTCAAAAGCCAAATATTCTGCCGCAGTTAATGCACATCTCGGCGTTAAAATTCTTTCTATAACAGGGTCGTTAGAAAGATTTAAAAACATTACAACGCGCTGCAACACACCAGACTCCTCGAAACTACGTCTAAAATATTCTGCAACATCGTTTTTTACACCCATTGCGGCAAAAACTATAGCAAAATTTTCTTTTTCGTCCGAAGAAATTTTAGCCTGCCGTGCAATTTGAACTGCCAACTCATTATGTTTCATCCCAGATCCCGAAAAGATAGGCAACTTTTGTCCACGAATAAGTGTAGTTAATACATCTATAGTAGAGACTCCTGTGTTTATATAGTCTTTAGGATACAGCCGCGACACAGGATTAATTGCCATCCCATTCACATTCATTTTCTTTTCCGGAAAAACATCCCCCAACCCGTCTATAGGTCTACCAACACCGTCAAAAACCCTTCCCAAAATCTCCGAAGAAAGTGCGAGCTCCATTGGGTGCCCTTTAAGGCGTGTTCTTGTATTGTTAAGCGAAATGTTTTTTGTTCCCTCAAAAACCTGAACAACTATTCTATCTCCATCTATCTGAACTACTCTGCCCTGTCTAATTGTGCCATCATCCAGACGAATCTCCACAATCTCTTCAAAAGAAACGTTAAAAACGCCATCTATAACAATTAACGAGCCACTTACTTCTTTTACGCCAATATAATCAATTATCACTTTATCACGCCCCCAACTTGCTCTTCAAAATTATACTTTTAAGATCTCGCTAAATGCCTGATCTATCTCCTCTATATAGCCATCAAATGCGCTAAGATCATTATTTGGAACCTCATATTTCATTTTTGTTAGCTTATCAAAAACGCCTCGTTCTTGTAGTCTAGCAATAGGAATCGATGCCAATATAAGTTGCCGTGCTTTATTTTCCAGATGAAGTATTACCTTCATCATCAATTTTTGTTTCTCTAAAGGCACAAATGTATCCTCTTTATGAAACGCATTCTGCTGCAAAAATCCTACTCGAATAACTCTTGCAATCTCTATTACAAGCTTTTGGTCATCGGGCAAAACATCCGAGCCGATTAGCTTAACTATTTCCATCAACTTATTTTCTTCGTGCAGAATCGCACTAATTTTAGCTCGATATTTTACAAAGTCCTCCCCCACATTTTGCACAAACCACGGGTCAAGATCAGTAAAATACTCGCTGTAACTCTGCATCCAGTTGATTGCCGGATAGTGTCTTGTATATGCCAAAGATTTATCTAAAGCCCAAAAAGCTCTTACAAACCTTTTCGTATTCTGGGTAACAGGCTCCGAAAAATCTGCTCCCTGTGGCGAAACGGCCCCTATAATTGTTACTGAACCGTCAGAATTATTTAAATTTTTAGTCAACCCGGCTCTTTCATAAAATTCTGATAATCGTGATGGCAAATATGCCGGGAAGCCCTCCTCTGCAGGCATTTCTTCGAGTCTTCCAGAGATCTCTCTAAGAGCCTCTGCCCACCGTGATGTAGAATCGGCCATTATAGCTACGTGATAGCCCATATCGCGATAATACTCTGCCAGCGTGATTCCAGTATAAATAGAAGCTTCACGTGCAGCCACAGGCATATTTGAAGTGTTTGCAATTAGCACCGTACGCTCTGTCATCGGTTTGCCGGATTTTGGGTCGATAAGTTCCGAAAATTCGCTCAAAACCTGACTCATCTCATTGCCACGCTCTCCGCAACCAACATAAACAATTATATCCGCATCACACCACTTGGCCAACTGATGCTGCGTCATAGTTTTCCCTGCTCCAAACCCTCCAGGAACAGCTGCCGCTCCACCTTTTGAAACAGGAAATAATGTGTCTATAACCCTCTGCCCAGTTATTAGTGGAATGGTTGTTGGCAGCCGTTTTGCCACTGGACGCGGAGATCTTATTGGCCATTGTTGACATAAAGTTAGCTTTAATTCCTTACCATTTTCAGTCTTTATTTGTACAACAACGTCATTTACAGAAAATTTGCCATTCTTCTTTGCCATAACAACTTCTCCGGCAACATTTGGTGGCACCATGCATTTATGCGTGATTATACTAGTTTCTTGGCACTCTGCATATATATCTCCAGCAAATAATTTCTCTCCCACTTTTACTTTTATTTTAACGTCCCATTTTTTTTCCTCATCAAGAGCTGATACTCCAAGCCCTTTTTCTATAAAAGCTCCATACCTATTTTCTATTCCGCGCAAAGGCCTCTGAATTCCATCGAAGATATTATTAATTATTCCAGGGCCTAAAGTTGCCATCATTGGGCTACCCGTGCCTACCACAGGTTCTAACGGCTCAAGGCCGGTTGTTTCTTCATAAACCTGAATTGTCGTAAACTCTTCTGTTATTCCTATAACCTCTCCAATTAACTTACTATTTCCAACATACACCATTTCCATCATAGAAAAAGAATCTGTATCTTTAACCGTAACCACAGGGCCATTTATGCCATAAATAACATTTTGATTTTTCATAATAGCACATCTCCAACAAGCCGAACGTTAAAATATATTTAACTTAGAGTTCTCTTCGAACCAACTCTTTTGTCTTTCTAATTTTGAATCCAGTGTTTCATCTACAACCAAAGCCATAACACTATTAATAGCCCTGATGCCTCCAACTTTTATTTTTTCGTCCACTTTTACTATGCAAATTTTGCCATATGCTTCTCTAATCAAGTCTTTAAACTTTTCATCTCTTGCACAAACATATAAAATTGTTCCTGATTTTTTCAATATCTTAGATATCGAATTTGCATATTTTTTTAAAAGCTCTACATATTCTTGAGTATTTGTAAAATCCAATATTTTATTTCTTGCCTTTTTCAAGACCTCATCCGTAATGTTCTGACGTTTTGCAAAAATTTCTTTTCGTTTTTCGATCTCTATTTTAGAGACTTCATTGGCAATATTTTTTTTCATTTGAGCCATTTCTCGTTGAATTAAAAAGTATGCATCTCTTAAAACTTCGGCCTCAGCCTTTTGCAGTTCGTATTTGCGGAACTCTTCAGCTCGAGTTTTAATTTCTTTTCTTTGTTCTGCTGCATATTTATTTATAGCCCTTAAAAAGTTACTTGTTTTGCCTATATCTTGCATTATTACACCCCTGGCTCAAAAAATTTTTATCAGATTTTAATTCCAATTGCATCTCTCACATATTTAGTTATAGAATCTTTTGCTCTGCCGTTGCCGTGTCTATCTGGAATCTCTACAATAAGTGGTTTTGCGTACTTAAGTTTTATATCATATATAAAGTCTCTACAAATTTTTACCAAGTTTTCGGTAATCAAAACAACTCCAATTTTGTCATCTTTTAAAGCCTCATTTATTGCCTGTTTTATCTCGTCTTCTTTATGCACAACAACTCCAGGAATCCCCACCAGGCACATTCCTACAAAAGTATCCTTATTATCACTAATAAGATGAAATCTCATATAATAAGCACCGTTCTTTCAAACAACAATCATCTAGTTGCTTTAAATAAACTTTATAAATATAGCAATAAGCAATCCAAATATCGAAACACCCTCTGCCAATCCAACAAAAACGATAGCCTTACCAAACGCTTTAGGGTCTTCCGAAGTTGCACCAATAGCTGCTGGTGCGGCGGCTGCTACTGCAATTCCGCTACCAATCGAAGATAGTCCCATAACCAAGGCCATCGCAAGAGAATCCCATTCTTTATCGGACTTAACCTGTGCCGATTCTGAAAATGAGTTTAAACTTGCCTCACTAGAAATTAATGAGTCTTCCGCGATGGCTACAAAAGATATGCCAGCAAAAGAAATCATAAACAAAAGAGCAAAACTAAACAATTGAATTAATACGGCTTTAGCTGGTTTTAATCCTTTTCTTACCGCAAAACCACACAAAAATAGCGAACTAATTAATAACCCCACAAACAAAATAAAAATTAATGCAGCATTCATTGAAAAAATCCTCCAAAATTTAATATAATTTTTTACAAATTTTCTTCAGGCACTCTAACTGGCATAAATGGTCGACCCTGCCCATCAAAAAATCTGCTAAACAATTCATAAAAATTGAGTCTTAGTACTTGTATACCTACAAGTAACCCCTCCAAAGTTATCACAAAAGCATTCCCAGCTATTGCCACTATTATATATCCTACAATACCTCCGGGCACTATTTGAGCAATTGTAAACACAACCATCATCATACCTGCGTGAACTAAAATATATGCTCCAACTCTTAAAAAAGACATCGTATTTGTAATATAACTTAGCAAAATCTCAAACATCTCAAAGCTATTTTGCACAATATATTCACCCCATTTTTCTGGCTTCCAGTTCGTCTCTCTCTTTAAAAGTTTTCCTAATGGTTCTTTAAAGAAAATTAATAAAAGTGGCAAAATTAGCAAAATCCAAAAATATGGCAAAGTCATTAGATTAAATCCAACAGTCATTGCACCCATTGCAAATACCAGTGAACCATAAAAAATAAGCCCTGCTACGCCATTTTGGTCAAAAACAGCATTCTCATAATTTCGCCGTCGAAATGAAGATATTATATTCAAAAGCATAGCTAAAACGATAATCGACGCTCCCAAAACTACCGCTAAAACGATAATTGTCATTACAGTTCTAGGGGCCAATACATCTATCGGTTTTTCATCCAAATCAAACAGCAATTTATACATAGGATCCAGCGCATGTTCTAATCCAAAAAAAGCTCCATATATAAGGCCAAAAACAGATGCTGCAAATCCACATCGAATTAATATTTTGCCAAGCATCATTTTTTTAAACTTCCACATACACGCGCCTGCAATCGATAACACGATACCTTGGCCAAAATCGCCAAACATAATTCCAAACAGTAGCGTATACAATATCGAAACTATCACTGTTGGGTCAATTTCGTTGTAGCTTGGCAGCCCATACATTTCTACAAAAGATTCAAATGGTCGTGAAAATCTATTATTTTTTAGACTAACCGGCGGAGAATGCCGCTGCTCGTCTTCTATTTTTTCTATTGAGAACTCTATGCCATAAACGTCGTTTAGCTGACGTGAAAAGTTGTCTTCTTGTTCGGCAGGAATCCACCCAACCAAGATAAAGCTCTCATTATACTTAGAAATATATTTTTTTATTCCATAATATGCCTTCATTTCTTCTAACTTTGTATAAAATCTTAAACACTGATCTTTTTGAGTCTTCCAAAAGCTTTCTATTTTTTTATTAACAGCCTCTAACTCTTGTTCTGCCTTATTAATTAACCCTTTAATTATCTCCATTTCTGTTTCAGGAGTACCATCAATTTGATTTATCCAAAGTCTTTCAAAATATAGTCCTGCGAACTTTCTATCTACATCTGCAATATTCTCAAGAGGCGCAAAATAAATTCCCCAGCATGCCTTCTTACCCACCGTACAAGGAAAAAACAGCATATAAGGATCATCCTGCTGGCGCAAATTTATTTTCTGAAAACTTTCTTTAGGCAACTTGCCAAATCTTACTTTAATATATTTACAAGCAAAAATTTCTGCCAAATTTAGGTCCAGGCCCACAAAATGACTAATATTATTTAAAGCATTTGTTTGTTTTGCTATTTCATTAAGGAGTTCTTGTTTTTTGTCTATCAACAGTCCAAGTTTGTTGCTTATATAATTGACATAATCATTAATTTCCTTTATATTTACATCAAAATCCGAAATATCAACCATTTGCAAGCTCATTCCGGCTTTTTTTATCATATCTTTTAACTTTCTAAGCGGCTCGCTATATGGGTTGCCTTCAGTTAAAGGCACAAAGTTCTTATTTTTAGAATAAAACGACATTGCATTATCCGGATGAAAAATTCCGGACTTTCCACAAACCTTTATCACTTCGTCAAGAGCCGGCAGCACTCCAATAATGCTCGCTAGCTTGACAGATGAAACCGCCATGCTATACCACTCCCTCTCTATCTCGACTATTCAAAATCAACAAATTCTCTATTTCTTTTCGATGAACCTTATATCTAACGCCCTCAATTATAGTAGTCAAATTTTGAACCTCGATCTGTAAAAGAAATATATACGACAGCATTATAACCGATGGATACACAGAAAATCTAATAGTATCTCTACACTTATTATAAAGCACTCTATCCGGCAATTCATCAACATAATTAAATGTTATTTTTTTTAATTTTTTCCCTCTATTTGTTTCCCTCATAACTTCAAAAACTTGCTCTTCGTCAGCCGCTTCTTCCATCTGAACAATATATTTTTGCTTAATTGTGCCAAAGTTCAAAACAGCCGATTTAACCTTACTATGATTTCTTTTTAATCTAACAATTCTAACAAAATTGCTATAGTCAATATAAGCATTTAAAAGTTCTGCTAATTCGTTGCGCACTTTTTTAGATTGATTTTTTTTCAAAGCTTCAAAAAACTTACCATAAATATAGTCATACAGCGTTTTTTCTATTGCAGAAAAGTCCAACTTTTTTCCCGCTTTAGGTTTATGTTTTGCCAAAAGTGCTTCATAAGGAGAATTTTTTAAAACCCGCAAAAAGTCATCATAATTTTTTATAGTTGTAAGTTCCATAAGATTAATTTTTGTTCTTTTATTAAAAAACATCGGCAAAGAATGAATGTATCCATATGGGTTGCCACAAGCTAAATACATCAAACTATGCATGAGCTGTTCTATTTCTGTTCTTGCAATCATGTACTCTGCCAAGCTGCTGCCGGTAGAAATTTCGTATTTACAAAGGTTTTCTAAATCGTGAAAGACTTTTCTACGAATAAGATTCTCTAATTGATTTCTATTGAGTTCAAGTTCATTAACATTTGCAAGCTCGTTATAATAATGCGAATTATTTTTTAAATAAATTGCTACCTCCGTAACAGTTAAACATCTTAGCAGATTGCTATAATCCACCGACTTAATCCGTTTGCCATACATAGCTCTAACCTTTGCAGAAATAACATTTGAAGCATATCTAGAAAGCATAAAATTATTCTCCCAAAACATTCTTTACAATAGAATTTACCCAAACATCACAATTCTTATTATATAAGTCGTCTATAGATCTGGATATGTTTTTATAATTCTCAATTATTTTTAATTTTTGTTCTTCTGCCAAATTTCGTTCTGTTTTTTCATTTATAGTCAATCTTTTTCTTGCTCGTTCCAGATATTCATTACGGATTTCATCTTTTTTTAATTTTATTTCATTTTCCAAATTAATTTTATCTTTTTGTGCACGCTGAGTTAAGTCTCTAGCAGTTTTATCCATCTCGATTATTCTCGAGATCATATCCTTCACAAGATCACCTCCCTGCTAAAAGTTGCACCAAGTGTTTTAATTCAATAATTATTATATTCAAAATATCCGTGTTAAGTAAATTTTTAGCTTTATTTCAGCAACTTATAATATAGATTTTTTAATAACACAATATACCCTTTTTTCAACAAATTTTAGAATAATTAAATTATGCAATCAAAAAAATTTTTTGTCAATATCAAACTGTTATAAATGAATAAAAAAATTACAAATTTTTTGCTTAGATTAAAATAAAAAATTCTGCTCAATAAATTCGTTGATAAAAATAAATTGATATACTAAAATATTTATTATATAAACACAATAAAGAAATTTGGTGCGAAACATGAAAATGTACTTTTATTATGGCGCTATGGGGTCTAGCAAAACCGCAAATGCTTTGATGAAAAAATTTAGTTTTGAAGAAAAAAACAGAAAAGTTATTCTAATCAAGCCAAATATAGATAGCCGCGATGGTAAAACTGTTGTTAAATCTAGAATCGGCCTCTTTTGCGAAGCTTTAACTGTATCACAAACCGAAAAGATCAAAGATATTTTGGCTCCATATGAAACATTAGATATTATAATAGTTGATGAGGCACAATTTTTAACTGCATCTCAAGTAGACGAACTGCGCAAATTAACGGATTCTGGTGTAATGGTAATGTGCTATGGTTTAAAAACGGATTACATGGGCAAACTGTTTGAAGGTAGCAAGCGTTTACTCGAAATTTCTGACTCAATAAGAGAAATTCAGTCGATGTGCAAATGCGGCCGCAAAGCTATTATAAATGCAAGATATAAGGGCAGAAAAATTATTTACTCCGGTGAACAAATCGATATAGGTGGCAACGATAAATATATTGCTCTTTGCCATAAATGTTGGCAAAATGGGGTTTTATAAATTTTATTAAAAATTCAGGTGATTTTTTGAACAAAAAAAAAGCTTTGGTTTTATACGGGTCTCCTCACAAAGATGGAAACACAAAAAAAGCCCTTCTCACTATAACTAAGCCACTAGAAACTTACTATAATTTCGAGATAATTGATTCTTTTAAAGAAAATATACAGCCATGTACGGATTGCGGTTTTTGCACTAAGGTAGCTCGATGCAAGTTCGATGACTTCAACCACATAGATGTAAGCTTTAGATCCTGCAATTTGATTGTGTTAGCTACGCCTGTGTATAATTTAAGTTTTCCGGCTCCTCTAAAAAACATTATCGACCGCACTCAACTTTATTTTAACATGAAAACCAAGCTTAAAATTAATCCATTTTCTCAAAAAAAAGAAGCTATTCTTATTGCAACTTACGGGTCATGCGATAATTCCTGCGAGGAGCTTCTTTTAAAGCAGGTGCAACCTTTTTTTAAATTACTAAATGCAACTGTTATGCGATCAATTTTCATTTCAAACACCGATCTTCTGTCGAGCTAATAAATTATCTGTTTAACCTAAGCGCTTATTAAAAAACATATATCTGCTAAAATTTATTTAAAATCTTCCACTAAAGCACTAAAATTTCTTTGTTTTAATTATTTTAGTGAATATATTGTACTTAGGGCTTGAATTTTACAAAAAAAACTATATAATAAAAAGAATGTTTTTATAAATGTTAAATTTTCTTAAAAAGCTTGCAAGCAAATAAAAATTTTACTCTGCATAAAAACATAAAAAATATATTTTTTAGGAGATTTTTATCATGTTCAAAAAAACTTTATCAATCACATTAAGCTTATCTTTGCTTTCTGGTGCCTCTTATAGTTCAGCTTTCGCATCTTTGCCACCTAACCATCCTATGTTTATCTTTATGGATGGCACAGATCCCGAAAACAGCCGTCTTATAGAAAGAATTCCAGAAGCGGTTGAATTTATAAACCGCTATAGTAATGAGGTCGATACACCTCTAGATAATTTACTTAGGCAAATAACGCATACCCATACACTTAATTTTCAGAATGACACCGGGCTTTACCATGCAGTTGCTCTCACGGACAATACTCAATTTCTAAATTTAGCTAGCAGATTCAAAAATTTTCTTGACAATGAAATTAACCCACTCGCTACTTATGTAATGCTATTACTCTCAGCAATTCAAGACTTTAGATCATTCACGAATTATTTTACTCCAACAAGTGATTCTCTAATAATGCAGCTTGATGATCTTTTAGATCAGTTACCCGCTAGAATAAACGATTTGATTCGGATGGTTGATCAAATCCATGCTTTTTCAAGAGAGTCAGACCAAATTGAACCAAAAAAGCCAACCCCAGATGATTTTGAAAAAGGTCATTGTGTTGATACAAATTTAATGGGCTAATCTTAATTTAATATTTCTAACATTTTTTGAGTAGATGTGCTTTTTTAAGTATGTCTACTTTTTCATAACTTTAAAATACAAAATATACATATTTTATATGCTATTCGTCAGTTCAAATCAAAGAACAAAATATACTTATTTATGTAAAAATCACATAAAAACAAAAAATATATAAATTGAATCGTTAAAAAATTTTTAAAATAAACATCTGCAAATTTTTTATTTTTCACAACATCCAAATTTTAAAAAACAAAAACTTCAAACGTTCATAATTTTAAAATTGTAATTTAATTTTAAGACTTCATCAAATAAATCTGAAGCTTCTATATAATTTGCCTCCGTGCATTCATTAGTAACTTTCTGGCAAGCATTCAAAAATTTAACAAATATTTCATTAACATTATTTTTTTGGCTACCTTTTGCTTTTTTCATGACTTTGTTATACATTATTTGCAGCTCATATCTTGAGTTGCTATTACTTTTTGTTATATTTTTAAATATTCTTTTAAATTGATTTTTATGTGATTTTTTAAAACTATTCCATAGATAATTTTTATCATTTTTATCTTTACGATCACTTAAACTTAGCTCAAATATATTAAACTTATTTACAGGTAAACGTAATGAATCTGAGCCAATTATATTTGAACTTCTAATAATAGATTTTGAACCTTTTATATTTACAGCCGATAAAGCATTAAAATTAGTTTCATAGGTTTTTGATTCGGATCCTTCTATGCTTTTTAAAAACCAAGAAACATTTGGTTTATTGCAAAAACTTTGTCCAGGCAATGGATAATCACTGCAAGACTTTTTTATCTCCTCAAAATAAAAAGTTATTTCAATACTATTGTCACTGAAAAGGTTGCTCGTTATTAATCCGTCACTAGCGTTAGATTTTTTCTCCATAATATTATATCCTAGAATATTTCTTTTTGAATTAAATTTTCTCTTTAAAACTTCAATAACTTCTGCAAATTTATAAGCAACTTTGTTTTCTGATTTTGATAATTTTTTCTGAACTTTATTTAAAGTCTTTTGTAACGAGTAGTTCCCAATAATTTTATTCCCTACTAACGGAAGTTCTACACTAAAACTTATACTTGCTTTGGTCTTTTTAGAATTATGATTATCTTCGGTGTATATAAAATTTATACTAGTTTTTCCTATTTTAGGAATATCAATTGATATCTCACCTTTTAAACTTTGTGTTTCTTTTTTTTTCTCAGTTATTAAAAATTCGGCATTTTTCTTCGACATTTTTAAAGAATTGGTAAACATCTGCATTTTAGATAAAACTTCCATTTGATAATAAATTTCTTCGAAGCTATCATGCATACTTTCATTAATATTTATATTTATAGCAGATCTAAGTAGCACCGAAATAGAAATAGCGGCTTTTAACATATCTAAACGCCCATTTTTTAATTTTTTAAAAAATTTTGAAGTCAACCAATTTTCTTCTATGCGGTGTTTGAGTAATTCTGCCTTATCGGAGTCTTCTTTTGATGCATTTTTATTAGACATAACTGATAAAGCCCAATTATAACTTGATAAGTCTCCTTTAATAATATTAACAAAATTATTTATGTCTTCTGCTGTTGCATCAGGAATTCTTTTTTTTATTTCATTAAATTTGTTATATTTTTCTGCTTTTAAAAATCTACAGATATTCTCAAAATCTTTTCCTATTTCAGAAGGTAAACAATTTTTATCTATTAATTCTAAATAAGGATGGCTTGACCTAGTTTTTTCTAATGAAGAGCTTGTTGAAACACGTATCCCCGCATCAACCAAACATTGTGCCTCGGCTTGTAAAGAAAAAGTATTCTTTTTAGTAAGCACACTTTTTGCTGAATTTGTTTGAGTTATATCTGGAAGCTTTATCTTAGTATTTTGATCGATTACGCCTAAAGCTTTCAAATAATTTACTATAGAAGCTGATATATTTGCCAATAATTTTTTTTCTTTTTGTTGCATATTTTTTCTTGAATTTATTATATTTTCTATTTCATTATTACGTATTCTAATTGTACTAATTTGTCCACGCTTTATATCTGTATCTAAAAACTGTTCAAGTGAACGATATATTAATATCCTTTTTATTTTCAATGTATCTGCAACACTCAATGATAATAAATTGCTATTACCGATACCAATTGATAATTTTATGCTTAAGCTGTTTTCAGTCTGATAAAAACTTAATTCGCTAGCTCCTTCACTAGATTTAACTCCTATAGATATTCCTAATTCTACACCTTCAACATTAATTTTTGTTTCCATCTCTAGTTTCATATAAGAACTATTGTTATTCATTTCTTCTTCAACGCTTTTTCTGTTATTTTTTAAAATTTCATTAGCTATTCTTCTAGAAATTTTAACTTTATACGCCATCTTAACGGTGTGAACAAAACCAAAAAAACTATGATTTTCTAGACTATTTTCTTTTAATATTTTTTCTATAGCCTTTAATTGTTTTATAATTTTCAATTGTTTACGGTTTTCGCCAATTTTATCATCTCTTAAAAAACTTTTTATATTTTTAATTTTTTGCATAAAATCGGCATTATCAACTAGAATTTTAAAATGGTTATATGTACGGCTCGTTTTATTTTGACTATCTTTTTCTATAATATCTAACGTTTTTAACAAAATATCATCAAGATTATTTTCTTCAAATAAATCTAGTTCTAAAAAGTTCGAAGAGCGTAACGTAGAGTCATTATCAAGATTTACTTTTAAATCTTGATAATCCTGTGCGTTTATTAAAATTTTTTCATCTGTTACCCCATCTTCTTGTGAATCTTCAGTTTTTATATCAAAATCAAATGTATCAAATAAATAATTACTATCATTATTTATTTTAACAACATCAGAATAAAATTCATCTTCAGCAAAACCTATTAAAGTATGTAAGCTCAACGAAAATATAAAAACTATTAGCAAAGCAACTCGGATAAATTTTGTAAATTTATTATTAAAATCATTAAACATGTTTTTGAATTTTATATTGTTTTTTTGCACAATTAAATTTCTTTTATAATTTATAAATTTCTTAGTCGAAAAATTGTCTCTAAAAAAATTTTGTATCACTTTATTAGCCAACATAATTCCTCTCCTTTTATTATTTTGTGCTAAAAAATTATAATATATTCCAAGTTTTTTGTCAATATGTGAGTTGAATATTGTTTTTTAAATAAAAAATATACTTTTAATAGGCAAACTAACGACATTATGCGACATCTATTTGATATATAATAAAAATTGTAAACTAAACTTTATTTGTCAACTTTAGAGTAGAAGATTAAAAATAGCAAAAGAAAAATTAAACCCTAAGTAAGCCCACAATGTGGCCGATGGAACAATATTTAAAGATGGTAAGAAACGTTACTTTGTTAAATTCCCAGATGACATCTGTGGTTTTAGATTTTTTGAAAGTCTAAAATGAGCATTTGCATCTGACCTCAGTAATGATGAAAATAGCAATATTATCTATTGCAATGCTGTGACGGGCTAAAAATAGTCCAGGGTAACATATTATATTAACTTAGTAAAATTAGTTAAAAAATTAGTATAGAAACAACTCTTTGTTCATTTCTATACTAATACTTTTTACTTTAAATTAAATAAAATTTTTTGTAATTTAATACATTAAACCAACTTGATACTTATTTACTCACGCTCAAACTCATAAATTGTTGTAGCTACGGATACGATTGCAGCAGTCTCTGTGCGAAGAATTCTTTTCCCCAGCGAACATAACTCTGCGCGTCTACTTTTGGCAAAATCCACTTCTGAGTTCTCAAAGCCTCCCTCGGGCCCAATAAATATCGCAACCGAGTTTAACATATTGTTAATCACTCTATATGGGGCAATACCGCCGTTTTCGTAAAAAAGAATTACTTTTTCTAGCTCTTGTGAAAAATTTATCGCATCATCAAAATTCATTACATTAAAAATTTTAGGAATATATCCTCTTTTTGATTGCATTGCAGCCTCTTTTGCAATTTTTTGCCAACGATCTGTTTTTTTTTGCAAAGAAGCCTCACTTGGGCGCGATACGCAACGTTTAGTTACTACAGGGACAATAGAATTCACTCCAAGCTCTACTGCCTTTTGTACAATCAAATCCATTTTTTCGCCTTTTGGCAAGCCCTGAAAAAGCCAAACTTTAAGTTTAGCCTCTGATTCACACTTTTTTACATTTAATAGTTTCACTATAACCGAATTTTTTTTTATTTCAATAATCCTACAAGAATAGTCCATTTCGTTGCAACATAAAACTACAGTTTCGTTAATTCGCATTCTCAATGATTTAATTATATGTTTTGCATCGTCTCCTATAATTTCAAAAAAATCTTTAACAGGTTCATTTATAAAAAAGCGCGGCATAGAACTCACTCCCATAAATTCTCCGTACATTTTTAGTTTTTGAGAGATTAAAGAAACGTTAAATTTTTTTATATGCAATATTCAATGTTTCTTCATTTTGGAACTCACTTTTACTTAATTTTAAAATTTTCTCTTTTAGCTTTATTAGTCTTATACGGTTATATCTTTGAATACAAATATATGGAAAGTTAATTAGCAAAACTACTATAAAAAAAGTTATTCCTATTATAAACTTATTTATAAAGATTAGCAAAATAGCGATCCACATACAATTTTTATGTGCCCACTCTGCTCTGCAGGTCTCTAAGATAAACTGATTTATATAGCTTAAAGATAGATTGTTTAAATTTTTTTTAGAGAATCCATTTTTAGATACATATTGTGGCAAAAAATCCTTCCAGACTCTAATTTTAAGCCGTTTATTATACCATACGCCTTTATACTCCCAGTATTTTATTTTATACATATACTTTTTGTAATCTAGTTGATCTTCATTTAAAGTTTTGCACATGCAAAAAACTATAAAATCCCAAACTAAAATAAAAATTATATTCCAACATATGATCACGAAGACATTTTCGTTTTCAAGCATAATCTGCCTCCCAAAATCTTTGATTATATAATAAATTTATTTTTCCCTAAAAGTCAATAAAATCTTATTATTATATCGAATTTTATCAAGTAATAATTTGACAGAACCCTGAATCGAAATTAAAATATAATTACGTTTTGTTGGAGGTAAAAAATGAAACCCGAACAGCATATAAAAACTTTAAATATAAAATTAATTACTCGAGAATTGGTTGATGTTTTAAGTGAAAAAAATTTAAAAATATCTACCGCCGAGAGCTGTACTGGTGGATTAATTTCTAAGCTTATTACAGATATTCCTGGTGCTTCTGATGTTTTTGAATGTGGAATCTGTGCTTATTCAAATTATATAAAAAAAAATTTATTATCTGTATCGAGCCGTACTCTCAAAAATAAAAGTGCCGTCTCTAAAGAAACAGCTATGGAGATGGCTGCTCATGTAAGATTGCTTGCGAACGCCGATATTGGCATCTCTACAACCGGTTACGCTGGACCAAAAAATTTAGCACGTTTAAACGAGCCTGTAGGATTAATTTATATTGGACTTTCTAATATGACAAAAACAACTTATCTTCACTTAAACTTTGCATCAGAGAGCACTAACGTAAATCGCAATTATATTAGAGTTGCTACCGCATATAAGGCTCTCTCGGCTGCTTTAGATTTAATAAAAACTGGAGTTATAAAATAAAAATTTTTTGTGAATATATTGATACCTAAAATTTCTGAAAATTTATTAAGATTCAATAATTATGTATTTAATTAAAGAATAAACTTTTGGAGTGACTCATAATGCAAAATACCTGCGCAATCGTTTTGGCTGCCGGAGAAGGAACTAGAATGAAATCTAATCTGCCAAAAGTTCTGTCAAAAGTTCTTTTTAAACCTATGATTAAATGGGTTTTAGACGCTTTAAATTTAGCTAAAATTCAATCTATTTGCGTTGTTGCCGGATATAAAAGTGAAGTTTTAATCGATTATTTAAACACACTGGCAGAATCATACAAAATAATCATTCAAACTGAACGCAAAGGCACCGCTCACGCGGTGTTAATTGCTAAAGACTTTCTTTTAAATAATATCGACAAAGATGTTTTAATTATAAATGGAGACTCTCCATTTATAGACGCAGAAACTATAAAAAAAGCATATGAATTACATAACAGCCATCAAAACGCTGCTACAGTAATTTCTGCAAAAATAAAAAATCCATACGGATATGGCCGCATTATACGTGCAGGTCATACTGGCACTTTAACTGGAATAGTAGAGCAAAAAGATACAGATGAAAAATCTAGTAAAATAGATGAGGTCAACTCTGGTACATATTGGTTTAATGTTAAAGCTCTTTTAAAAGTTCTGCACGAGATCAAAAACAATAATTCTCAAGGCGAATTTTATCTACCCGATGCTATAAGTCTATTGATCGGCCACGGATTCAGCGTAAATGCGTACATTTCTCAAATCGAAAGCACCGTGCTTGGAGCTAATAATCCTATTCAGCTAAACGAACTAAACCACATTGCACGAATGTGTACTTTAAAAAAGCTGATGGCAAATGGCGTAGATATTCCTTGCACAAATGGAATTATTATTACTGATGAAGTAAAAATTGGGCAAAATACCTGCATTTTGCCCGGAACTATTATAAAAGGCAAAACAATTATTGGAACTAACTGCACAATAGGTCCAAATACATATATTGACAGCTGCTTGATCGGTAATAATATCACTATGAGAGCTGTTGACTGTTCTGGCTCTCATATTATTTCAAATAATTTTATTAGACCTTATTCAGTAATCAAAAATAATAAATTTATATGACTGGATTTTTATTAGATGTTTAAATATAAAAGATTTGAGGGAAAATATTATGAATTTTCATGGCAAGGGTATAAAAATTTTTTCAGGAAATTCGAATCCGGTTGTAGCTAAGCATATAGCTAGCGCTTTAAAGCTTCCTCTTGGCCGAGCTGAAGTAAAAATGTTTAGCGATGGAGAAATTTCTGTTTCGCTTAACGAATCTGTGCGTGGAATGGATTGCTTTATTGTGCAGTCCACATGTTATCCGGTTAATAATAATTTGATGGAACTTCTCATTATGATTGATGCAATGAAACGTGCGTCTGCTGGTAGAATTACCGCCGTCATTCCCTATTTTGGATATGCACGACAAGATAGAAAGGCCAGCGCTCGCGATCCTATATCCGCCAAACTGGTTGCCGATCTTATAACCACGGCCGGAGCCGATCGAGTGCTTACCATGGATTTACACGCTCCTCAACTACAGGGTTTTTTTAATATTCCGGTAGATCATCTATTGGGCAGTCGATTGCTTGTTTCTTTTTTGAAGAATAAAATTCATTCTCAGTCTGGAGAGTACGTTATAGTTTCGCCAGATTTAGGTTCTGTTAATAGAGTTCGCGAGTTTGCTTCTAAATTATCTTTGCCTATTGCTATTATTGATAAACGGAGGCAGAGGGCAAATGTATCGGAGGTTATGCATATAATAGGCGACGTTAACGGCAAAAATGTGGTTCTGGTAGATGACATGATTGATACTGCTGGTACTTTGTGCAACGCCGCCAAAGCTGTTGTAGAAATCGGCGGTGCCCGTGAAGTTTTCGCCTGTGCGACTCATGCAGTTTTGTCTGGCCCGGCTGTGGAGCGTATAAAAAATAGTTGCATTAAAGAGCTGTTTTTGCTAGATACGATTCCGATTACCAAAGAAAAATTTATTGATAAATTTAATGTGTTGTCGGTTGCATCGCTTTTTGCAGAGGTCATCGAACGCATTTACTCAGATATTCCAGTTTCTTCTATGTTTGTTTGAAGATTTAAAATAATTTTTGTTACAAAATCAAATCTTTCGGCGGGATACAAAACATCCGGCCTTTTAGTTATTTATAAAGAGGTGATATATTTTGTTTAAATTTTTAAAAAAATCAAAAATAGAATTCGTTGTAGCCGGACTTGGTAATCCTGGGTCAAAATACGAGAATACTCGTCATAATGCTGGTTTTGCCGCTATTGACTATATTGTTGGACAAAAAAATATTTCTAACAAAAAATTAAAACATCATGCAGAAATTTTCGAAACAGAATTTGCCGGACACCGGGTTATGTTAATAAAGCCACTAACATTTATGAATCTTAGTGGAGACGCGGTTAGTGAAATTTTAAATTATCATAAAATTCCAGCCGAAAACCTTATCGTAATTGCCGACGATATTTTTTTGCCGGTAGGCAAATTGAGAATTAGGCGAAAAGGTAGTGCAGGCAGCCACAACGGCCTTAAAGATATAATTTTAAAAACCAGCTGCGATACATTTGTCCGCATAAAACTAGGAATTGGAGAAAAACCGAAAGACTGGGATCTAGCTAAGTGGGTACTCTCTGAATTTTCTAAAAAAGAAAAAGAAGAACTCAATCTCGCAGTAAAAAATGCCTACAACGCACTCGAATTAATCGTCTGCCAAAAAATAGACTCTGCCTTGAATAAATTTAATTCTTAAGAGGGATAAAATGAGATTTTTAGATGACATATTACTAAAATCTAAAACATTTAATAATATACTGAAAGAAATATTCGACCATAAAAATACTATTAGTATTACAGGCCTTGCCGATATTCACAAAATCCACTTTGCACATTCTTTTGCAAAAATCAAGAAACAACCGATCCTTTTGCTTGTTCCAGACGAAAAAGTTGCACGAAAAATGGTACTAAATCTAAACTCTATGGGTAGTAAAGCTTCATTATTTCTTCTCCGCGACTTCAATTTCTATAATATTGAGAGTGAATCCAAAGAGTTTGAGCATCTAAGACTTAGCACCCTTTGCAAAATCTTACAAAATCACACAGAAATTGTTGTTTCTACCATAGAGGCTGCCATACAATTTACTATGCCCAAAGAGTGTCTGACTCGCGCGCTCTTTGATATAAAGACCGGAGAAAATATTGAGCTTAAAGAACTCCTTAATCGCCTTTTACAAGCTGGATATGAAAGGTATGATAAGGTAGAAGGTAAGGGCCAAATTTCATTACGTGGAGGAATTTTAGATGTTTTTATAACTAATTGTAATCTACCTGTTCGCATAGAGTTTTGGGGTGAAACAGTAGATTCTATTAGCTTTTTCGATCCTACAACCCAACGGCGAACTAAATCAATTAATTCCATTACAATCTCTCCAGCCAGAGAAATACTCATCGATGATGAAAAGGGTCTTTTGTGTAAAATATGTAATTTAAAAAATAAATTGCTGTTAAAAAACAACAATAAAAAAGCTATTGATATTTTAAATGCTGAAATAGAAACACTTAAAAATACCAAAAATTTAGGTTCTAGAGATAAATTTATAAACTTCATCTATGAAAAGCCCGGTTCATTACTGGATTTTATGCCTGAAGATTCTATAATTTTGCTTTGCGAACAAGCCAAATTAAATGACCGTCTAAAAAATCATGAAAAGCAATGGTCTGAAGATTTAACCTTATTTTTAGAAGATGGTATCCTTTGCAATGACCTTAAATCGTTTGAACTCGATAAAACCAAGATTTTAGCTTCACTCAGTAATAAACCTATAGTATATTTAGATATGTTTTTAACTAAAAGTTATTTTACTAAAATAGATAAAAATATATCATTTTCCGCTCGAGAAATACCAGTATGGAATGGCAGCATAAACGCATTAACTAACACCTTTTCTATTTTAAACAAAAACCAAACCACCTTAATATTATCTGGAACAGAAAAAGCTGCAAATCGCATTGCGTACGACTTATCTCAACTTTTCGATAATATACAAACTGTAAATAAAAATAATAATATACATTTAGGAAATAAATTTGTTCTTCCAGGAACTCTTTCTTCGGGTTTTGAATATCCAGAAATTAACTTTTCACTTATAACTTACGCTCATTGTCATAGCGAAAAAAAAATAATTCCTAAAAATAAAAACAATATTAAAAACATCTACACTATCTCCGACCTCAAAATTGGCGATTATGTAGTGCATAGCCAACATGGTATTGGTGTTTTTAAAGGAATTCAAAAACTTGAAGTTCAAAATGTAAAAAAAGATTATATTAAAATTTTATATGCTAAGGGGGATACTCTTTACGTACCCGTTACACAACTGGATTTGGTAGATAAATATATCGGGCCCGGAGCAGAAAGTCACGTTAGACTCAACAAACTGGGCTCAAATGAATGGAAAAAATCGAAAGCAAAAGTCAAAAAGGCAACTCAAGACATTGCCAAAGAATTAATAAAATTATATTCAGATCGTCTCAAAGCCAAAGGCCACGCCTTTGCTCCAGATAACGAGTTGCAACGAGATTTTGAGGCTCAGTTCGAATATGAAGAAACGCCCGATCAGCTGCGGTGTATAGACGAAATAAAATCCGATATGGAAAAACTTGCACCAATGGACAGGCTTTTGTGTGGAGATGTTGGAGTAGGAAAAACTGAAGTGGCTCTTCGTGCCGCATTTAAGTGCGTTTGCGACTCGAAACAATGTGCATTTTTAGTTCCTACCACAATTTTGGCTTGGCAACATTTTCAGACAGTTCTAAAAAGATTTGAAAATTTTCCTATTTGTATAGAACTTCTTTCACGATTTAGGACACAAAAACAACAAGAATTCATTTTAAAGCGCTTAAAGCGAGGAGAGATCGACATTATTATAGGTACGCATAGGCTTGTGCAAAAAGACGTAATTTTTAATGATTTAGGGCTTGTAATTATAGATGAAGAACAACGTTTTGGCGTTAAACAGAAGGAAAATTTTAAAAAAATTGCCAAAAATGTAGATATTCTAACTCTTTCGGCAACACCAATTCCTCGAACTTTAAACATGGCTATGTCTGGCCTCCGTGATATGTCGTCAATTGAAGAAGCTCCGCAAAATCGAGTTCCCGTACAAACTTACGTGCTAGAGTTTGATCAGACTATTATCAACGAGGCAATTAAACGAGAATTGCGGCGCGGCGGACAGGTCTATTATATGCATAACGACGTTAGAAGTATCTCTCAAACTGCTGCGGCTTTGCAGACACAAATTCCAGAAGCACGAGTTGCTTTTGCACACGGAAAGATGTCCGAACAAGAACTTTCACAAGTTTGGCAAAGTATGGTTGATAAAAAAATTGATATCTTAGTCTGCACAACAATCATTGAGACAGGCATCGACGTTGCAAACGTTAATACTCTTATAATCGAAGACGCCGACCATCTGGGCCTGGCACAACTACATCAAATTCGCGGCCGTGTTGGTCGTTCTGAACGCAGAGCTTTTGCCTACTTCACATATAAGCGAAATAAAGTCTTGAGCGAAATTTCTCAAAAAAGACTTTCTGCTGTTCGAGAATTTACTGAATTTGGATCCGGATTCAAAATTGCTATGCGCGACTTGGAATTGCGTGGATCTGGTAACATCCTCGGAGGAGAGCAGCATGGTCATATTGCAGACGTTGGATACGATATGTATTTGAAACTATTAAATAATGCGGTTAGAGTAGAAAAAGGAATGACTACCGAAGAGTTAGAATCTGACTGTTTAATAGACGTTCAAATTGATGCACATATTCCTGAAAATTATATTTCAAATATTAATCAGCGTTTAGATATATACCGTAGAATCTCTGATATTCGTACAAAAGAAGATGCTTCTGATGTTATAGATGAGCTCTGCGATCGTTTTGGAGAGCCCCCAAAAAGCGTTATTAATCTTATCGATATTGCTCTTGTCAGGAGTATAGCTTCATCCTTTGGTATATACGAAATTAAACAACAAAATAATTCCTTTCTTCTTTTTTCTAATCGTTTGGAACAAGCTCTTCTTGAAAAATTTATAAAGTCTTTCGGAAAAAACGTCTCTATTAAGGCCTCTGCTAAACCACATATCTGTATCAAAATTGATCCACTTAAATCTATTGTCAATAACCTTAAAGATATTTTATCTTTATCTTAACTTTTTCTGGACTTTATTTGCTTTTTTATGTATAATTTTATTAACCTTGACTCATGCACAAAAGGCTTAAATATATACTCTTTTTAGGTTCAATTTTTAAAAAAACGGAGGAAGAAAAATGAGACTTATAAAAAAGGCACTTACACTACTCTGCATAGGGATTTTTTTTATGTGTACAACTGCATGTGTAGATAAATCCTGGGCAATAAAGAGCGAAACCGAAACGCTTTCTACTGGAATATATGTATTTTATCTTATGCAGTCTTATCAGGAGGCAACACAAAAACTGGTTGCTGAAGGAAAATCCGCTAGTGATATGTCTAACGAAACAATAGATGGGCAAAGTGCAGCAAATTGGATAGTTGAAAACACGTTAAAGATGTGCAAAGAACTTATCGCAATAGAAAAAGAATTTAGCGATTTGGCTCTTAGCTTTAGTGAAGAAGAAAATAGTAAAAATCAAGAAACTACCGATAAATTTTGGGAATCTGTCGGTAATCTTTACGAAAAGAACTATGGCATAAATAAAGATGCCGTACACCGTGCAAGTACGATTTTTGCGGCTAAAAAAGAAAAAATCTTTCACGCTATTTATGGCAAAGAAGGCACACAACCTGTATCGGATGACGAAATAAAAGATTTTTATAAATCAAATTATGAAACCATTTATTTTTACTCTAAGACTCCGTTTGAAGATACTTCCGAAGAAAACAAAACTAATAATGAGTCCGCTGAAACAAATAATTCTGAAAACGAAAGTTCTGATAAAACAACAGAACAAAATGAAAGTACTGAATCTAGCAAAGAAGAAAATAAAAAAGTAGACACAGAAGAATCGATTCAAAAAGAGTTTGGCGAATATGTTGAAGCTATAAATTCTTCTACTCAAACGATAGATCAACTTCGTGAGAATATAAAGAAAAATGATAGTCTCTCCGAAGACACAGATCCACTAGTTGAGCAAGTTACAAATCCTAACTCTGAAGCGATTGTTTCAGAAGTTAGTGAAGCTATAAAAGCACTCTCTCCTGGCAAAGCATCATATATTAAGTTTAATGATATTTATCTGCTCTTAATTAAATCAAGCGCTGCAACAAAAGAACCTGATTTAGAAAATGAAACTGAACGTAATAATATTTTGTTAGATATGAAAAATAAAGATTTTGAAAATAAAATAAAAGAAACTATAAACAGTATAAATTTTAAAATAAATTATAATGCGCTTAACCAATACAATCCCCTAATGTTCACTCACCTAATAAGTGCATAATAAATTTGAACTGTGCAATAAAAAGAAAAAGGCATTTCTCAAAATAGAAATGCCTTTTACATAAAAAAATTAATTTTTAAATCAATCTTTGCAGAATTTCTTTTTATAAGCTTCCATACAATTATCTATAACAGCACTAGCAACCTCGGCATTTTTCATCCCGTACACCTCAGTCTTTTTTCCTTCTAGATCTTTATAAACACTAAAGAAATGACTTATTTCATCAAAAATATGTTTTGGCAATTCGCTTACATCCTTATAGCAATTATACATAGGATCTTTAGCCGGAATCGCAATAATTTTTTGATCATTTTCTCCGTTATCTACCATAGATAAAACGCCAATAGGATAGCATTTAACCAAAGTACAAGGCTGAATATTCTCTGAACAAATTACCAAAACATCCAAAGGATCGCCATCCTCTGCATAAGTTCGCGGAATAAATCCGTAGTTTGTGGGGTAGTGCGTAGCAGTATGCAAAATACGGTCTAACTTTAAAATTCCTGTAGGCTTATCCAACTCATATTTTATTTTACAGCCTTTAGAAATTTCGATAACCGCCATAAAGCTATTTGAAGAAATTCTTTCGGCAGAAATATCATGCCAAATATTCATACAATCTCTCCTTATAGAAAAAATCTCATTAAGATGATTATAACATACTTTTACACTATTTGTAAATTAGGATAAATAAAAAATGTAAAAATTAATATTTTATTCATTAAAATTTATATAAATGGAGGCAAAAAAATGAAAAATAAAACAAAAATAATTTTATCGTTGATTTTAGTTGTATCGATTGCTTTAGGTGCTTTTTTGTGGAACAATCAGTTACAAAATTATAGTGACACCCCGGCTGAATTTGATTTAAGTCCACTTGATTTTTTTAATAATAAGAACTCATCCAATATTAATCCTCTAACTGGTTTAGTTATGGATAAAAAAATGGTTAACGCCCGTCCTGTTGCTATTATGATAAATAATTTACATTCTGGACAACCTTTGCTTGGTGTGTGTGATGCGGATATTATCTATGAATGCCCTACAGAAGGCGGAATTACACGCATTTTAGCTGTTTTTAAAGATCCATCTAATGTCTCTGCTATCGGTAGTGTGCGCAGTTCTCGTCCGTATTTTATAAAAATAGCAAAAGGGCTTGATGCTATCTATATTCACCTTGGAGGTAGCACTCACGCTTATCAAATTTTAAATAGCGGATTTATCGATTCTATCGACTTAATAAAAGAGCAATTTATGTGGAGAGACGCAAATCGACTCAAAAATCTTGGGCTTGAACACAGCGCTTTAACTTCTGGAGAAAAACTTCGTGAAGGCATTAAGGCTAAAGGATTTCGTACTGAACTAGAAAAAAATTATAAATATCCTCAAATTTTTGATAAATCTTCTCCTGTTTTGTCTGGGACTTCTGCAAACAAAATCACTGCTGTTTTTTCCGGATATAAAAGTACCACATTTACATATGACGAAAAAAATCAGACATATCTTATTTCTCAGTTTAATGCCCCTCAAATGGACGATAATGTAAAAAAGCAAAATTCTAAGCCAAACATCATTTTGATGGATATTTCGGCCCAAAACATCGATAATACAGAGCTTTTATCATTGGACCTTATCGGAAACGGGTCTGGCAAATACATTTCTCGTGGTAAAGCTATAAATATTAAATGGCATCGACCTAATGATACTTCTCCTTTTGAGTTTTTCTCTGCCGATGATGAAAAACCTCTAATTATGCTTCCTGGTCAGTCTTATGTCTGCTTGATGGCTCAATGGACTCACGTTAATATAGAATAAACTTGTTACTTACAAAAAATTTCAACTAAAAAAAGAGAGGCGCGCGATATTGTGCGCCTCTTCGATGTTTTGTATACTAATTAATATTTTTAAAGGGAGCTTCTTATTTCGCTCACATTCATCATGTATGGATGTAATATTTCCGGAATTGTTACAGATCCATCCTTATTTTGATAATTCTCTAAAATTGCCGCAACTGTACGGCCAACTGCTAAGCCCGATCCATTTAATGTGTGCACAAATTTAGCTTTATCATTTTTTCCATTTTTAAATCGGATAGGAGCTCTTCGTGCTTGATAATCTTCAAAATTTGAGCAAGAAGAAATCTCCACATATCTATTATAAGACGGCATCCAAACCTCGATATCATAAGTTTTTGCTGCACTAAAGCCCAAGTCTCCCGTAGAAAGACAAACAACTCTATAAGGCAAATTTAAAAGTTGCAAGACGTGTTCTGCATCGTTAGTTAAACTTTCTAGTTCATCATATGACGTTTCTGGGCTTGCAAATTTTACCAACTCAACCTTATTAAATTGATGTTGCCTAATTAAGCCTCTGGTATCTCTACCTGCTGAACCGGCTTCTGCTCTAAAACACGCCGAGTATGCACAAAATTTTATTGGTAGTTTATCTCCATCCAAAATTTCATCTCGAAAATAGTTAGTAACGGGAACTTCTGCTGTGGATATTAAGAAATAGTCGTCGTTACTAAGTTTAAATGCATCATCCTCAAACTTAGGCAACTGTCCTGTTCCAGTCATAGATGCTCGATTAACTATATATGGTGGCAACATTTCGGTATATCCTCTTTTGGCATGTGTATCCATGTAAAAGTTTATAAGCGCGCGCTCTAGTCTTGCTCCAAGTCCTCTGTGAAAGTGAAACCTTGCTCCCGAAACTTTTGCTGCTCGTTCTGGATCTAAAATATTAAGATCTCTGCCTAGATCCCAGTGTGACTTTGGCAAAAAATCAAAGGCTCTTGTTGTTCCCCATTTTCTAAGTTCAACATTGTCCGAATCATCTACTCCCACAGGGACTGTAACGTTAGGAATATTAGGGATTGCTAAAAGTCTTTTTTTTAAGTATTTTTCTAATTGAGCTAACTCTGCGTTAAATGTTGTAATTTCATCGGAGAGGATTTTCATTTCTTGCATTAAAGATGTCGTATCCTCACCGTTTTTTTTCATTTCGGGAATCTTTTTTGTTGCGGCATTTTGTTTAGCTTTCATTCCTTCAGCTTTTGCAGTTAATTCTCTTCTACGTATATCCAGACTTAATATTTCATCTATTTCGGCATCCAAATTTTCATTCCTACTCTTCATTGCTTTTTTTACTAAATCAGGATTTTCCCTGATTAACTTGATATCTAACATAAAAAATCTCCTTTAAAAAGTATTTCTTGCAAAACACCTTGCCAAATCAGCAAGATCTTCTTTATTATAAAATTCTATTTCGAGAATTCCCTTATTTTTGTGAGTTTTTTCTTTAACCTTAACACGTCTTCCTAACGAAGTCTTCAACGCAATTTCCACTTCATCATAAAAAGGATTTCTTTTTTTTGCAAATTTTATTTTTTTCTTTTCAGCAGAAGTTTTTTCTATAATATCTTTGCATAATTTCTCTAATTCTCTAACAGATAAAAAATCTTCGACAGCTTTTTTCGCTACTTTTTCCATTTCATCTTGGCTTTTTAAAGAAAGCAACGCTCTCGCATGCCCTGCAGTTAAACTTTCCTCTGAGAGCAAATTTAATATCGATTGAGGCAAACTTAGTAACCTAATAGCATTTGCAACGGCTGCACGAGATTTTCCTACGGTTTTCGCTACTTCTTCTTGTGTGAACGAATAACTTTCTATTAAAGATTTATATCCCAACGCTTCTTCAATCGGAGAAAGGTTTTCTCTCTGAAGATTTTCTATTAAAGCAATCTCCATAACCTCGCTGTCTGATAATTCTCTAATTATCGCCGGAACTTCGGTTAAACCTGCCATTCTAGAAGCTCTCCATCGGCGCTCTCCTGCTACAATTTGATAACCATCTTCCCCTGCTATTGGTCTTACCAAAAGTGGCTGCAAAACCCCATGTTGAGCTATTGAATCCGCTAAATCTGTCAATGCTTCTTCATCAAATTCTGTTCTTGGCTGATTTTTATTTGGTTCAATTTCCGAAATTTTTAACATGACTGATGATTTATTTTCAGTATCATTTTCAATAAAAATTGCGTCCAAACCTTTGCCTAATCCTCCTTTTTTTATTGACATTATTATTCACCTCTTTTTTCATTTTTTAATATTTCTTTTGCTAACTTAATATACGCTCGTGAGCCTTTGCCATATCTATCATAATAAATTGCCGGCATCCCAAAGCTTGGTGCTTCTGAGAGCTTTACCGTCCGTGGAATAAATGTTTTAAACACTTTTTGGTCAAAATAATTTTTTACTTCTTGTGCCACTTGCTGATTCAACTTCAACCTAGCATCAAACATCGTTAAGAGGACCCCTTCAACATCTAAATCCGGATTATACGTTCGCTTAATCCTTCTAACTGTGCTCATCAACTGAGATAATCCCTCTAACGCATAAAATTCACACTGAATCGGCACAATAACAGAATCACTCAGACTTAAAGCATTTGTGGTAATCAATCCCAGCGAAGGAGGACAATCTATAATAATGTAGTCATACTGACGCTGCACTATAGCAATTGCTTGGCCTAATTTCGATTCTCTATTTTCTAAATCTGCAAGTTCTATTTCTGCTCCGGCTAATTTCATGTTAGCCGGCAAGACATCTAAATTAGCAAATTTTGTTTTTTGGATCGCTTCATTTATTTTATCAACATCCAACAAAACTTCATACACCGAGCAAGAAAGCTTTCTTTTATCGAAGCCTACTCCACTTGTTGTATTACCCTGTGGATCCATATCCAAGAGCAGAACGTTTTCTTTTAATTTGCCCAAACTTGCGGCTAAATTAACTGCTGTAGTTGTTTTACCTACTCCACCCTTTTGATTGGTAATAGAAATAATTTTCTTCATTGTTTTCCCCCTTCCAAAAAACTTAATAATAAAAGTATACCATATTACAAAAATTTTTCAAGAATAGTTTTCTTTTGTTTCACGTGAAACAAAAACGATGTTCCTCTAAAGAACACCGTTGAAAGGCCTAATTAACAAAAGTATTTATTTTTTATGTTTTATTGTTTCTTAGTGTAAACCCCTAGCGTTTCACATGAAACATTTTTATCTTTATGCACTTTCTTCTTTTTTATTTTCGTTTGTTTTCAAGAATCTAATAGTATATTCTACATATTCAGCTGTTTCCGTTTTTAAGCATTTAGCCTTTTTTTCATCATATTTTAATTTTTCTGCTTTTTCATTTATATCATTGATAATATTATAAAGCAAGTTTGTTTTTGTTTTTTTATTAACGTTATAAAAATCTCTATTCAATATTGATTCTATCAATAACTCTGTTTCAAAAACACTCAAACGATTCGAAATAATCTTGTTGAGGGCTTCTTTTCTTTGTTTTTCATCTTTTACTTTTAAGAGATTCATAATGTAAGGTTCCGTTAAGTTCTCTAATATTATCAACTTTTGTTCGGCTTTTGTTAACTTTAATAAGTTTAATCTATTTGTCACCTCAGTTTGATCTTTGCCCAATTTTTTAGCTAATAAATCTTTCGATATTCCCCAAAATTGAATTAAATTTTGTAAAGATTCTGCTTCTTCAAACATATTTAAGTTATATCTTTGTAAATTTTCTAATAAAGAAAAAATTGCAGCCTGAGTTTCTTCACAATTGAAAATCAAGCACGGAACGGATTTTAAACCCGCCATTATCGCTGCTCTGAGGCGGCGTTCTCCTGCAATTAATTCGTATTTAGCCGCAAAAACCTTCCTCACAGAAATAGGCTGAAGTATTCCGTTTTCTTTAATGCTTTCTGATAATCCTTTCAGATCTTCAGGGGCAAAGCAAACTCTTGGCTGAGCTCGGCTCGGTTCAATTTGAATTACAGGAATAACTCTAACTTTTCTACAATTTTGAAAACATGTCAAAAGAGATCCCTCCAGATATTATTTTTACTACAATAAAATAATATCAAAATAAAAAAGAATATATTGCTATTTTCTGTTTGCAAAAAAAAAAAAAAAATTGCCGAAAAAACAATCTTTACAAAGGTTTTTTCAAAATTTTTGAGCTTTGTCGAGGATAAATATTCGCAGTATTAGATAATTTTTTAAAAACAACAATGCTTCTATCATTTTTATCAATAAGACTAAATTTTTTCAACAAAAATGTTTCCATACCTAACTTTTTTATTGCATTTTGAGCCAAATCCAACTCAGTATCTACATTACTTCCCTTCATTGCAATAAAAAATCCTTCAACACATACAAATGGAACACAATATTCTAGTAATATATCTAACGGCGCAACCGCACGAGAAACAACAAAATCAAATTTTTCTCGAAAAAAATCTTTTCTTGCAGCAACTTCAGCTCTTTCGTGTATCAAAGTTGCTTTTATATTTAAAGAATTAAGCAAGCTTTGTAAAAAGATTAATCGTTTTTTTAAGCTATCTAATAACGTTAAATTTAAATCCGGACGTACTATTTTTAACGGGATGCCCGGGAATCCTGCACCTGTACCAACATCTAAAACAGACATATTTTCCGGGATTTTATACGCATTAAAAATCAACAAACTATCTAAAAAATGTTTTATAGCAACTTCTTTCGGTTCAACTATAGTCGTTAAATTTATTTTTTTATTCCAATCAGCTAACAAATTAGCATACAAAACAAACTGATCAATCATAAGGTCAGATATTTCAACAGAGCATCTTTTCAATGTTTGTTTTAATTCGTTAAAGATATCGATCATTTTAAACTTTCTCTCCTGTTTTTAGATAGCCAAATTAATAATATCGAAATATCCGCAGGGCTCACGCCAGAAATTCTAGAAGCTTGGCTTATATTTTCAGGTCTTACTAAGTTTAATTTTTCTACAGCCTCTAATCTTAACCCAATAATCTTAGAAAAATTTATTTTTTTAGGTAAAGGTTTTTGTTCTAGTTTTTTCATTTTTAAAATTTGTGACAATTGTTTTTTTATATACCCTTTATATTTTATTTCGATTTCAATTTGCTCAAAAATTTCATCATCTAATTTTGGTCTTTTTTTGTCGATTTCAGCTAAGCATTCATAATTAATCTGAGGTCTTTTTAATAAATCAATCATTCTCGTTCCAGATTTTATAGCAGATGTTTCACGTGAAACAAGCATATCATTAACCTCTTTAGATGGCAAAATTATTAAATTTTTAATTCTTTTTAATTCTTGATTTTTCAAAAATTTCTTATTTAAAAAATCTTCCCATCGTTTTTCTGAAATCAGTCCTATTTTTTTTCCAATCGGAGTTAATCTTTCATCCGCGTTATCCTGACGTAGAACCAATCTATATTCAGATCGAGAAGTCAGCATCCGGTATGGATCAGTAACTCCCTTTGTAACCAAATCATCTATCAAAGTCCCAATATAAGAGATTGACCTATCTAAGCGAAGTTTCGGCTTGTTTAAAACAGTTAAAGCAGCATTAACTCCAGCAATCAAGCCTTGTGCAGCAGCTTCCTCATAACCAGAACTCCCATTAAATTGTCCTGCGCCAAATAGCCCAGGCAAAGCATTAAATTCTAAAGTCGAGTTCATTTGTATCGGATCAACACAATCATACTCAATAGCGTAAGCCGGTCGCATTAGTAAAGCTTCCTCAAAACCAGGTAACGTTCGATAAAAACGGATTTGAACATCCTCTGGCAAAGATGAAGACATCCCTTGAATATACATCTCATCTGTATTGAGACCACAAGGCTCCACAAAAAATTGATGTCGTTCTTTATCTGCAAATCTTATAAATTTGTCCTCTATACTAGGGCAGTAACGAGGACCTACACCATTGATCTCTCCCAAAAAAAGAGGTGATCGATTAATGTTCTTTAAGATAATTTCTTTAGTTTTTGCTGTCGTATACCCAATGTAACAGCAGACTTTATTTTCTCCAATATTTTTGTTCTCATAAGAAAACGGAATTATTTTCTCATCGCCAAACTGGACTTCTAGCTTAGAAAAATCTATGCTAGACCTCAAAATTCTAGCCGGCGTACCTGTTTTAAACCGACGAAGCCTCAATCCTAATTTTTTTAAAGCCTCTCTTAAAAAAGATGCAGGAAAGATTCCGTCTGGACCACTTTTATAAGAAACTTCTCCAACAAAAATTCTGCTACTAAGATAAGTTCCCGTAGCAATAACTACAGTTTTAGCCTCATAAACTGCATTTAGTCTTGTCGTTAACTCCCAAAAATTCTTTTCATTACGCTTCAAATCTACTATTTCAGCTTGTCTAAGATCTAAATTTTTTTGTTTTTCAAGTTTATATTTCATAACATTTTTATATTTTTCTCGATCTATCTGAACTCGCAAAGAATGTACCGCTGGTCCCTTACCCTTATTCAACATTCTGCTTTGCAAAAAGCATTCATCGGCAGTTTTTCCCATTTCTCCACCTAAAGCATCTATCTCGCGAACCAAATGTCCTTTTGCCGTTCCTCCGATAGACGGGTTGCACGGACAATTTCCAACTGCATCCATATTTATCGTAAAAATTGCAGTTTTGCACCCTAGTCGAGCCGCGGCCAAAGCTGCTTCTATTCCTGCATGACCAGCACCAATCACCGCTACATCATATTTATCTACCAAAAATTTCAATTTTTTCCCTCTTTTTATTAGCTTATCTTTTCTCTTTAAAAATTTTAAAGCAGCAGATTTTATAAAATTTATTCATAAAAATTAACACAAAAGATTATTTTCCTACACAAAATTTTGAAAATATCTCGTCCACAACTTTCTGACTGGCTTTTTCTCCGGTTAATACACACAGTTCATCTAACGCACTATCTATAGAAACCGTTACCGCATCCAAAGTCAACCCAGAATTTATGGCATCTATAGCCTCTGATAGAGCTTTTGTTGCATTTTTTAGCGTTAAAAATTGTCTTTCAGAAATCAAAATTCCCTCTGCCGGATCAATTTGTGTTGTTCCAAGCATCTCCAAAATACTCTGTTCCAACATATCGAGGCCTTCCACATTTTTTGCAGAAATTTTTATAACCGCCTTAGAAAAAACGTCAAAGCAAGAATAGTCTAAACGTTGAGGTAAATCACTCTTATTCACAATTATCAATAGATTATTTTCTTTTAAAGAATTAATCATCTCAATCTCATCGTTCGTCAAATTTCTAGATCCATCTACAACAAAAAGGATTAATTCTGCCTCTTTAAGACGATTTTTAGCTCTTTTTACACCTATCGATTCTACCGGATCCTCCGTTGCATGAATTCCAGCTGTATCCGAAATGTGCAAAGTCACATCACCAAGGGACACTGTCTCTTCCACAATATCTCTGGTAGTTCCCGGAATTTCTGTAACTATGCTTTTTTCAACTCCAGCCAACGTATTCATAAGCGTTGATTTTCCAACGTTTGGAGCTCCGGCAATTACAGTATTCACACCATTTATCAAAATTTTACCGGCATCATAATTATTAATCAGAAAAATTAGCTTTTCTCTCGCATCAGTTATTTTTTCTTTTAAAGAATTATAATCCACATCAAAATCGTCGTCATCCGGATAATCTGCCCAAACAGATAGTTGTGCTAAAGTTTCAACTAAAATATCCTTTACCTGTTCAATTTTTTTGCTTACCACACCATCGTTTGCCGCAACAGCTGCGCGCATGGCGTTTTTTCCCGTGGCGCTTATAATTTTCATAACCGACTCAGCTTTTATCAGGTCGATTTTTCCATTCAAAAAAGCTCGTTTTGTAAATTCGCCAGGATTAGCTGGTCGAGCACCTTTTTCAAAAACCAATCGCAAAATTTTTTTTGTTACATATAGCCCTCCATGGCAAAAAATCTCAACCACGTCTTCTCCCGTATAACTGTGCGGATTTCTATACACTAAAACTACGACTTCATCAAGTTCTTCTTTTTCATCGTATATCTTCCCCATTCGAGCAGTATAGCCTGATAACTCTTTCAACAATACTCCAGAACGCGAGTGGAAAATTCTATCCACCAAATCTATTGAACCAAAGCCCGAAACTCGAATAGCTCCGATGCCCCCCTGACCTTGTGCTGTTGATATTGCCGCAATTATTTCTTCTCTCATTCTTTTTTTTATAATCCTTTCTCTTTTTTTTAATAAGGCCCCCGCTACGCCTGCTTCGACACAAACAGCGTCTACGCTGGGCCGCTCTCAGTATAAATCTTTCCTCAACGAAAAAACATAAAACGCAAAACATTCAAAAAAAATCAAAAAGCGATTCAAAAAAATGAATCACTTAAAAAAGTCTATCTCGCCCTAAAAATCATTCAACATTAGAGTCCAAAGCGACAATCAAATGGCGCTGCAAATCTTCGCCTTCCGACCAAGACTTAACCCCATCAATTTTTTCTATAGTCATATGTATAACTTTTCTCTCATAAGGGGTCATTGGCTCGAGCTCTATCGGTGTTTTTAATCTAAGCACTTTTGCGGCAAGATGTTCTGCCAAAGTTACTAAAGTTTTTTCTCTACGTTCTCTATAGTCGCTAATATTTACTACTACCTGATAATACGAGTCACTCACAGCATTTGCAACGAGCCCCACCAGATACTGGATAGCATCTAAAGTATCACCACGATGGCCAATTGCTATTTTTGCGTTTCCACCAACAACATGTATCGCAACACCTTTTTCAGATTCTTTATAATCCAAAGAAAAGTCTTTTATCCCATAAGCCGCCAAAACGTCTCTCAAATAATTAACAGCAACTTTTGCTGGCGAAATTTTAAAAACAGCTTTAACTTTAGCTAATTTTCCTCCAAAAAAGCCAAAAACCTTTCTAGCTGGCATTTGCAAAACTTCAAAAGAAACATCTTGCTCTGCAACACCCAAAGTTTCACAAGCCTTTTGCTGTGCCAAAATCAAAGTCTCAGCGATTCCGATAGCTTCTTTAACCAAATTCGCGCACCTCCGCAAAATAACCAAAAAGTCCTATAATTCATTTTAACAAAAAAACTGAAAAAAAGCGATAGTTCACAAAAAATTTTTTTATTATTTATTTAATCTCTGTTCATTTTTCTCTATAAGTTCCAAACGAGCTATTCTAGCGGCTTCTTCTTTTGCCTCCAGTGCTTTTGGTCCAAAGAATTTTGTCATAAAAACAGACTGTATCAAAGAGATCACATTAAAAACAGTATAATAAACTCCCAATGCAGCCGGAGCATATAGTGTTAACCAAACAAAAAGCAGCGGAATCATAAACGGAACAAATTTAGCACAGCCTGGGACTTGTTGTCTATTTCCATCCAACTTTTGCATAATAAAAATAGATAAAAACATCGTTACGGCTGACAGTACCGGCCAAATCCAAGCTAACGTAGAAAAAGAACTTCCAATAGGAACCGCAAACAGATCCAACCCAAAAAAGTTAAAACCTCTATTAAAATCCATTATATCGCTAATTTGCTCTTGCGTAAACATCGTCAAATGATCTCGCATCTGTGGAAAGATCTTAATAATTTCAAGCTGTGCATATGCCGAATTAAAATTTACCATTCCCTCAGGAAGCTCTTTTAATGATTCTACTGCAGCAGATAAAGCTTCTGCAGAGACATGGAACAAATTAGTTAAAGGTCTAAAAACTGCGCCATAAACCCCCGTAAAAACAAAAGCTGGCAAAAGTTGCGGTAAACAACCATTCAAAGGGTTAAACCCTTCTTTTTCGTATAATTTTGCTAATTCTTCATTTAGTTTTTGTTTGTTGTTTGCATATTTCTTTTGAAGTTCCTGAGTTTTTGCACTAAATTTTGCATTCTTCAAAAGAGCCTTTCTTGATTTTAGCTCAAAAGGAAAAGATATCACTTTTATTATAACAACAAAAATAAAAACAGCCGGAACAAAGCTATTAAACAAATCAAAGAAAAACCATAAAATAAAACCTAAAAAAGTTCCTAAAGCGTCTCCTATAACGTTAAACAAATTCATCTGCCAAGCCCTCCTCTTCGACTCCTTCTTGTTTTATCCTTTAAGTTTTTTCGGTCCGGAACCGGATCATAGCCTCCTTTAAAAAAAGGATTGCATCGAAAAAGCCTCCAGATAGAGAGAAAAAGGCCTTTTATCACGCCAAACCTATTTATTGCCACGGCGCTATATTCAGAGCAAGTCGGATAAAATCGGCATCGAGCGGGTTTCGTTATAGATATATTTTTTTGATAGATTCTTATTAAATTTATTAAAAATTTTTTGATCATAACTAGCGATATCTCCCTTTACACCAGCTGATTAAAAGATATATCTAAAAGATTTGCATCTTTTAATGCTTTGTAGATAGCTTTTAAAACGGCATCACATTTAACAAATGTTGTTTTTTTTCTTGCTACGAAAACCAAGTCTACACCCAGCCGCACTTCAGGCAAAATCTTTCGACAAGATTCTCGAATTAATCTTCTTGCACGATTTCTTTTAACTGCATTTCCGATCTTTTTGCTGGTCGTTATTCCTATTCTTACTTTCTTTAATCTATTTTTTAAAACATATACAACTACACTTTGATCTACATAAGCTTTCCCTCTAGCGTATAGTCGATTAAAATCTTTGTTTCTATTTAAAGTTATCACATTGTGCATAAAAAGATCCCTTCCTTAGCTAAAATAGAATCTCTTCTAATCCTTTTTCCACAGTGGCCCAGTCCAAGCTGCTAGAAAATTTTATTTTCCTACAGCTCCTTCTTTTAAAAATTTTTGGAGAAGTTGAAAAAAAGTTTTTTGCAGTCCTGGCTTTTTTGAATCAAAGAACTCCCAGAAAATAAAGAAATAAAGACCACCGAAGCTCGTGGTCCCAAAATAGCAAAAGAGATCTTCACGCAAAGCTAATCTAATAAGATAGCCTGTGTCTGCCTTTTGCTCTTCTACGAGCCAAAACCTTTCTACCGTTTTTAGTAGACATTCTTTTTCTAAATCCATGCTCTTTTTTTCTGTGCAATTTTTTTGGCTGATAAGTTCTTAACATATCTGCGACCTCCATTCTCAAATAAACATTCTAAAATAACATTATAAAATACCAAAAAAAAAGTGTCAAGAAAAAGTTACCGTTATAACTCAAAAACAAGAAACAAAAATGAAGCAATTGAAAAAAAAAGTTATCTGTGGTATTCTAAAACATATGTAAAATATAACAAAAAGAAAATAATAAAAAAGAACTTAAAATAACTCTCGTACAAAGAAAATGGAGGTAAAAAATGGAATCTTTCAACGAGGCTTGGGAACTTATTTGTTCTTATTGCAAAACACACATAACGGACGTGGCATACAAAACTTGGATAAGTCGAATTTCGCCGGTAAAAATAGACTTTGATACTGGCGACGCTATCCTGATGGTTCCAAACGAATTTCACAGACAAACGTTAACTCGATGCTATACGCCTCTTTTAAACAGTGCTTTTGAAGAAATTTTTGGATCTAACGGAATAAAAATTTGTTTTGTAACCCCAGATACTGTAAACGAAAGCAAAGCGCAAAAAAATGACAAACTGGCAATCGACACGGGTCCGGAGCTTACTTTTGATACATATATTGTTGGTTCTTCAAACAAGTTTGCGCATGCCGCGGCGCTAGCTGTAGCCGCAAACCCTGCCGGATCATATAATCCACTTTTTATTTATGGAAATTCTGGGCTTGGCAAAACACATCTTCTATATGCTATTTGCAACGATATAAAAAATACGCATCCTGAAATGCGTACGCTCTATATTAAAGGAGATGAATTTACTAACGAACTAATTGACTCTATTCGCAAAGGAAGAACAATCGAATTCCATCAAAAATATCGCAAAACCGATATACTGCTTGTAGATGATATTCAATTTATTGCTGGCAAGGATTCTACACAAGAGGAATTCTTTCATACATTTAACACTCTATATGAGGCAAATAAACAAATCGTATTAACATCAGATCGCCCGCCAAAAGAGATTCAAACGCTGGAAGATCGCTTACGAACACGTTTTGAATGGGGGCTGATAGCAGATATTCAACCACCAGACTTTGAAACAAGGATCGCGATTATAAAGCGAAAAGCTGAACGGTTGAACATTGAAGTACCTAATAATATTTGTGAATTTATTGCCACAAAGTTAAAAACGAACATCCGACAGCTTGAAGGTGCAGTAAAAAAACTAAAGGCTTACTATCTTTTGCAAGGAGACAAGCCCGGCTTGGCCACAGCACAGGCTGCCATTTCGGATATTTTAAATAATGATCAGCCTCCGCCACTTACAGTAGAGAAAATTATCGAAGAAGTCGCGCGAACATATGGCGTTTCTGCGGAAGATATCAGATCATCTAAGAGGGCCGCTAATATCTCAAACGCACGCCAAACGGCAATCTATATTGCAAGAGAGATTACACAAATGTCTCTGACGGCGCTAGGCTCAGAATTTGGCGGCAGAGATCACTCAACTGTTGTTTATGCCATACAACAAGTTGAAAAAAATATAAAAAAAGATTCAAAAACCCGCGCCATGATTGAGGATATTATAAAAAATATTCGAGATAGATAATGGAGATTAATTTGAAAAAAAGATTCAACAACTTAATAAAAGCCGTTTATTTTTACAAAGAAAAATATTAAACAAATAATCAACATTCAACAGAAAGAAATCAACAAAAAAGTTGAAAACAAAAACAGACTGTTAAATAAAGAAAAAAACTAACAAAAAATAAACAAGCCTTGTGAAAAAGAATTTTAATGATATGATTTGTTTTTTTTCTTTTTTCAACAAATTAACATGAACTACTGATAATACTAAAAATAAAAATATATTATATGCTATTATAAACCAAAAAGAGGTGTTTTTTATGAAAATAACATGTTTGAAACAAACGATTGTTGAAGCAGTTATGAATGTTCAAAGAGCTGTATCTACTAAATCGTGTCTTACAGCGTTAGAGGGAATCCTTATTGTAACAGAACAAAACGGAATCTCTCTTTGTGGCTATGATTTGGAGTTAGGAATAACAACAAAAATTCCTGCAACAATAGAAGAAGAAGGGAAAATTGTAATAAATGCAAAATTGTTAGCTGAAATTATAAGAAAGGCACCTGGAGAAACGGTTACAATTAGTGTTGATGAAAAATTAATTGCAAAGATCGATAGTGGACCGGCAAAATTTTCTATTGTGGGGCTCTCTTATGAGGATTTTCCGGAAAGACCAACCTTAAAAGACAAAGAAAGCCTGTTGATAGATAGTGATATTTTAAAAGGAATGATTCGGCAGACTTTATTTGCGACATCGGAAAGTGACGTAAAACCAATTAATACAGGAACATTGTTTGAGGTTAGCCAAGAGGAACTCAAGTTAGTTTCTGTTGATGGTTACCGATTAGCGGTAAGAAAAGAGAAAATTTCAGAAGGAAAAAACCTCCGCTTTGTTGTTCCTGGCAAAACGTTAACAGAAATACTAAAGTTGCTGCCAGAAGAAGACAAAAAAATCGAGATTTTAATAGGGAAAAAACATATAATTTTTTATGTGGAGAACTATTGTGTGATTTCTCGGCTACTAGAAGGAGAGTTTTTAGATTACATAACGGCGATTCCGAAAGAAGAAAAAACCGAAGTTATTGTTAATACAAAAAAAATGATAGAAATGATAGATCGAGTATCTTTAGTGGTTACCGACCGCTTAAAAAGTCCTGTTAGGTGCCTTTTTGAGGACAACGCAGCAAAAGTATCGTGCATTACAACTATAGGCAAGGCTTCCGATGAGTTGCCGTTAACAATGCAAGGAGAAAGTTTAGAGATAGGCTTTAATAATAAATATTTGATCGAAGCATTAAAAAATACTGAATGCGATGAAGTAAAAATAAAATTAAACGGAGGTCTGAGCCCAATAAAGATTGTCCCGTTACAAGGAGATTCATTTGTATTTTTGGTTCTACCAGTAAGGTTGAAGGCTAGTGAAGAATAAAAAAAGAATAAAAATATCTACTCAAAGGATAAAACTGGATTCCCTCTTAAAATTTTTAGGAGAAGCTTCAACAGGAGGACAGGTAAAACTTTTGATAGAAAAAGAAGCCGTTAAATTAAATGGAGAAATATGTATAATACGAGGAAAAAAGATAAAAAATGGAGATAGGGTGGAAACAAAAGAGACAATTTATGAAATAGAGGCAGAAGAAGAGTGAGAATAAAAGAAATTTCTTTTAGAGGATTTCGAAATTTAAAAGATGCATCAATAGAGCCAAGTGAAGGAATAAACATAATCTGTGGAGAAAATGCGCAGGGAAAAACAAATTTTTTAGAGGCAATATGGCTATTTACCGGAGGGAGATCCTTTAGAGGCACAAAAGATAAAGATCTTGTGCGTTTTGGCGAGCACGAAGTCTTTTTGGAGATAAAAGAAAAAATTTATGACCGAGAACAAAGACTAAAAATAGAAATAAAAAATGGCAAAAGATATGTTATAATAAATAAAGTGCCACAACAATCGGCGTCGGCAATGGTAGGGCAGATGTGTGCCGTAGTTTTTTCGCCAAACCATTTAGACCTTATAAAAAGTGGGCCAAACGTTCGGCGCAAATTTTTAGACACAGCAATTTGTCAGTTGCAACCGCTTTATACGGAGCATTTTCTTAAGTATAATCATGTTTTAAGTCAAAGAAACATGTTGCTTCGTCAGCTTAAAAAGAGCAAAAAGTTGATAGATACTCTGGACATATGGGAGGATAAATTAGTTGAGCTAGGGAGCGAATTAATTTTGCGACGAGAAACTTATGTAAAAAAATTAAAAAAAATCTCCGCAGAAATTTACTTAGGTTTATCGGCAGGCAAAGAAAAACTTTTTTTACAATATAAGAATATTACCGCAAAAGAAAAATCTTTAAAAAAAGAACAGATAAAAAAAGACTTTAAGGAAGCCTTAAAAAATAGTAGAGAAGAAGATTTGTCAATGGGCTTTACAACAAAAGGGCCTCACAGAGATGAATTGGAAATAAAGATAAACGAAAAATCAGCAAGACAGTTTTCGTCACAAGGACAGCAACGCAGTGCCGTTTTGGCAATAAAATTAGCCGAGACAGAACTAGTTCGGCAAACTATAGGAGAAGATCCTATAATTTTGCTGGACGACGTATTAAGTGAGTTAGATGGAAAAAGACAGAGCTATTTGCTAAGAAGTATTCCACGAAAACAAGTTTTTATAACTTGCTGTGAGACAGAACTTACAAAGAAATTAAAAGCAGAAAAAGTTTTTGAAATATCTGACGGAGCTTTTTTATAAAAGAGAGGAGAAAAATAGATGTATCTTCATTTAGGCCAAAACGTGGAAGCAAAAGAAAAAGAAATTATAGGAATTTTTGATATGGACACCAGTACGATCGGCAAGATAACAAAGGATTTTCTTTATGAAGCCGAAAAAAAAAATCTAATAGAGTCAGTGGCAGAGGAGTTGCCAAAATCATTTATAGTTTGTCAAAAAGATGATGAAAGAAAAATATTTATAAGTCCAATTGCAACAACAACACTGCAAAAACGCACAGAAATGAGGAGCTTAGTGTGAAAAAAAGAATATTAAAATGTCCTTATTGCAAAGTAAAAATAGGCTTTATAAGAGCCTTTCAAAACAAGGCCAATAAAGAATATTTTTGTCCGGAATGTAGTAACATCAGCGATCTCGATCTAGAAGAGGGAATTAGGAATTTGGCAAAAATTCTGTTTATTTTAATTGCTCTTATAGCCGTTATTTTTTCGCTTTTTATAAAATTTTACATATGGGGCACGATTTTGATAGTCTTGCTTTTTATGGCTTTTTATTGGCAAGTTCCAAGATTTATAAGATTAAAAAAGAAAATAGAAGAATAGCGTTTAAATAAAAAATATTTGAAAGATGTTAAGACAAAATGGAGGGTTAAAGTTGGAAAAAACAGAAATATCCGAGATAGAACACGCGTATGGCGCAAACGAAATACAGGTTTTGGAAGGACTAGAAGCAGTTCGTAAACGTCCAGGAATGTACATTGGTTCTACAGGGCCAAGAGGTCTTCATCATCTGGTTTACGAAATAGTAGATAACTCTATAGACGAGGCTTTGGCGGGATTTTGTGACGAAATTAAGGTAAAAATTTTACCCCAAAATGTAATCTGCGTAGAAGATAACGGTCGAGGAATTCCTGTGGGGGAACATCCAAAGCTAAAAATACCGGCACTGACGGTTGTTTTTACTGTTTTACACGCAGGAGGAAAATTTGGTGGCGGCGGATATAAAGTTTCTGGTGGACTGCATGGTGTGGGAGCTTCAGTTGTTAATGCGCTTTCTGAGTGGCTGGAAGTTCGCGTTTTTAAGGATGGAAAAGAATACTACCAAAGGTTTGAAGGAGGCGTTCCTACCTGCGAAATGCAGACTTTGGGCCAAACACAAAAGAGAGGAACAGAAATAAAATTTAAAGCCGATAGAGAAGTTTTTGTAGAGACGGATAAATATGATTTTTCTGTTTTAGAAACAAGGTTGAGAGAACAGGCCTTTTTAAATGCAGGTTTAAAAATTATTTTAACCGATGAAAGAGAAGATGAAGAGACCCGCAACGAGACCTTTCATTATGAAGGAGGTCTTGCAAGTTTTGTGGAGTATATACACAAAAAACGCGGTTTGGATGTGATTCATCCAGATGTGATTTCATTTTCTAAAACGATGCCGGACAACGCAGCACAGGTAGAAGTTGCGATGCAATATAATGGAAGCTATAATGAGTTGATTTTGTCTTTTGCAAACAATATTCACACAACAGACGGCGGAACGCACGAAGAAGGCTTTAAAAGGGCCCTTACACGGGTAATGAACGACTATGCGAGAAAATATAATATTTTAAAAGAGAATGATAAAAATCTTTCGGGAGAAGATGTCCGAGAGGGGCTAACGGCGGTGATAAGCGTAAAGCTAAAAGAAGCTCAATTTGAAGGCCAAACAAAAGCAAGATTGGGAAATACAAAAGTCCGAGGCTTTGTAGATAGCTTAGTGAGCGAGAAATTAGAGACTTATCTGGAAGAGAACCCTTCCGTAGCAAAAGCGATCTTTGAAAAGTCGTTGGCAGCGGCACGAGCCAGAGATGCAGCACGAAAAGCACGAGATTTGGTTAGAAGAAAGTCGGCATTGGAGTCGGCTTCACTGCCAGGCAAGTTGGCGGATTGTCAGCTTAGAAACGCAGAGGAGACCGAGATTTATATAGTAGAGGGAGATTCTGCAGGAGGCTCGGCAAAGGGAGGCAGAGATAGGAAATTCCAGGCGATATTGCCACTTTGGGGCAAAATGTTAAACGTAGAAAAAGCTAGACTGGATAAAGTTTATGGCAATGACAAATTGATGCCAGTAATAACAGCCCTGGGCTGTGGAATCGGCACAGAATTTGATCTTTCTAAACTGAGATATGGAAAGGTAATAATAATGGCAGATGCCGACGTAGATGGTTCGCATATTCGCACCCTGCTTCTCACGTTCTTTTTTAGGTTTATGAAACCATTGGTGGAGCAAGGACATGTATATATAGCACAGCCGCCGCTTTATAGAATTAGCAAGGGCAAAAAGCATTATTATGCATATTCGGACGACGAACGAGACAAACTTTTGGCAGAACTTGGAGGAAACACGGATGTGCAGAGATATAAGGGCTTGGGAGAGATGGATTCGGAGCAATTGTGGGAGACAACGATGAACCCAGAAACGAGAATAATGCTTAGAGTAGAGCTAAGTGATGCGGCAGCGGCAGACGAAATATTTACAATTTTGATGGGAGATAAAGTTGAACCAAGACGAGATTTTATCGAAAAAAATGCTAAATATGTGCAAAATCTGGATGTTTAAAAAGATTCATAGCAAAAAAATTAAGTTTTAGAGGAGATCTTTATAATGAAAGAACATGATGATGGAATCCCTGTGAAAAACAACGAGATACAAGATGAAAAAGAAGCCTATGCAGCTACTGTAGAAAAAGATCAGCAAATAGAAGAAGAAGTGAATCAAAAAGAAAAAGAGGACCAAGAAAAAAAAGAAAATTCAGAAGAACTCCAATGGGATGGTTCTGAATCGGAATTTGTAGAGGACGACGACGCAGAAGAGTATGAAGAAAAATATGCAGGAATAAAATTAGGATATATCTTAAAAAAAGATGAAATAATTTCGTGCTTAAAACATACAGGAATGTTTAAATCAAATGAAACAAAAACGATTGTAGAAATATGTTTGCTTTTTGCTTTGGCTATAATGTTTTTTGTACTGTTTTTTTTAACGAAAAATATTATAAACGTTATTCTAGGGCTAGTATCTGTAGTAATGGTTTTTTTTGTATATATGATGCCCCACTTTTTTATAGGGTTTAATGCAGAAAAATTAACTACAGGCAAAAAACTTTCAGTAGAGATTTATCCTAACGAAATAAAAATAGATAAAGGGCTCAGCAGTTGGAGCATCCCGCTGGATGGAACGAGCTTTTGTGAAGAGTTTAACGATATGTTATTATTATATCTTCCACAAGAAAAATTGTTTATTATCCCGATGCGTGCTGTAGAACCCGATCTATTAGCAGATGTTCAGGCAATGATAATAGCTGGAACAACACCAAAAGAAGAAGAGTAAAAGACGAAGAGCGGCGAAGATAGAATAGTGACCGAATCATAAGCCGCATTAAAAAAGGGAAAAAAGCCGAAATTGAAGATCACAGTGGAAATGATAAAAATACGGCGACAAAAAAATGAGGTGAACTAGATTGGCAAATGAAGAGAATATTGATCAAGGGCAAAGAATAATAGAAGTAGAGATAGAAAAAGAAATGCAAAAATCTTTTTTAGATTACTCGATGTCGGTAATCGTGTCGAGGGCGTTGCCGGATGTAAGAGATGGATTAAAACCGGTGCATAGAAGGATTTTATATACGTTGTTTGAAAATGGCCTGGGGCCGGACAAAGCTTATCGCAAGTGCGCTGATACAGTAGGCTCGGTTTTGGGCAGATATCATCCGCACGGAGATGCATCGGTTTATGACGCGTTGGTAAGACTAGCACAGGATTTTTCAATGAGATATATGCTGGTAGATGGGCATGGAAATTTTGGTTCAGTGGATGGAGATCCTCCAGCAGCATATCGATATACAGAGTCAAGAATGAGCAAAATCTCGGTTGAGATGCTGACGGATATAGATAAAGATACGGTAAATTTTGTTTCTAACTACGACGACAGACTAAAAGAGCCTGAAGTGCTACCATCTAGATTTCCGAACCTTTTGGCTAATGGATCAACAGGAATAGCAGTTGGAATGGCGACAAACATTCCTCCACACAATTTAGGAGAAGTAATTGATGCGATATGTTGTTTGATAGAAAACCCATCAGCTGAATTGCCAGAGCTTATGGAACAAATAAAGGGACCAGATTTTCCAACAGGCGGACAAATAATGGGGCATAACGGAATAAAGGCAGCGTATGCAACGGGACGTGGAAAAATTACGGTTCGAGCCTGTGCAGAGATCGTTGAGGAGAAAAATTCTAGATATAAAATTGTGGTAACCGAGTTGCCCTATCAGGTAAATAAAGCACGTTTATGCGAAAATATTGCCGATTTAGTAAAAGAAAAGCGCATAGATGGGATCTCGAATGTAGAAGATCATTCTGATAGAAATGGTATGCATATTAGAATAGACTTAAAAAGAGACGCTTCGCCACAGGTCGTACTAAATCAGCTTTACTCTTTTACACAGATGCAGACAACGTTTGGAGTAATAATGCTGGCAATAGTAAACGGAGTTCCAAAAGTTCTAACACTTAAAGAAATGCTAACAAATTATATTGACTTTCAAATAGAAGTATTAACAAGAAGAACGCAGTTTGAACTCAATAAAGCAAAAGAAAGAGCACATATTTTAGAAGGGCTAAAAATTGCGTTAGATAATATAGACGAAGTTATAGCAATTTTGCGCGGATCTAAGTCGGTGGCAGAGGGCAAAGAAAAATTAATGCAAAGATTTGGTTTGGACGATATACAAGCACAGGCAATTGTTCAAATGAGATTGGGACAGTTAACCGGACTAGAACGCAGCAAAATAGAAGAAGAATTATCACAACTTGAACGAAAAATAGCTGAGCTATTGTCAATTTTGCAAGACAAATCAAAACTTTTGGCTATGCTAAAAGAGGAGATTTTGGAAATAAAACGTAGGTTTGCCGACAATCGTCGAACGAAAATAATGGCCGTGAGTGGAGAAGTGGATATAGAGGACTTAATCCCGGAAGAGGACTGCGTACTGACTTTGACGAATTTTGGCTATGTTAAACGACAAAAAACTGATACATATAAATTGCAAAGAAGAGGTGGCCGAGGAGTTTCGGGTATGAGTTGTCGAGAGGAAGATGTTGCAGCAGAAATGTTTGTGGTAAATAGCCACGACTATGTGATATTCTTTACTAATTTGGGCAAAACATATAGACTAAAATGTTATGAAATTCCTGAAGGTTCGCGGACATCAAAAGGAACAAATGTAGCGAATCTGCTGCCGATATTGACAGAAGAAAAAGTAACTTCTATGATAAAAGTTCCAGAGTTTGATGAGGAAAAATATCTTGTTATGGTGACTAAAAAAGGAATCATCAAACGAACTCGCCTAGGTGCATATGATTCGGCAAGGAAGGGAGGTCTAATAGCAATAGATCTAGACGATGGAGATGAGTTGGCTTGGGTTAGCGTTACAGACGGGAATGCCGAACTTTTAATTGCAACAAAAAATGGAATGGCAATTAGATTTAAAGAAACAGATGTTCGAGTTGTAGGGCGTGCGGCTAGAGGAGTAAAAGCGATTTCGTTGCAGACGGGCGACCAGGTTGTAGGAATGAGCCCTGTGGTTAAAGATAAAATGATTCTTACAGTTTCAGAAACGGGGTACGGAAGACTCTCTGGTGTGGATGATTATAGATTGCAAATGCGTGGAGGAAAGGGTATTACAAATTATCATGTAAAAAAATATGGCAAAGTCGCAGCAATAAAAATGGTTTCTGGAGATGAAGACGTGATCTTAATTTCAGAGACAGGAATAATTATCCGGATAAAAGCTGAGTCAATTAGAGTTTGTGCGAGACCTTCTAAGGGAGTTCGCGTAATGAAAATTTCAGAGGATAATAAAATAGTTGCGGTGGCCAGCGTTCCACATGAGGATGAAAATATCAATTTTGAGTCAAGTTCAGAAGTTTTTGACGAAAATTTTGAAAAAAATAGCGGAATACAAGATTAAGTCCAAAACTTTCAACATAAAATTGCATCTTTGTTGAAATTCCAGATAAAGATCGACGTGTCCAGAGATATAATAGGTAACAGCGAAAAAACCTGAAGACTTTTTCTTTACCCCCAATTTGTACGCCCGTACGCTAAAACTAATCATTTGGCGCATGGGCGCTTTTTATCTAAGCTAAGAGGAGAGAATGAGATTAAAATGAAAGTATCGCCATCTATATTGGCCAGCGATTTTTCTCGACTGGGCAAAGAAATAAAAAGGTTAACAGAGGCAGGTGCTGATTATATTCATATAGATGTGATGGACGGAATTTTTGTGGAAAATATAACAATAGGACCCTGTGTTGTTGCATCGATAAGAAATCTTACAGCAGTGCCTTTTGACGTGCATTTGATGATAACGGAGCCGGCCAGACATATAAAGGCTTTTTCAGAAGCTGGTGCGGATATAATTACAATTCACTTAGAAGCAACGCAAAATATAATCCAAACAATAACTCTTATAAAGTCTTGCGGTAAAAAAGTTGGCCTCTCGATAAAACCTAAAACACCGGTAGAAGAAATTATTAAATATCTAAATATAATAGATATAGCTTTGATTATGACAGTTGATCCAGGCTTTGGTGGCCAAGAATTTATGTTAGATATGATGAGAAAGGTAAAAATCTTAAAACAAGAAATTCGAACTAAAAATCTAAAAACTTTGATAGAGGTAGATGGAGGAATAAATAAAGAAACGGCGAAAATAGCAGCCAGTAGTGGTGCAGATATCTGCGTAGCAGGAACAAGCATTTTTAAAAGTACCGATATAAAAAATGCAATAGAAGTTTTAAGATGTCTATAACTCCTGAAAAGGGAATAAAAATAGCTCTCAGTAGGAGTAAAGCCTTACGGAGAGCTACAAAAATATGATTTATTTTTAAACAACAAGATACTTACCAAATTTTCTAACAGCGTTATCTTTGATAATAACGTTACCTTTTTCAAGAACTCTAGCGGCAACAATAGAATTTCTTCCAACAAGCTGGCCGTATTCGCTTATGATTGCCAAAAGATTTGAGGAGATAGATCCATTAAAGTAGAGAATAACATAATAAGAGTTATTAAACTCAATAATAGAACTATTTATAAAGTTGAATTTTTTATTATAGATGCGTTCAATAAAAGCAAGAAGTGAATCCGAATTTTTAAAGAAAAATGTAAAAGGTTTAATTTGATTTTTTATTTTATAAATTTTTCGAGACTTATTATTTTTTTTGTTAGAGAGAAGTGTTATTAGAACAAAACAGCCATTTGGTTGTGGAATAGCTTCGATTAAAAGTTTTTTGTTAGAGCTAGAAAATCCAATTTCAGATTCTGCTCGAGCCAAAATGTTTTTTATGATTTCTCTAGAATAATTATTTTTCCAATCGAGCTGTTTAAAAGAAATATCCAAAAAATCCATATCCTCGTGCGAAAGGGCAATTAATAAGCGTTTTTCGTCAATCTTATCTAAAATCATGACGATACCCCCCTCCTGCAAAAATAAAAGTATCTTAATAACATAATATTATATGCAGAGCGAGTGTGCAAGTGGATATTGCAGGATGGGAGGATTTACTTATGTTTTTTTGATAAAAATAGTAAATTTTTAATAAATTTATCATAAATTAGTCCGTTTCTTGACAAAAAATAAAATAAATAGTAAAATGAAATCTACTTTTGTAAGTACTTTTGTTGAATATAAGTTAGGAGTTTTTTTATGATTTTTGATGGGTTATTTGGGTTTACGATGATAAATATTTTAAGCGCAATTCTCTATAAAGTATTTTTGTGTATGGCGGTGTATAAGGATGCAAAAGAACACGAAGATAAAAATGCTGTTTTATGGGCAATTTTAGTGGTTCTTTTTGGTCTGATTCCAACAATAATTTATTTGATTTTTAGATATCAAAAAGAAAAAGAGTTTATTAGATGTCCGCACTGCGGAAAAATGATAGCAAAAAAATATCCGGTATGTATGTTTTGCAAACAGACTATAAATACGTCAGGGCCAGAGAATTTTGTTAGCGAAGAGGTAAAAAAATATATAATTGCGGCAGGAGTGCTTTTTATTATAAAATTAATAGTTGGCAATCTTATAAATCTATTAGGAGCAAGACAAGGCATAACCCTCCATCTGTTTTAATTTTTTGAGTAAATATTATGATAAGTATAAAATGTTGGAGTAAAGATGAAAAAATTTAACTTAAGTTTGATGAGCTTATTTTTTACTGTTTTTATAATATTTTTTTATTTTGAAATAGACGCATATGCTACGGAAACTGAATCTGTAGTTTTGCATGAGGGACAAAGTGTTTTTTTAAAAAAGGAATATCTTAATAATGAAACGACGTTAACCTCGAAAAATAGTGAGGTTGCGTCGGTTTTTAATGGGATAATCACAGCAAATTTGGAGGGAGAAACCACTTGTGTTGCCACAAAAAGGGATGCAAATGGTAATAAGACAAAAAAAATATACAAAATAAAAGTTTTGCCGTGCCAAGAAGTCCGAAACGTTTTTACTGCGCCTAGTAATCCAAAAAAAGGAGAGAAATTGCTTATTTTTGCTGTTACAGACAAGGCCGTGGATAAGGTTAAATTTTTTATTTATACCGCAAATAATCACATTGAGATAGATTCTGAAGAGAAAGTTTTATCTGGAAATGTTGCAGTACATAAAGTGAGCGTAATTTTGAGTGAGGCAGGATTGTTTAAAGTTAGGCTGAATGTTCTAAGAAAGGGCGTTTGGAAGAATGCCGATAATTTTGCTTTTGAAGGAAAAATCTTAATAGAGTCGAATACAGTGCCGGTTGAACGACTTGCTAGCGATAAATGTGTGGAGTATATAAAGGCAAAAGAAGGCTTTAAACCAGCGTTAACCGCAGATAGTTTTGCTAAAAATGTTTATGATATTGGATATGGTGTGGTTATAAAATGTAAAGAGCCTTTTTGTGAAAAATTAACACCAATTGAAGCGCATGCAGAGCTTACAAATCGGCTCAATAATAGGATTTTTTCAAGACGATTAAACGACTTTGCTTTAAAAAATAATTTAAATTTTTCACAAAATGAATTCGATGCACTTTTGAGTTTTACATACAACGTAGGGCCAGGTTGGATGAAAAACTCTAAATTACGAAACGTTATATTGTCAATAAAAAATACAAATAGAATAAAGCATAAAAGTGGAATAAAGTCGATAGGAACAGTAGTTTCGGACAATGGGCTTAGATTGCGTGAACAACCAAATGCTCAAAGTAAAATTTTAACAGTAATGAAATTTAACGAACAAGCAAAACTTTTGAGCGAAAATAATGATGGTTGGTATAAGGTCAAAACAAAGCAAGGGCAGGTAGGCTATTGCTTTGCAGAATTTTTATTAGTAAACGAAAATGATTATACAAAAAGTAATATAGCTGTTGTAAATTCGGAAAATGGTCTTAGGTTGAGATCTGAAGCAAACACGATAAGTTCAGTAATTTCTGTATTAAAATTTAATGATGAAGTAGAAGTGATAAGTAAAAATTGTAACGATTGGTATAAAGTAAAAACAGATTCTGGGAAAATAGGATATTGTGCGGCGCCGTTCTTAACGTTTAAATCAACTATTAAAGAGCCTTTTTTTGAAAAAAAAGATTTAATCAGCGAAGTTTTATCATACAACAAAGCAGGAGGAGCTTTTGTTAGAGGTTTGATGATTCGCCGTATCGAGGAACTACAGATGTTTTTGTTTAAAGATTATTCTCGGGATGGCGCAAAAAATAAGTATGGTTTTTGTCTTCCATCTGAAATCGTTTAAATTATAGAAATCGCCTGTGCGGTATAGTGTGGTTGATAAATTTTTGACTTTTTTTTAATACCTATTTTAATATTGTCGGTTTTGAGCTATAATCTTTTTATAGCTAAAATAAAAAGAAAAGAAGATTTTATAATGCAAGAAATATATTTAGATAATGCAGCTACAACAAAACCCTGCAAAGAAGCCGTAGAAAAAATCATAGATACACTTAATTTAAAGTATGGAAATCCGTCTTCATTGCACAAAAAAGGTTTAGAGGCAGAAAAAGAAGTTGAATTTGCTCGAGCGAAGATTGCAAAAATGTTGAATGCGGATTCAAAAGAAATTTATTTTACCTCAGGAGGAACCGAAGCTAACAATATAGCACTGTTTGGGGCAGTTAAAGCGCAAAAAAGACGTGGAAAAAAAATTATAACAACAGCGATAGAGCATCCATCGGTGTATAATTCGGTGATGCAGCTTGAAAAACAGGGGTTTGAAGTTGACTTTTTGGAGCCAAATTCAACAGGAGAAATTTCTGTGGAGCAAATTAGACGAATAGTAGATGCTAATACGATTTTGGTTAGCGTAATGATGGTAAATAATGAAGTAGGAAGTGTTTTGCCGGTAGAAAAAATAAAAGATATTATTAAAGAAAAAAATTCAACAGCACTTTTACACATTGATGCAGTTCAGGCTTTTGGAAAGCTGCCAATAAACGTAGAGCAGTTTGGTGCGGATTTGTTAACCATCTCGGCGCACAAAATTCATGGCCCAAAAGGGGTAGGAGCTCTTTATAAACGATCTGGAGTAAGAATAGAACCAATGACTTTTGGCGGAGAACAACAAAAGAGATTGCGCCCAGGAACCGAACCTGTACCTTTGATTTTAGGTTTTGGTGCTGCTGTGCAACAGATCGATCCCAAAAACGATAACGAAAAAATAAAGGGTTTAAATAGATATTTAAGAAATGAACTTTTAAATCTGAAGGGAGTTTCAATAAATTCACCAGAGTCGGCAGCAGCTCACATAATTAATTTTTCGACAAACAAGATAAAATCAGAGACGATGCTGAACTTTTTATCGACCAAAGGAATATATGTTTCGAGCGGATCGGCATGCGCTAAAGGAAAAAGAAGCAGAGTTCTTAGTAGCATGCAACTTCCTTTAAAAAGAATCGATACCGCGCTACGAATTAGTTTTAGCAGAGAAAACACTCAGCAGGATATAAATGAACTCTTGGCTGCCTTAAAAGAGGGATTTGCAAAATTGACTCATATATAAACTGAAAGGAAATTTTTGCGAAATGAGAGAGATAATATTAATAAAATTAGGAGAAATCGTTTTAAAAGGATTAAATAAAAAAAATTTTGAAGATAAATTAATAAAAAATATTCGAGAAAAAATCGAAACTGTTGGCGAGTTTGAGATAAAAATCATGCAGTCTACAATATATTTAATTCCGAAGAAGGAAGATGACGTGGACTTTGTTCTGCTAGGTAAAAAAATTAGCAAAATTTTTGGGATAGCAAGATATACACGAGCAGCTTGGTGCTCAAAGAATTTAGATTCAATAAAAGAAACTGCAGCAGAATATTTGAAAAAAGAACTCAGCACGGCAAAAACATTCAAGGTAGAATCTAAGCGCAGCGATAAAAAATTTAAATTAAAATCGCCAGAAATCTCTGCAGCAATTGGAGAATATATTCTTGAAAAATTTTCAAACCTAAGTGTAGACGTGAATCGTCCAGAAATAACCATAACAATAGAAATAAGAGATTTTGGTGCATATGTACATGTGGATTCTTTGCCGGGTGCAGGAGGAATTCCTGTAGGTACGGGAGGACGAGCTGCTGTGCTTATTTCTGGTGGAATCGATAGTCCGGTAGCGGCGTGGATGATGGCAAAAAGAGGCGTAGAGCTAGTTGCAATTCATTTTGCTAGTCCTCCATATACTAGCCCTAGAGCCGAACAGAAAGTTGTTGCGCTTTTAAACAAAGTTGCAGAGTTTAGTGGAAAAATCGAGATGATTACCGTTCCTTTTACAGTGCTTCAAGAACAAATAAAAAGAACCTGTGCAGAAGATTTTTTTACTATAATTATGAGAAGATTTATGATTCAAATAGCTCAAAAGCTTGCGCGAAAATATCGCTGCAAAGCACTAATAACGGGAGAAAGTTTAGGTCAGGTGGCGAGTCAAACTATAAACGCAATTGCTTGTACAGATGCCGTTGCTCAAATGCCTGTGTTTAGACCACTAATAGGAATGGATAAGGATGAAATAGTGGCCATTGCCCGAAAAATCGATACTTTTGAGACTTCAATTTTACCATATGAGGACTGCTGTACGATTTTTACACCAAAACATCCTAAAACAAAACCAATTTTAAATGATGTTCAAAAAGAAGAATCTAAACTTAACATCGATCAACTTGTGAAATTAGCCGTTGAAAATATAAAAATAACAAAAATCTTGCAAGAAAATTGAGGAGGCAATATGAAAATTTCTAATAAATCAAGAAAAATAATATTTGTGTTGAGCGTGGTAGTTTTCGTTACATCGTTGGCGATAATAATTAATCTATGCTTTATAGAACCGTACAAAAATAGTAAGACGATGCGAGAAATTGAAGAGCTTTACTACGGAGATAAAGAGATCACGAATGAGAGGGGTAATTTGGTTGATTTGTTGGATGTAAATAGCGATATAAAGGGATGGATAAAAATAAATGATACCGTCATAAACTATCCGGTATTGCAATCGGAAGAAACCAATTCCACCTATTATTTGTACCGAAATTACAAAAAAATTAGTAGCGGATTCGGGAGCATATTTCTAGATTCACTCTGCGATATAGATAAACCTTCCCAAAATCTTATTTTGCATGGCCACAATATGCGAGATGGCAGCATGTTCGGCAATTTACTTAAATACGATAGTCTCGACTTTTATAAAGAACATCCCACAATAATTTTTGATACTATTGCAGAACAAGCCGACTGGAAGATTATCTCGATCTTTAAAACAAATACACTCGAATCTCAAGGCGAAATTTTTAATTATTTGAAGATAGATTTTGCGAATGACAATGATTTTTTAAATTTTGTTTACAACGTAAAAATTCGTTCTCTTATCGAAACTCCAGTGGATATTTCTAAAAACGACAGCTTGATAACCCTTTCTACCTGCTCATATGAGTTGGACGACTTTAGAACAGTTGTAGTTGCAAGAAAAGTCCGTCAGAACGAGAATTCGGCTGTTGCTGTTCAAAATGCTGAAATAAATAAAAATCCGCTTATGCCCAAAGGCTATTATATTAGATATGGCGGTGAAGCACCTAAAATTAACGGATTTGAAAAAGACTTGAAAGATGGCAAGTTAACTTGGTATACAGAATAATGATTTTTGCTATAATTTTTTAGAATATCATTTCTAAAATAAAAAAGCTCCAAAAGACAAAATAGCCTTCTGGAGTGAATCTATATCAAGCGAAAGTCCTGCGCAGCACCCGCTTTAATATACTATGTGATAGTTTATTCTTTGTTACAGTACTAATATTTTGCTATTTTTCACCGCTTGCTGAGAATTCTTTTTCTATCTCATCCTTTTTACTTCTAAATAGATGCCCTTTTTTGTATCTGTATAGTGTCATTACAACATAAAGACCTAGAATTAAACATCCCACATTGTGTATTGTAGACATCTCTTTAAATTTTGGCCAAATCTCTGTTATAATAAAGTCTGCTAACGTGTAAAAACCCTCAAATAAAAAGAAGAAAGATAACGAGCGGTACATCGGAAAATTACGAAGTTCTTCTGTGAAAAAAATAGTTGTTATAGCCAAAAATAATATCGATAAAATTACTGCTAACCACATGTTTTTGCCTCCTTTTATAGATTGTACTTTTTTTAGTTTTCATAAAAAGATTATTTGAGCGTAATGCCACCGCCCCGAGAATTTGTTCAGTTACCAGATTCAATAAACTATCCAAATTTATATAAAATAGTGTAGTTTTATTGAATTCGATAGCGCGTGATAAAATTTATTTTTCTCACGCGACGGTTGTACGAAAAAACTCAATTAATATAGATTTTATCAAAGTCGAGATTAATCTAGTACATATACTTGTTTAGTGCGTCGACCAAAAATTCGGCATTCTCTTTCAGAATCCATATAGAGATCGATCATAGCACGACCTTGGCGCATAGCACCGCCGGTATCTCCAGCAACACAGTATCCATAATTAGGAATATAAAGTTTGGTTCCATAAGGAATTTGTTTTGGATTAACAGCAACTATACCACGTTTAGCGATAGCGCCAGTAGATGTCCTAGCACCGGACCCAGCAGTATAAGCGGTACAGACACCAGTTAAGACTTTATTGTAATGGTAAACGTTTCCAGAACTGTCAGAGATAGTTCCTTCTTCATCGTTTATCTTAATATTACGATTTACATTAGGCTTAGTGCCTACGATTTTAACTTGAGTAACTGGAGTTTTCAAAATAGCTTCAGAAATAATGTCAGATTGAACAGGGTTTCCGTCTACGAATTTAACGCGCTTAAAAACTTGTTTTTCGCCGTTAACTCCGTGAGTTTCGATTTTAGATTCGCCTGCAAACAAAGAATCTGATTTTTTAGTTTCGGTAGAAAATGGAATAACTTCATTTTCAGTAATATCTTTAAACTCCACGCGATTAATCGAGACACTCAAATCTGCCTCAACAGTTCTGTCAAGAGGTTCATTAATGATATCATCAGGTGAAAGAGATATATTCAAAAAATGCAGAGCATCTGCTAACGAGCCTTCTGGTACAGAAAAAGTTTTATTTTCGCCATCAACCAAGATATTTATAGAAACAAGTTTAGCCACAATAATTTGCATATTTGGAGCAAGAGGAGCGTTTAAAGGTTCAGAAACATAGTAATTTTCTTTATCCATAGGAATATTTTTTTCAGCCAATAAATCAGCAACAGAACCTTCATTAACTGTAAAAGTGTGCCAAACATCGTTAATCCGAACACGAACGTCAAAGGCACGTTTAATATCGATATCCATCTGCCGAACGTTGGCATCCGTACGAATTATTTTATCATTTTTACCAACAGAGATGCCAGCCTGTTTTAAAACTGCATCAGTATTGGAATGCAAAGTGCGAAATTTAGTAATCTCTTGACCATCTTTTATAGTAACGTCCTTGCTCAAAGCTGCAACAGTTATAGCAGAAGACATTCCAAAACCAATGATTAGAAAAAAAGAAATAAATTTTTTATACTGTTTATTTGATAAACTTTTAAACTTTTTTAGGGTACTCAAAAAAAAACGCCTCCATTTCGTAACCATACTGTGCTGAAAACAGATAGTTTTAAGTTTAAATCAAACTAACAGCATCTATTATAAAAGAGAAAAGCACAAATGTCAAATAATTAAAAACAATAATTTAGTATATTTTGCACAAAAACATTAGCTTCATGATTATAAAAAAGAGTTAAAAAAAAGCAAAAAAAGGATATATATGTAAATGTGTGGCAAAATCTTTGTGCAAATAGCAGAATTTTACTAGTTACAAAAAAGTTACAATTTGTTACACTAATTTAACCAGAAAAAATTGATGAAAGCAGCAAAAAACGCCTGCACTATATAGTGCGGGCGTAAATAATAAAAAATCAGCAAAACTAACGTTTAGAGAACTGAGGAGCTCTGCGGGCGGCCTTGAGGCCATATTTTTTACGTTCTTTCATTCTAGGATCACGGGTCAAGAAACCGGCCTTTTTAAGCAGCGGACGCAAATTTTCGGAATCATACTGAAGCAGTGCACGAGCGATTCCATGACGAATAGCACCAGCTTGACCAGTAACTCCGCCTCCAGCAACTCTGCAAATAACATCAAATTTGCCATCTGTTTCGGTTAAAACAAGAGGCTGACGGACAATTAATTTAAGTGTTTCGAGTCCAAAATATTCATCAATAGGCCTGTCATTAATTATAATTTTGCCAGATCCATTATAAACGCGCACTCTAGCAACAGAACTTTTTCTTCTACCAGTTCCATAAAAATACGATGTTTTGTTATACATAAAAATCAGCTCCTTTCTTAAACATCAAAAACTTCAGGTTTTTGTGCGGAATGAGTATGTTCTGCACCATCAAAAACACGCAATCTGGTTAAAGCTTTTCTTCCTATAGTAGTATCAGGAACCATCCTTTTAACAGCCAAAGTCATAGCAAAGCCAGGGCGTTCTGCCATTATTTTGTCGTATCGAGTGGATTTGAGATGCCCGATATAGCCGGTATGGCGATAGTGATATTTTTGAGTGAGTTTTTTGCCAGTTAGCACAGCATCTTTACAATTTATAATTATTACATGATCACCGCAATCCACGTGTGGGACGAATATGGATTTATGCTTGCCTCTAAGTAAAACTGCGGCTTGAGCAGCAACTCTGCCGAGGGGTTTGCCAGCAGCATCAATAATGTACCATTTACGAGAAAAATCTTGCTGTTTTGGCATAAATGTTGACATTTCTATTCCTCCTAGGTTAAATTAATTTTTTATATTATAAGTTTACAATTTTATTTACACATATGTCAAGTATATTTTTAAATATTTAAATTTATATTTATATTTGCTCGTTTATTCTTTTATTTTCTCTGTTTTACTCGTTGTATTTTGTTGTTCATTTTTTAAAATTTGTAAGAAAAGTACTTTATCTTTATTGCCCTGTGGTATATAATTTATGTATTATTATTTTACTTAGTTTTGCTTAGCTGCTGATTTAGCGAATCAGCAAGAAACAGGAGGAATACAGATATGTCACTAATAAACACAAAAGAGATGTTGGAGAAGGCGTATGAAGGCAAATACGCGGTAGGCGCGTTTAACGTAAACAACATGGAGATTGTGCAGGGAATAACGAAGGCGTGTAAAGATTTAAACTCTCCGGTAATATTACAAGTATCTGCAGGAGCAAGGAAGTATGCGAGCCATACATATCTGATGAAGTTAGTAGAGGCAGCAGTAGAAGAAACACCGGTTCCGATAGCACTTCATCTAGATCACGGAGACAGTTTTGAATTATGCAAAAGTTGTATAGACGGCGGCTTTACATCGGTAATGATAGATGGATCTAGCTTGGACTATGAAGATAATGTAGAGCTGACGAAGAAGGTGGTAGATTATGCACATCCACGCAACGTTACAGTTGAAGCAGAATTAGGCCGGCTTGCAGGCATAGAGGATGAAGTCCATGTAACTGAAGATAGTGCTTCATATACAGACCCGGGGCAGGTAGAAGATTTTGTGACACGCACGGGAGTGGATTCGTTAGCCATAGCAATAGGAACTAGCCATGGAGCATACAAATTCAAACCCGGACAAAAACCCCAGTTGAGATTTGACATATTGCAAGAAGTTGAAGCAAGGTTACCGAAATTTCCCATAGTTTTACATGGAGCATCCTCGGTAGTGCCGAAATTTGTGGAGATGATAAACGAAAATGGAGGTAAAATGCCAGATGCGGTAGGGATTCCAGAAGAAATGTTAAAGAAGGCATCGCAAATGGCAGTTTGCAAGATAAACATAGATTCCGACCTGCGTCTAGCAATGACGGGCACAATACGAGCCTATTTGAACGAAAATCCGAGCCATTTTGACCCAAGACAATACTTAAAGGCAGCCAGAGAAGCGATATATGAAGTGGTGGCTCATAAAATAAAAAATGTTTTAGGTAGCGCTGGCAAAGCATAGAAATTAAAGCAAAAAGTTTGATAAAAAAGCTTGAATTTTTTTGCAAAAAGCAAT
>CALWIK010000003.1 GCA_944380725.1 uncultured Clostridia bacterium
GATATACACTTATGGAATTACAATAATATAGAAGATTTTGCAAAGCTAATGGAACAGCTTCTAAAGAGTAGTATCCAAAGATTATATGTTAATAAAGTATTAAGTAATGTTATTAATGAACAAATTAGTGAACAAAGCAAACGCAATATTTTAGAAGAGTTATTAGAGTTATTTACATTTAGTTTATTTAAAAAAGAAGAACCTTCTAAAGAAGTGCCTTCATTTTTTGAAAAGTGTAAATCGGTTCTTGAAAAATGTATAATAGATAAAACAATGTACTTTAATTTTTTAAATTCCGAAGAGATAATAGAATTATTAAGGAACGAAATATTTGTGAAAAGAGTGGAAGAGGCTGACCCGGTAAAATATTTAAAAAAATGTTCGGAAAAAGTAAAAAAGAATATGATTAAAATGGAAATTTATGCAGGCGCAATAGCACAAGTTTCAAAAAAAATACACAAAAACACATGGATCGGAAATGATGCTTTGTTGGTCAAGTTAAATCATGATCCAAGGTATTACAATGCATTTACAGAGTTTAGAAAAGAAGGCTTCGAGTATAATAACAAAACTATTGTGAACAAATTCAAAGGTTTGTTTGAAGATTTGCGCGAAACAATGAAAAAACTTTATAACCACTATAAAGAGCTGCAAAACATATGAACTAAAAAAACCTCGTTCTAAATGATAGAATGAGGTTTCTTTTCTATTAGACTTTTTAAATTATTCCTAAACTTTTTTCCCAGCTATTCTTTTTATTTAATGGATTGTCGGCGCGAAAACGCTTAATTTCTTTAATTAATCTATCAAAATTTTGGGTTACCGCATTTTTTTCTATGCTGTCTAACTTTATTGGGTTTCCTTGGAAGCTTACATCTCTACTCACTCCATCGAATTTTATTCCCATGCAACTGTGCTTATTGCCAATAAAGTCCTCATAACTATAGTAGTGAGACGGACTAGAAAAAGATAAAGAAAGATCCTCTACTGAATCTAGTATTTTAATTAACATGTCATAGTAATCAGCATTTTTCAAATCATTATCAAATAATTCTTTATATAGTTTTTCAAATTCAGCTTTTATATTACCTTTTACTTTATTTCTTATTGCAAGTTGTTGAGCATTATGTCTATATGAGTGATAAATTAACCCTGCCAATGCTCCGAATGCCGTTACAATAGCTTTGAAAAGACCAGAAGATTTCTTAGCGTTATCTTTTTCTTTTTGTTCTTTGTTGGTATCAGAAGAGACATTTACCGCCGTACATTTGTTTTTAATAAAATTAAAAAGCGAATATAGTACATAGCCAGCAGCAGCACCTATAGAAGCAAATAATGAACGGACAAATGCAAGATTATCCTGTCTTAAAGAATTGTTCTGAGAAATTAACTCTTTTATTTTTTCTTCGGTCACATTAGGTCCATTTTGTGTAATAAAATCTTCTATCTTTTTTATTATTAGCTCTGTCGATTTAGAATCAAAATATTTCCTTTTTATATTTGGAAGAAGCCGATCTAATGCTTTATAACTGAACCAATAATAATTTTTGTCTCCATATGTCCCCATATTCTCTAAAATGACATGGTCTTTTGCACCTGACTCAATAGAATTTACAGCTAGTTGCGTGGCTTTAATATAATCTAGATATCCACCTTTGCTGTTTTTTTCTAGTTTCTCAAACTCGGCTGTAAAATTGACCGGCATCGTGATTTCAACTTTATTCTTTTCAGGAGCTTCATTTTCATTAATGTTCGAACCAATGCCTTCGGCCTCCGTTGTTCCAGTGTTTTGATTTGCAATGTAGTCTTGGTTAAGACTCGTAGCTTCGTTTGATTCAGCCTTTTGGCTTGTAATGTAGTTTTGGCTAAAGTTCGCGACTTCATTTGACTCAGTATTTTGGTTTGCAATATAGTCTTGGTTAAGGCTCTCGGTTTTATTTGACTCAGTATTTTGGTTCGTAACGTATTCTTGGTTAAGACTTGTAGTTTCATTTAGCGCAGTGGTTTGATTTGCAACACTGTCATGTCTAATGCTTTCAATTTTATCTTGCGCAACTTCAGTAATTTCGTCAGCAAAAGATGATTGTGTGATATTGCTGAGCAGATTTGCCACAGACAGTATAACGGCAACAATTCTTTTAAATTTCATAATTTCAACTTCTCCTTTTTTATTTTTCTCATATAAACAAGAGATTTTTGTTTATATGTTATATATTATACCATATATTTTTGTAACACGCAAACTTTTTTCGACAAAATTTTACTTTGCTTTAAAATAGTATCCCCCTGCTTTTTGCTTAGAAAAATGGCCAAAAACCGCACACCGGCGGCCCTGGTAAATTTACAGCGACAAAATTTTCATATGTATTTTTTGAAAATGAGGTGAAAGAAGTTGAAAAAAGAAATAAAAGCGCAAGCAGAAGAAATTTTAAGATTAGCGAAGAACTACGGAGTAGAGCAAAATTTACTTTTTGCAACAACTTTTGAACGATATCAAACTCAATTGCAAATTTTGGATGAATTAAAGGCAACAATTGAAACTGATGGCTTTTTCGTGGACAAAACTTACGTCAAAGGCGAGACAAATCTTTACTCGCACCCGGCCGTAACACAGTTTAACCGCACTACTGACAGTGCAAACAAAACAGTTGTAACTTTAATGAAGATTATTACAACCCTTAGAGACCGGCAAGATAGCGATGAACCGGATCCATTATTAGAAATATTATCAGGCAAAGCAAAATGATAAATCATAAAAGCTGTCAGTATGCAAAAAATGTGATAAATCTTAAAATCCCGGCGCCAAAATACGTTATAAGGCAGTGCGAAAATTTCCTTAAAATTTGTGACGGCAAAGATAAAAAATATTTTCTAAATGAGAAAAAACTACAGCAAATAGATAGTATTTTAAAATTGCTTATAATGCCTCGAGGACTTAAGGCTGGAAACAGCATTTATGAGTGTTCTTGTGGATATCAATGGGTTTTGTATGCGGCGGCGCTGTGCATCGTTTATCGAGAAAACCCCGAGCGCAGACGATACGAAACCGTGATTTTGGAAATCGGCAGAAAAAATTTTAAAACTTTTACGATAGCAACCATTTTTGTGTTGCTTTTTTTGTTGGAGCCAAAGTTCAGCAAATTCTATTCAGTGGCTCCAGATGGGGCTT
>CALWIK010000004.1 GCA_944380725.1 uncultured Clostridia bacterium
CTTTATTAAGCAATCAAAAATAAATGAGTACGAAAGATCACTAGATGAAATTTTGTATAACCAATTTCCCATTGATGAAAACATGGATAAGCACTTAGAAGAACAAAATTTACTGGGCTGGATTGAATTGATTGAAAATTCTAAATTATATGAAGCTATAAAAAATCTATCTATTGAAGATCAGGTTTTATTAAGCTACATAATCAAAGAATGTAAAACTCAAAGAGAACTCTCTATAACGTATAAAACCGCACATCAGAATATAAGCAAAAAGTTTGACAAAATTATTAAAAAATTAAAACAGTATTTAACGTAAGAATTTTGTCGAACGATTTTTATCAAAAAAGGTTGCCAAAAATGCCCTAAAAAGACTCTTAAATATATAGAGGGATAATTTTCCATTCCTCAATCTGAAACTTGACAATCGAATATCAATATCTCAGTAACGTTAAGCTGTTGGACGAGCGTTTTATCGAATGCGCCAAGACCTCATTTAGAGCGAGCGAAAGACATTCAGATAACAAACTTTAAATTCACAAGTTCGCGATGACTTCAGCAGCCGATAATGATACTCCTGCCCAGCCACAGCTCGAGCGTTGAAACAAAAGTTTTGTGAGCCGTCACACGCAATGGGGGTAGCCTCGCGATAACTTCGAGGACGTGCCAAACTCTCAAAAAATTTTCAATTTTTCTGGAGTCGGGTTCGTGTGCCACTATTTTTGTGGGCTGAGATATTGAAAAAAATTTGTTTACGAATAAAAATTTCGTTTTTAGAATTGGTTCCGTGCGCGATTTGTTCTGCGAAGACTAAAGTTTTGTGAGAGAAATTCACCAACGCGATCTTTAGAGATTAATTTGTTTACGGTTTATTTAACTAAATTCAGGAACAACATGACAAAAGGCTTTTTAGAAAGGAGAGTTTGAATAAAATGTACGAAATTGATTATGAACATGTGTTAACCCGAGAAATTGAAGGAGTGGAGGTGACAATATATTTTTCAAAAGAGAAAAATGAACGGGTAAAAGACTTGGTTTTGGGTCTTTTACTGGATAATTATGAGAAAAGAATACAAGATTACATAGAAAAAGAAGTCGAAATGAGGGTCTAAAAATGTAAAAAATATGGTATAATAATAGTAGTACCTTGAAAAAAGAATATTGTAATCTTGTGGCAAAAAAGCTAACAAGAGAGGCAGATACCATGAAAAGAGTTTATTGTTTATATAGAGTGTCAACAAAAGGCCAGGTTGACAAGGATGACATCCCGATGCAAAGACTAAAATGCACTGAATTCGCTAAGGCTCAGGGTTGGACGATAAAAAAAGAATTTTCTGAAAAGGGTGTGTCCGGATTTAAAGTGTCGTCTGAAAACCGCGATGCAATTCAAGAAATAAAAGCAGCAGCGTCTAGAAAAGAATTTGATGTGCTGCTTGTTTTTATGTTTGACAGGCTAGGTCGGCGCGAAGACGAGACGCCGTTTGTTGTGGAGTGGTTTGTAAAACACGGAATAGAAGTCTGGAGCACGCAAGAGGGCGAACAGCGGTTTGAAAATCATGTGGACAAGCTGATGAATTACATAAGATTTTGGCAGGCAAGCGGCGAGAGCATAAAAACGTCGATAAGAATAAAAACTCGAATGCAACAATTGACGTTGGAAGGCAAATACACTGGAGGTCCGGTGCCATACGGATACAAAAAAGTTAAAAGTGGAGAAATTGGCAAAAAAGGTCGCGAACTGTATAAGCTTGAGGTGGAGCCAGAAGAAGCAAAAATCGTAAAATTGATTTTTGAAAAAACAATAAAAGAAGGTTACGGATCACACCGTTTGGCCGAATTTCTAAATCAAAAAGGCTTGAGAACGCATCAGGGCTGCAAATTTCAGAGCAATACTATAAATCGAATTTTAAAAAGTCGATTATACTGCGGATATTTAGTTTCTGGAGAGACAACTTCGCCGTTGCTAAAAGACCTCCAAATTGTTGATGAAAATATTTTTGACAGCGTACAAAATATAATTCACCAAAGAATCGCCAAAAATGCAGAACGTACGATACCACTGAATACCAAGGGAAAAACATTGCTCTCGGGTAACATATTTTGCGCTCATTGCGGAAGTCACTTGGTTGTAACTCGATATCAGGATCGATATATGAGAAAAGACGGAACCGAGTACAAAGTCGATCAGCTAAAATACACCTGCTATCACAAGACCAGAAAGCTGAACAACTGCGACGGTCAAACTTCATACATAGCCAAAATGATTGACAAGGCAATCGTGGAAGTGCTTGAAGATTTGTTTAAGAAAATCAAAGAAACCCCGAAAGACAAGGCTCTAGAAAGAAGATACAAATCTCAAGTGAGTGCATGCAATTCGAAATACCAGAAAATAAGTTCTGAAGTCGAAAAGTTGGAAAATCAGCTTAGAACCTTGAAAATGGAAATTGGAAAGTCTTTGGTAGGAGAAAGCACTTTTACGGCCGACCAGTTGAGCGAAGCGATAAATGTAACACAGAAAAAAATAAATGAACAAAATTCTGAAAAAGAAAAATTAAAACAAGAGTTGAACAATAAAAAAGAAGCAATGGGAAAATTGGATTATTATTACAATCAATTTTTGACCTGGGCAGATGAGTTTAAAAACTCAACATTAGAACAGAAAAAAATGATAGTATGTCAGTTAATTCGCGGTGTAAAGGTGAGCCGCGGCTACAATGTGAACATCGAATTCGATATGAATTATAATCAGTTTTGCCAAGGTTTGTAAACAAGAAAATTCTACAATAAATGCTTTTTACGGTATGTGACCGCCCCGTATGCTAGAGCCCTCGGCTGTTAACCGAGTTGTCGTTGGTTCGAATCCAACAGGGGGAGCCAGAGAACCCCCGAGATACGGGGGATTTTTTATTTGCCGAGGGAAAATGTTAGAGAAAAATTAGAAAAAATTTATTGTCGAAATAAATGTTAACCGAAAGAATTTTTAAGGTACAAAAAATAACAAACCACAAGATTACGATAAAAACATCTATGAAAAATAGGTGTTTTTTTATTTGTAAAAAATAAAAAGGAGAATAAAAAGATGCAAACATTTTTATTAGTAGTAATTTTGATTTTAGTAGTAATAAATTTTAAACAGGCGGATGAATTGAGAGGTCTTGAGAAAAAACGCTTGATGCATTCAAAATAGTCTGTAAAAAACTAAGACAAGTTAAGGAGGAGGAACACGATGTGGGAATTAAGTGAAAAAATATATTTGACGCCACCTGATAACGAAACTATTGCGGTAACGGAATGCTTTTTCTGCGGAGAAAACATTTATGCTGGCGATGAATACTACAGTTTGGACGGATTTAATTGCTGTGAAGATTGCCTCAACAGGCATTTTAAAATTGTAGCAGAGTTACCAGATTGGGAAGCCGAGAAGGCGGATTTAGAACATCACGATTTGGAGGTGAATGGATAAAATGAAAGAAAATAATTCCGTGTTTGAGACGCTGTTTGAAGTCAATGTAAACGAGCATGTGGAAAAGAAAAATGGCTTGTCGTACTTGTCATGGGCATATGCGTGGAGCGAAGTTAAGAAACTTTACCCAGATGCAAATTACAAGGTTTATGAGACTGAAGAGGGTTGCATTTATTTTACGAGTGGTCGAACATGTTGGGTGAAAACCGGCGTAACAATTGATGGTCTGGAACACATTGAGTATTTGCTTGTTATGGATTATAGAAATAAATCTATAGAGCTAGAAAATGTCACGAGTTTTGACGTAAATAAATCGATTCAACGAAGTTTAACAAAGGCCTTAGCCCGGCATGGACTAGGTCTTTATTTATACGCAGGAGAAGATTTACCAGAAATTGAGATTGAAAAAA
>CALWIK010000005.1 GCA_944380725.1 uncultured Clostridia bacterium
CATTTGCAGTCTTGATTGAGGCAATTATTACATATTTCAACCAGTTCTTCGTTCAAGAAAGTTTCTGTTGGGAAATGCTCTTCAGCATAATTTTAGGTGTAACCATCGCAGTTGCATACAAACTGGACTTACCAGCATATTTTAACTTAACCTCAGAAATTCCTTATGTGGGCTGTATATTGACTGGCATTTTACTATCACGTGGGAGTAACTATATTTTTGATCTATTAGATAAATTATAAAAATCAACAATGAATGAGAAAGTATAATAAAACAGATTTTTACATTGTTTTACATATTATTGTGTGTTATATTAGTATTTTTATAAAAATGGGAGAATTTACATTTATTTGATAAATTAAGTTGAATTTAAATTTTCCTACCATTATACTAAAGGTACGCTATATTTTTTATATTTGATTCAGCAATTTCCGAAAATACTATGAATTAAAATTTTTTACTTACCGTGAAAACTATAGTATAACAACGGGGTGAAATTTAGATGAAGTTTGTAAAATGTAATCTTGACAAGATAATAAGTATAACTTTAGTATTATCAGTTTTAATGGTTACTTCTATTAGTTCAGTAAATTTATTTGGTAATAAAGAACTTAATCATGCATATAATTCAAATAATTTTTTTGTACAAAAAATAGATGATAATCATGCTAGATTGAGCTGTGATTCACTTAAAACCACAGAAAATGATTTACTGTTTAGTAAATCTGAAGTCTCTGGTGGATATCAATATGATATTAGTAGTTTTAATAATGACAAAAGGTTTTATAGCTTTAAGTCAAAAGATAATATAGTGATTAACGAAGGATTAACAAGAGATTCTAATCTTTGCAGTGCTATTGCATCTGCTGTTATGGCTCCTACTGTAGCATCTGTAGCTGGTGCTGTTGGAGCTACCGGTACGGCAGCAATAGCAGCAGCTCCGGTAGTGGGAACGGTTGCAGCCGCAGGAGCAACTTCAGCAGCTGCTGGTATAGGGTGGACCGCAGGCGCAGGTGTGGCTGCAGCAGTTGCAGTTTCTGCAGCTCCAGTTGTAATAATTGGTGGAGCAATATTTGGCGCATTAACTGTTGGTTAATTTTTGTTAATATACAAGATTTATAAAAAAACAGTGGGAGGCTATATTTTAGTCTCCTATTGTTTTAAAGTGAGGTTATTTGTTTTAATGAAAAAAAATAATACTAAAAAGGTATTTTCAAGTGCAAATTTCTTTTTTCTTTGTATAGTATTTATATTTTCCTTTATTTATTACTACAATGAATGGCAAAGGAACAGGGCAATTAACAATAATTCTGCTAGCATTATTTTTTTCATAATGATTATTGCTATTTGTGCTTATTTCCCAACTAGGTTTCCTCTTTTTATAAAAACAAAAAATGAAAAAATAGACGAATCTTACTATGATGATACTTATTACAAAGAGTTGGGGTTTTGGGCTCAATTATACTTAGGATTTTTTCACTGGACTAAATATAATGATTCAATTTCTTTGTTTAGTAAAAAAGTTTTGGGTTTAGGAATTAAAAATAGAGAATGCAAATTTACTTATAATAATTCTGAAGTAAAAAATATACATAGAATATTTGATTTTATTTTAACGGTGATTTCGAGTATTGGTGTTTTCTTCTTCGCACAAGAATTTAGTAAAATGGGGGTTGTATTTGGACTTACTCTATCGGTTTTTTCTTTACTATTTGTGTTTAGAAATATTATATTAAATCGTATTTTTAGCGTAAAAATCGGGAATGACGAAGAGTATAATTTATCGATAATGTATCCATACTGCATGCTTGATGGAATTATGTCACGTAAATATGGATTTGCTTATTATGGAGATAATAGTATTTTACTGCAAAAAGATGTATTTTGTGGTGGAGAAATATTAAAAAAATATATTGTTGCCCATGAAAAAGGTCATTTAAAGACTTCTAATCGGGTAAAAAATTTATTGCAACTAATTACTTTTATATTTGTAACAATATTATTTTTTACAAGTGTTGGATTTATGGTTCAAATTGGTGTTAAGCGTATAGAATTTATTATATTGCCTTTAGTTATATATGCTATTTTTTTGTATGTCTATTTGACGTTGATTCGAAAAAAAAGTGAAAAAGATGAATTTTTAGCAGATGTTTATGCAATAAAAGATATTGGTAAGGAAGCCGTCCTAAATGGACTAGAGGCTATAAAAAAGGATACATTATATAAAAGGTCTGGAGTTAAATTAAGTGGAGTAGATATTGATAGGAGAATTGAATTTGTTAAAAAATATAAAGGTTAACAAAAAATGGAGCTTTTATAACATTGTTTATATTGTTCTAATAGTAACAGTTTTTGTAGGACTTATTTTACCATACTTTATTTTAGCAAGGCTTAGATATTCAGAAGAAGTGGGCTCAGCAGTATCTTTAAGTAGTATTGCAGGGTATTTAAGGTTTTTATCTGAAGATAAAAGTCAAATGACAGTCCGTATCGCTGTTCATAACATTGCTATAGCAATATTTGGATTTATTGCAAGTTTTTTAAGTGCAGGAATTATAGGTGGATTTTTTCTTCTTATAAATTGTTTTGTTTTAAGTACAACTTTATTTGGGGTACATACATTACCTGCAATTATTTTCGTTAGTTTAGAATTTTTAGGAATATGTATAGCAATTTTTGGAGGAACAAAGTTATCCAAAAAAAGGAAAAATGGACTTTCTTTTAATGGAATTTTTAAGAATTCGTCTATGTTAATTTTAATTATAATCGTTATTTATTTTATAGCAGCAATTATTGAAAGCAAAATAATACTTAATCAGTGGGGTTAAATCATGCAAAAATATTTAAAAGATAATATGGTTATTGCATCAGCACTGGCTATTTCATGTATAATTTTAACTGTTCTTTATTATATAAAAGGATTGGTGTTGCCTAATTTTATTTCGTTTGTCGGAAATGCACTAATTATGCTATCGTCTATATTAGGAGTTGTTATTTGCGGCAGTATATTTATGCTAGCAACAGATTGTCTATTTTGCAGAGACCAAAAGTTTAAAAACAGATTTTTTTATCTAACAAAGTCATTATGGCTTTCTCAAATTTTACTACTGCCTATTTCATTAATATTACTTATATTAAATATTTTTGTTAGTATGGATATTTCTATTATCAATAGCATTGTGGTATTTAGCATTTCATATCTTAGTCAATTAGTATTATTTTTTTCGTATAAATTTATTACTAATAGAGACTGGAACATTACAATTAAGGTAATTGCGTCACAGTTTGCACTTACTTTGTTACTTAATTTATTACTAAAATTCATTTAAATAAAAAGCTTTCCTTAATTGTTTGTAGGAAAGCTTTTTATTTATTAAAATTTTCATCATTAATAAATGTTGCAATATCCTCTATTTTACAATCCAAGGCAATCCAAAGTTTATTCAATGTTTTTGTTTCTATATTTTCATTGACTTTCAGACCTCTAATCGTTTTACTGTCAATCCCACAGTATTCTCTTAGCTGATATGTGGAGATACACTTTTTCTTCATTAACAACCATAATTTATTAAAAATTATCATAATTATCTCCCCCCTCTTGGCAAATAATATTATGGGGAATATAATCCCCGTTAAGTGTTAATGATAGTGTACGAAAAGATTTAATATCAATTAGGTATAGCCAGTGGAGAAATAAAAAAGCCCCCCAAGTTGTCAACAATCATTCTCAAATTCAAATAAATAGCTTGGCGTACATTCTGAAAAATTACATATAAAGCTTCTATATTTGTATATTAAATCGATTTTGTTTGATTTTTAATTATTTTTTAATAAAATTTTGATAACTCATACCCATTTGTTTATATAGCCAACAATTAGTTTTACCTCTTTCTTTTAGAATTTCTGCAACTCGTAATTTCATTATATATATCACCAACCTAACGTTTTAATTTGATACTAAATCATTATGTATTACATACAAACTAATGCATTATATAATGTATTAGTCTATTGAGATTAAGGGGGGGGCATATTCATGAGAAGAAAAATCTGTTGCTTTACAGGGCATAGTAATTTAACTCTTGAATGCATTATTATATGGGTACTGGATGCGCACGGAAGATATTTTCAAAAAATTAGGAATTGGCAATTTATATAAGGTTTAGCAGATGAATGAAAAATGGAACTATAAAGCAAATTTTCGATGAGCTTCAAAAACAGAACGTTATCGATGCTAATCATGAGGTTTTGTGTTTGGACAGCACTAGCATCAAGGTCCATCCTAATGCTTCCGGAGCCAGAAAAATAAGTGGAGAACAAATCATTGGTCACTTAAAAGTCCCCTAACAACGAAGATACAAGCAGTTTGTGTAACTGAAAAATTTGCTTTAAAAATTTGACTTTCTGTAGGAGACCGTTACGATGCACCAGAAGGCTGAAAACTTATCGAGTCGCTTAATTGTAAGGATGAATGCTATTTGCTTATGGCCCGTGCTTACGAAGACAACAGAACACAAGCCCTTATATTTATACAAGAGTTTATTCCTGTTGTCCCTCAGAAGAACAAAAGAAAAACGCTTTAAAAGAGAGTGCTTTTTCAAAAATTTCTCTTAGCAGTGTGTTTGGTGCCATAGGTGGTCATTTGAGTGCAAGATTATTCGATTGGTATCGTACAGTTTTATATAATAAGGAGCAAAAGAAACGTTTTAAAAAAGATATTAAAGAAGCCAATGCAAAACTTATGTTATATGTGGGGACGGGCATTTTTGAATTTGTTGGGGCTGTAGTAGTGGGCATATTTTTGGCTGTATATTTATCAACAAAACAGGATAATCTTAATAATGAGATATCAAAAATTATTAAAGAAAAAATAAAATTAATCAATACAAAAGCTGTGCACTTGTGTTTATGCTTGATGACATTAAAAAAACTGACTATAAAAATTAAGACTTCTTTAACATAGAAACAAACCCTATAAACTGGTGGATGTTTGATGTTGGCAATATGGGTTTAAACTATACAGAAGTGCAAAGAAAAATATTCGAGCCAAAATTTCAAAAGTTAGCAAAATAATATTGAAGATGCTTTAAACAACGAATCTTAAGGGTAAGGGAATGGAAAACAAAAAAATAATAACAGCAACAATTTTGTTTTTTTCTTACTTATGAATTTATCCGTAAAGTGTCTAACTAGTGAGGGCATTATGCCTACTCATCAAGAAGAATTTGAGTTGTTTGACAAAAAGTTAGTTTATCGGCCGTGTAAGGAAAACGTCAACGATAACTGTGAAAAATATCTTCTCCGTTTTGAAGAAATAGATCTTTTTGCTAATGAATTAAAAAACTTTTTAAAGGAAAATCAAACATAGTGATTTAAAATATATCTTAGAAAAGGTGGTCATAAAAACAGTTGTCTTTGGAACAGCTTTTGGAGAAGAATTTTCGGTTAATTTTGAAGAAGAAAATTCTTGCATAGTTTCTTGGGAAGTGGTAACTCCCCAATTTTTCACTGTGAGTGTCTCTGGAACCAATAAGAATCAAAGAAAAACGCTGGAACCACCGACTCCGCCAGTTTACGAAAGCTTGTTGACAGAAATCGATACATTAAACAAAGATTTTGAGAATTTTGAGACAGCATCAGGTTACAATGTGGGTGTAAATTCCGGAAATTTGCCTGTGATAAAAAAGAAATTACACCTCAGTTTGAATAAGAAGAAACAGACCCAATTTTCACAGCAAGCCCGGCGTATAGCATAAAAGAGTCAGACATAGAAAAGTGGAACTCTAGTTCGGGATTTAGTGAAGATTACAATGATTTAATAAATAAACCTCAGATACCAACAATTTTATCAGATCTTCAAGGGACTTTACCAGTTTCGCAAGGAGGAATTGGTGCAAAGACAGGTGAACAAGTTTTGGAGAATTTAGGACAGTAAGCTCAGCAAATATTGGAGAGGTTGCGTCTTTGCTAACTGCAGAAAAAACGGTCGGAGGGGCAATAAATGAAAGTTATAACATGATTAATTTAGAAGGTTAAAAAATCGCAAAAGTATTTATAGGAGTCGGACATGGTGATAATGCCCCCGGAGCAGTTGTTTTTTTGGTGGAAAAAGAGGTTAACTTGGTTGAAGCTTTGGCTTGTCGGGATTTTCTGCAAGCCCACGGTGTAGAGATTGCACTGTTTCGAAGGACGGATGAAAATGATTCCGTGACTGTAGAAATCGAAAAGTGCAACGCGTTCGAACCAGATCTGTCGATAGATGTACATAATAATTCAGGCAGCGGCAAGGGATTTGGAGTGTATTACCATTACAAAGGCGGTCTAAGTAAAGATTTGGCAGAAAATATTGAAGCCGAAGTAAAAGTAATCGGACAGAGTTCTCGAGGCTGTAAAACTCGGACAAATTCAAGCGGGCGCGACTATTATGTGTTTATCTGTGAGACAATTTGTCCTGCAGTAATTTGCAAAGAATGCTGCGTCTTTTTTTTGAATAAATTTTCCTTTTTCAGTTCGTCATTTTCTTTTTTATTTTCAAATATTCTGAGAATCTTTCCTTTTCTTGGACTTTTACTGTTTTTGTCTGGCATTCTTTGCTATGCATTTTTATCCAATAACTCGCGGGCCCTCTTACTAATACATATTCTCTTTCCACCGATGATTGGCTTCGCCCTTCTTGCAGGCACTTTTGTATGACTTTTTCTTTTAAACTTTCACTATATTTTTTCATTTGTAACACTGCCTTATTTTTTATTATATTTTTTCTCATCTGTGTTGCAACTTCCTTGGAGCAGGATAAAAAGCTTATACCAAAAGTTAAGATTTTTTAGCAATTTTATTATAGTTTTGGCTCAGTTCGGTTCCTTTAACTTTTGACATTTTACACATCTCCTTAAAATTATATTTATTTTACTTATCTTTAAATATTTAAAAATTATGTTTGACGGTCACCTTCTTTACTACTTAATACGTTGGTTAAATTATCATAATATTTTTGCCACAAATCACTAAATCGCGTTTTTGTGTTCCATGGTTTTTGCTCACCGGCAAAATGTATAATCACAGGATTATTTTTGGCTTCTAGCCATTCTTTTTTAGACAAAATTTTCATTAAATAATAATCTCCAACATATCTTTTTCTATCGATAATTTTTTCTAAAGCTCCATATTTAAAAGGTAAAGGTAAAATTTTACCATAACATATCAAATTTATTATATCTTGGTCTGGACAAAATAATTGTGTACCGTTTTTATTTGCATTTTGTAAAAATTGTAAAAATTTATTTTCTATGTTATCTTCTCTAATTTTAGCCAAATTCCATAAAAGAACTCCTGAACACACATAATTTTCCATATCGGAGATTCCTAATCTTTTTCCATATTCATGATCTCTTCTATGAAAATCATAAACACCAGAGACATAGTACTCATTTAAGTCCAAGTTGTACATATCTTTTAAGTCTTCTAGAACTAAAGTATCTCCATCTAGATATATACATTTATTTTCATTCTTCAATATGCTAGACAGTTTCAATTTATAATACGTTGCTGGGCCCCAATGTCCTAAATAAAACTCTTTGAAACTGTTACCCATATCTATTAATTCTATATTACAGTTTTCAAAAGTATCAATTATTTTTTGTACTTTTTGTTTATTATTTTCAGAAAAATCATTAGTTACCATTATATAAAACTTTAATATAGTATTTTTATCAGCATTTTTTATCGCTGATAAAATTGATACTAATGTTATATCTAAATAATTATTATCCGTAGCCATGGCTATGGGGATAGTCGTTTTTATTTTGTCTGAATTAGGCTTTGGATTTTTTATAAGTTTACTTGTTTGCATATTTTTTGGGGGTATTAAATTTGTAAAACTTAATACAGATTTTTGATTACAAATTGTCAACGCTGACATAACAAGCAATAAAATAATTCCAACAGAAAGCAATTTTTTTATAATTTTTCTATACTTATCCCCAAAAATTATTCTCATTAAAACTTCACTCCTAAAAATCAAAAAATATAAAAAAACTTCTTTTAGATCAAGAATTAATTTAATAATAATGGGCTATGTTATTAAAAATAAACTTTTTTACGCCTAGTATAATTTATTATTAATAAATCGGTGAGATTATTTCAATAAAACTTTTTCGGTTTTAAACAAAACATTATGTGATATTACTACTATGATGTTAAAGTGTAGCTAGATAAATACAGTACCACTTTATAATTATTGTAAAAAATTTCAACTGAAAGTAAAGTTTTAATGTTTACAAAGAAGGGAGGTTAGAGCCGAAGATTTTTAATTAAAAATTATAACTAAAACTAAGAATATTATTTAAAGATTTTATGGTTTTTATCTCAATGAAAAAATATACTAATTTTTCTTAAAAACATATTATCAATTTGTTTATAAAATTAATATAAAAAACATATTGACAAAATTAACAGGTGAAGTTATAATATTTGTGAGCAAAAGCAACATATTTTTTAAAAAATGTGCCTTTTAATATGTTCAATACCCCCTATGCAAATCAAAAATAGAAACTATCAGCTGCCGGTGATGGATTCTAAAAAATATTTTTTCCGGTAGAGAAATGGAGTCAGAAATGAAAAAGTTATTGGGTTTGATGTTAGTTATAGTTTTTTCTACGGCAATTTTTTCTGGTTGTGGACAATCTAATTCAAATACCACACCAACTTATGGTGAATCAGCTGAAATTAAAATAGCTGTTTTAGGCTCAGCTGATCAATTTAGCAAGAGAGAAGATTTTTTTGTTGGAATGGATCTTGCAATCAATGAATTAAAAGAATCTGGAATAAATGTTTCTTATGAAAAAGTTGATGATGGAAGCAGTAGAGATAGTGGTGTTGCTTTATCAAAAGATATAGCGAATGATAGTAAGTATACTTTAGCATTTACTTTGCAAAATGATGAAACTGTTGAAAGCGTTGCGGATATTTTTGACAGTGCTCAAAAACCTTTAATTATTATTAACGAAGTCTTTGATAGTACAATGAATAAAGGATATGAGTATATTTTGGCTGGAGTTGTTTCTGCTGAGACTGCAGGAAAATCGTTAGCTAAGTATTGCGAAGCAAAGGGACTAAAATGGGTTGCAACAGCTCATTCTACAAGTCCCTATGAAAATATGTTTGCAAGAGGATTTAACGACACAGCAACCGACACCAAGGCTATTTATTTAGTAGATTCTACTGCAGGACCTAATAGAGTTAGTGAATTTAGCGGTGTTTGGGATAGATGGAACACTCTTGGAGTTCAGGCTGCGTTAGTGTCTTTTAATGATATTGAATGGGCTTGCGAATTAATTAGTGCAATTAAATCGCAAAATAAAAATGTATTAATTCTGGGAGACGCCAAATTTAATGATTTAGAGATGATGAGTACTTATAAAGATGTATTAGAGGGTATGGTTGTTGCTGGATCTTATGGGGTTGCTTCGGATGACAAATTGCAGGCTTTTTATGATAAATATGAAAAAACAGTTATGGATCAACTCGGTCTTGATATAACTAGCGTTACTGCACAGGCTTATGATTTTGTTCACATGATTGCTCAAAATGTTAGAAAAGCTAAAGATGTGCAAGAGTTTATGAAGTATATGAAATCATCAGACGGATATCCTGGAGTAACAGATGTTAAATTTAATGCAAAAGGTCAACTTGATGAAGAGCCTAACTATTGGACCGTCAAAGAAGGCCAGATGTATAGACTTAATTAAAAAGGAGGATTAATAATGGCAGAAAATAAATTATTTAGAAAAACAGCGCTTGAAACCGTTTCTAATCCGGAACAACTTGACCAGCATATTAGAGTTACTCGACCATTTTCATGGGTTATTATATTGGCTATAGTAAGCTTTGTGATTGGTGTTGGTATTTGGGCTTTTACTGGCAATATTGCTAGCGGAACCGACATTATTGGTATTGTCTTTTCTTCTGACGGAGTATCTGTTAATAATGCTGTTAGTTCTGGTGTTGTAAGCGATGTTTTAGTTTCTGAAAACGACCAAGTTGATAAAGGTGACGTTATGGTTGTTATTCCGGATGAAGAACTTTTGGCTCAAATAAAAACTGTTAAAGCTCAATATGATGCTGCATCTGGAGATACTAAGTCTTCTATCGGAACTACGCTGGATGCTTTGAAATATCAATATGTTATTAATTCTTTTGTAAGTGCTAGCAACAGTGGCACAGTTAATAGTGTGCCGGCAGTTGGAGACTCGATTGTTGAAGGACAGCAAGTTACAGTTAATTATTCTGAACAAAGTATGTCTGGATCTAAAGAATTAATTGCTTATGTTCCATATTCTATTGCGCAAAACTTTAAAATAGGCGGAGACGTACAAATTTCACTTTCGAATTATCCTAGAGAAGAGTACGGATATATGTTGGGGAAAATAACAAATATAGGAACAACGTTAGTGACAGAAGATAGTATAAAAAGAACTATGGGAACAACTAAATATATGAATTCTTTAGGAGTTGGTACAGATTGTGTCGAAGTTCGCATTAGACCTAATGTCGATTCTTCTACACAGAGCGGGTTCGAATGGTCTAACTCTAAAGGTGGCCAAATTGATTCGGTTGGAATTGGAACAATATGTAATATTAAGGTTGTTTCAGATGCTATACATCCGATTAATCTTATTATAGGATAGTTTGCCTAAAAATAATAAAAAGAAAGGATGGAAGATATGTCTAATAATGTGAAGAAAGTGCCTATTATTCTTCAGATGGAAGCATTAGAATGTGGCGCTGCTTCTTTGGCTATGATTTTTGCTTATTACAAAAAATTCATTCCGCTTGAAAGATTACGATTAGAATGTAGCGTATCTAGAGATGGATGTAATGCAAAAAATGTTTTGGCAGCAGCTAGGCACAACGGGATGATTGCAAAGGGCTTTTCTTATAACGATATTGAAAAATTAAAAAAAGAAGTACATTTCCCTGCAATTATCCATTGGAACTTTAATCACTTTGTGGTTTTATGTGGTTTTTCTAAAAATGATGCTATTTTGGCGGATCCGGCTTCTGGCCATAGACGTGTTCCTATGGAAGAGTTTGAAAAATCATTTACGGGCATTGTGCTTACTTTTGAAAAATCAGATAATTTTGTGGCAGATGGCCAGAAAAAAAGCATCATGGGCTTTTTGTTAAAACGTTTAAACGGAGCTATTTTGCCGTTAGTTTTCATTTTGATTACTGGTTTATTATTAGCGATTTCTACTTCTATAACTTCAGTATTCTCGCAAATATTTACAGACAGAATATTAGTTTCTACTGATAAAAGTATGATGATACCGTTGCTACAAGCCATGGGGATAACCCTAGTATTAACTTTTATATTAAATGCATTTAGGTCAATATACCTTTTAAAAATAAGAGGAAAAATGAGTGTGACCTCTGGCAGACAGTTTATGTGGCATGTTCTAAGGATGCCTGTTGAGTTCTTCTCTCAAAGATTTGCTGGTGATATTAGCTCGAGACAAAGTAGCAACGACACAATTGCAGATACGATTTGTAATACAGTTGCACCCGTTGTGCTTAATGTTATTATGATCGTTGTTTATTTTGTAATCCTTCTATATTATGATGTTACTATGACTATGATCTGTTTAGCGGTTGCGTTGCTTAATATTTTGATTATAAAACTTGTTTCTGAAAAAAATGAAAATGATAATAAAGCAATGGCCAGAGATGCTGGCAAACTGCAGGGAGCTACTGTAGCTGGTGTTAGTATGATTGAAACAATTAAGTCTAGCGGTTGCGAAGCTGGATATTTTCAGAAATGGATAGGTTATCAAACTAAATATAGCAACGAAATTCAACGCTTGACAGAAAGAAATACTTGCATCGGAGCACTGCCTTCTTTATTACAAGGCCTTGCAAATACTGCAGTTTTATTGCTTGGTGTGTACAATATATTAACTGGGAAGTTTACAATTGGTTCTTTGATGGCTTTTCAAGGCTTTATGAGTTCATTTTTAACTCCAGTTAATTCTCTTGTTGGCTTAGGACAAACTATACAGGCAGTTAGTGGCGATATGGAACGTGTTGAGGACGTTATGAGTTATAAGCCAGATGTCTTTATAGATTTAACGGATGATTCTGATGAGAAAAAAGAATATAAAAAATTAGATGGCAATGTTGATATCCAAAATCTAACTTTTGCGTATAGTCCACTTGCGGATCCACTTATTGAAGACTTTAACCTGCATGTAAAAAAAGGGCAAATGATTGCTTTAGTTGGAGGTAGCGGCAGTGGCAAATCTACTATAGCTAAAATTATAGCCGGCCTCTATGAACCGCGTGACGGTAAGGTTTTGTTCGATGGAAAGGAACGAAAAGATATAGACAGGAACGTTTTTAGAGGCTCTTTAGCCATGGTTGACCAAGATATTACGATGTTCCAAGACACGATAAGAAATAATATAACAATGTGGGACGACAGCATTGATGATGCTACTTTAATTCAGGCAGCTCAAGATGCGCAGATCCACGATGATATTTTATCTAGACCAAATGGATACGATCATCAACTTGTTGAAAACGGTAAGGATTTCTCCGGCGGACAACGTCAAAGATTTGAAATAGCACGTTCGTTTGTTGTTGATCCAACAATTATGATTTTGGACGAGGCAACTTCTGCACTTGATCCAACCACTGAAAAACGAGTCATGGATGCCGTAAAACGTAGAGGTATTACTTGTTTTGTGGTTGCTCACCGACTTTCTACAATTAGAGATGCGGACGAGATTATTATGTTGGAATATGGAAATGTGGTAGAACGTGGAACTCACGAAGAATTAATTAAGTTAAATGGCAAATATGCAGAGCTAGTTAGAACTGAGTAGAAAGGAGGATAAATTAAATGAACTTTTCTGAAAAGGTTAAAAGACAAAAAAGAAAAGAAAAAGAACTTTTTAGACTTTCTTGTGAAATTATTGAAGAAAAAGCGTTAGGTTCAGATAATAATAAAAGAAGAAGAGTCTCTATAGATCAGCAGTCAGACCAACTAATTAATGCTATAAACCAGGTTACAACATACTACAATATAGCAAAGATAGATATTCCTAAAAATGCGTTAGAAGATGATGGTTTGTTAGATACCGTGCTTGGTAGAACAGGCCTTACTAGAAGAAAAGTAGCTCTTAGCCGCAAATGGTGGACAAGAGGTGAAGGTCCGGTTGTTGCTTATGACCCTGATGGAAATATATTGTGCTTAATTCCACTCAGGTTTGGTGGATATAGCTATATAGATCCTAAAACTGGCGAGCCAATTAGATTAAATAGAAGAACCGCAATGAGTATATCAGGAGAAGGATATTGTTTCTATAAACCTTTTCCCACAACTTCGATGAGCATAAAAGATTTTATAAAATATATAATGAAAACATTTACAAAATTTGATATAGCTTTTTTGATAGTTTTAGCGCTGGCTGCAGCACTTTTGGGGTTAGTGTCCCCAGCTATAAATAGATTGATTTTTAATACTATAATTCCATCAGGAACAATACAGGATATTTATCCTCTAATGGCACTAATGATTGGTGTTATGATAGCTACGACAGCGTTTAATTTGTTCCAGACTTTGTGGATTTTAAGAATAGGAGATAAGATTCAATTTGGAACGCAGGGCGCTTTATGGATTCGGCTACTAAATTTGCCAATTAATTTCTTTAAAAGATATACTTCTGGTGATTTGGCATCTCGTACATTTACTTTGAATGCAATATGTCAAACTTTGAGCAGTAGCTTGATACCAACTGTACTTTCAGCAGTTTTTTCATTTGTGTATTTAGGGCAAATTGCCTCGTTATCACCGGTTTTGTTAATGCCAACTGTGCTAATTATTACGCTAATGTTAGCCACATCATTAATTAATGGTTGGCTTAATACTAAACTTAATAAAAAGGCTACCGAGTATTCGCCTAAATTATCTGGATTAGTTTATCAGCTATTTTCTGGGGTTTCTAAAATAAAAATTGCAGGAGCTGAGGTTAGAGCATTTTCAAAGTGGGCCAATATTTATTCTAAACTAGCACAGATAAAATTTAATCCTAATCTGTTTATAAAACTTTCTACTGCTATAAGTGCGGCAGTAAATTTGGGTGGCACTATGTTAATTTACTTTATTGTTTATCAAAACAATCTAGCCCCAGCAGATTATATCGCATTTAACACAGCATTTGGTTCGTTTTCGGCTTCTATTATGCAAATTTCAAGCATAGTTTTGCTAGTTGCCAATTTAAAACCATCGATAGATTTGTTAGCACCTATTTTAAAAGCTGTTCCAGAATCCAATGAAACTAAAGAGCGTTTAGATAGTATGACAGGCAAAATAGATATAAACAATCTTAAGTTTAGATATACACCGGATGGACCGCTAATTATAAATGGTCTGAATTTATCAATAAAACCAGGTGAGTATTTAGGTATCGTTGGTTCAACAGGTTGTGGAAAATCTACACTATTTAGATTACTCCTTGGATTTGAAGATCCTGAATCTGGCGCAATTTTCTATGATGATCAAAACTTGAAAAATTTAGATTTGCATAGTGTAAGAAAAAATATAGGTATAGTTTTGCAAAATGGATCAATGTTTTCAGATAGTCTTTTTTCAAATATAACAATAACAAATCCATCTGCAACAATGGATGATGCTTGGGCTGCCGCCGAAAAAGCAGGATGTGCCGAAGATATAAAAGCTATGCCGATGGGCATGCATACTATGGTGGCAGAAGATGGTGGTGGTTTATCTGGAGGACAAAAACAAAGAATAATGATAGCAAGAGCTCTTATTTCATCGCCAAACTTGCTGATGTTTGACGAAGCTACTAGTGCGCTAGATAATATTACTCAAGCTACTGTTGTAGAAACTCTATCTAAAATGGATATAACAAGAATAGTTATTGCACATAGGTTATCTACAATTAAACAGTGCGATAGAATTATATATTTGCACAAAGGTCGAGTTGTAGAAGAAGGAACTTACGACGAATTAATGGCCAAAGATGGATATTTTGCTGAACTTGCTAAACGACAAATTGTATAGAGGTGTTTTGTATGAATGAAAATTTAAAAAGTTTTTTCAAAAAGCTTATGAAAGATCCAGAATTTAGAGAAAAGTTTGCAACGGCTAAAACAGCTTACGAAGGGTATACTATGGCTAAGCCATATATAGAAGGGACTAGCTTTGAAGAATTTAAAAATGCACTTACAACTATTAATAATAAAATTGATTATAGAAAAAAATTATTGAGCACAGACTTAGAAAGTATATCTGGTGGCGCAAATATTTTTTCGGATGTGTTGATTATGTTGTCGCAATATAAAGGTAATTTATTTTGATTGAATTTTAATGATCGGCTTATATATGGAAAATTCATAAAAAAGAGGCGTAAAATATGGAAAACTTTTTACAAGTTCTTATAGAAAATGCGCAAGTTAGAGAAGACTTCTTAAAACAAACAACTCCCGAAGGAGCTTATCTAGTTGCACGGCCATACCTTGATGGACTGACTATGAGTGAATTTATTGAAAGTTTATTAGGTGTAGCTCGAGTAATGGATGGAGTGAAAAGTGGAGAGATTCCAGATGAACACCTGACTACAGTTTCTGGGGGAACCTTTGACAAAGTAATGAAAGTCTTAAAGAATTATGTAAAGGAGGTGGACATTAAAGATACGCTTACTTTATAAAGTAGATCAAAAAAATCATGTTAAAAATTAAAAGGAGTGTATAAAAATGAAAGATTTAAAAGCATTTATTAGAGATGTAGATAAGGCAGAGGCCTTAGTTGCCAAAGTAAGAGGTGCAAAAAGTGTTGATGAAATAGTAAAAATAGGATCTGAAGAGGGGTATAAATTTACTTCAGATGAATATATGGATGAAGCTTTAGCTGCGGTTTCAGGCGGAGGTGCGGCTGGAGATAAAATAAGACGCGGTTTAGGAGAAGCAAATGATGTAGTTGGAGCGATGGGAGAAGGAATTGGAGTGCTAGGAGGTACTGTTTTAAATCTTGGAATGCAAGGGTTGCAGTTTTATCAAATGTTTCAGCAGATGAGGAAGGGAAAAAATTAATAAATTTGGTTTTAAACAAGAGGAGCGGATAAAATATGAAAGATTTAAAAGCTTTTATGAAAAAATTAAAAAGTGATAAATCACTTGCGAAAAAAGTTAATAACGCTGATAGTGTGGACGAAGTTGTTTCAATGGCCGCAGATGCGGGTTACAGCTTTACTGCTGACGAATTTATGAATGAAAGAATGAGTGCAGTTTCTGGAGGCTTAGGAGGTTCTAAGTTAAGTGTAAATACAGGAGACATAGACTTAGATTTAGGTATTCTTGATTTTAGCAAAATTGATGCTAAGATTCGACAGCAAATTTCTGGATCTGGAAATACAGGCCAAAATACTGGAAATATTAGTGTAAGCAAATAATAAAATCATATGTGGATTTTTAGGAGCTGATATATGAAATGAAAGGACTAAAAATTTTTTTGCATGATATAAAAAGTAATGAAAATTTAAAGCAAAAGTTTAAAGGCGTATCAGAACTCCAAGAAGTAACTACATTAGCAAGACAATATGGATATAATTTTTCAGAGGATGAGTTAACAGAAACATATTTAGATGCTGTTTCAGGTGGTGCTTTTATAAATAATACATCACAGTCTGGTCAAATTAGACAACAGATATATGGAGACAGAAATTTACAATTCAATTATGGAGATGTTACAGTTTCTGGTGGAGATACTAGTGGAAAAAATTCCTCTAAAGTTGACCCTCTCGCGGTATTAAATTTAATTTTTGGAAATAATTTATAAATCGTTGTGCAACTTCTATATTTTAACTATTAAAAACTTTATTTTCTAAAAAATATAGAAGTTGCTAATTTTTGATAGGTGATTTTATGAAAGAGAAAGGAAATTTTCTGTTTAAAGATGTAAAAACTCCAGAAGAAGCAATAAGGCTAGCAAAGAAATATGGGCATATTTTAGAAGTAAAAAACAATAGAGAACTGGATGAGTTAGAACTTGAGAATGTTTCTGGTGGTGGAACATATTTAAGAGAGACTCATGCAAGCTACAGTGTAGTAGTAAGAGACAAAAATACTGGTGAAATTCTATGTGTTGTGCCATATTAGATTGGAGGTAACGAAAATGAAAAGCAAAGAAGAATTTAAAAGAAGATATGAAAATGGAGAATTCGATGAAGAATTAAAGGAAGCCAAGTCTCCAGAAGATATAGCTAGAATTGCAAATGACCTTGGATATGATCTTACCGTTAATGATATATTAACTTCTGAATTGGGCAGTGATGCACTAGCTTTAGTAGCCGGAGGCAAAGGAGACACTCATAATACAACAAACCACAATAATATTATAAAGGGTAATAGCAACACACAGATAACTTTTTAGGAAAAGGAGGAGTTTATGTGAATGACAACATACTAGAATTTAAAGAAAGATTTGAGGAAGACGAAAAATTTAGAGAAATATTTGAAGCAGCCTCAAATTTAGATGAAATTGTAGATTTAGCAAAAGAAAATGGGTATGATATTGAAATTGATGATATTCTAAGTAGTGTAGAACTTTCTGATCAGTTGCTAGAGGCAGTGGCAGGTGGCGAAGATGACACATACATCCATAAATTAATTGGAAATAACAATGTCGAGTTTACAGCATCTAACCCATCTGATGCTCAGAAATATGCTAAAATGATAGTCGATGAGCTGCATAAAAGAGGAATATATGGCAAGTAAACAAAAAGGGCGGAGTTGAGAAAGATGGAAAGGAAAGAAATTAAAAGGGAAAGATGTATATCTGATGACAATATTGAAGAAGTAGCAGGAGGAAAGACTACAAGCTATAATAGAGAATATTATGGGGACGGAAATCTTATAGGAACTGGTGCGACGTTTGAACAAATGCTGAACGCTATTGATAAGCTTAATAAGTCTGGCAAGCTTGACTACTTAAAAAATAAATAAGAAGGTGAAAACAAAATGGGTAATGTTGATAAGCACAAAGAAATATTAAAAAACTTAGGTGTAGGTGAATCAATACAGAAAGAAATTTTAGATTATTGTGAAAATAAATTTAATGTGATTGAGTATAAACCTGGGCCAATAGAAGATGAACCATTTGTAGCCACTTGGAGAAGTATAATAAATGACATACATGGGGGAAACATTAATGAAGTTATGAATTCAAGGCTTCCTCATGGAGATGAAGACATAAAATTAAAATCGCCTGAAAAGGTAAGTATAGAAGTATATAATTCTATAGCAGGTAACATACCGGTGATTTATGCTAAAGATGAAGAGGATTTTTATGAGATAATTAAAAAGTTAATATATAAAGGTAGACCCGCGCCTAATCTTGAAAAAACAGGTGCAAGTTTTGCTTATGGAAAAACCAATAGGTTTATAGTACTTTCTAACAAACCTTATAGTAATATTCCTGCATCAAAATTAGGATTAGAAGATGAGCAATGGAGAAACTATTCTATAATAATAAGACGCGAGCATGAATGTACGCACTATTTTACAAAAAGATTTTTAGGCTCCTCACAAAATAACTTGCATGATGAATTGATAGCAGATTTTACAGGAATAATGTGTGCAGTTGCTGAATTTAAGGCAAAATGGTTTTTGGCTGGTATGGGAATAGATATGTATCCTGAAAAACAAGAAGTGGGCAGGTTTCCTGTGTATACTTCAAAACTATCGGAACAAGCTGCAGATTTTATGAAAAAAATTATAATTAAAACAGCCAATAATATTGAAGAATGGTCAAAGCAAGAGTCAGTAAAACAAATGGACAGAAATGAAAGAGTGATATTTTTATGTTCTAAGTCAATTTTGGATTTATATATGCTTTATTAATTCAAAAACAATTTAAGGAAATTCTATGTTAAAAATTAAATTTAATGTTTAGCAAAACTAGAAATAATTATTTTTATTTCTAGTTTTTTATTTTTCTATAATTTTAATTTTAGAAATAATATCCTTGCAGATTTGTTCAATAGAGCGGTTGGCATCAACTATAAAATCTGCTGTGGTTAAGTATATATCTTTTCTTTTGTAGAAAAGTTTTTTTTCAAAATCTTTATTTTTTAATAACGGCCGAGAAAAGTCTGATTTTAATCTAGAAATAATAGTGGGGAGACTTGCATCTAAAAAGAAGATCTTACCATTTCGTTTAAGATTTTTTTCGTTATCGTTATCTAAAATAGAGCCTCCTCCAGTTGAAATTATAATTTGAGAAAAAAAGGATAGATTTTTTATACAAATTTTTTCTAAAGATCTAAAATGATTTTCTCCGTATATCTTAAAAATATTACTAACGGTTAGTCCTGTTTTATTTTCGATAAAGATGTCTGTATCAAAGACTTTATAGCCAATTTTGGATGCCAGAAATTTTCCTACAGTGGTTTTTCCACAACCCATAAATCCGGTTAAAACTATGTTAAAATCTAAGTTATTATTTAAGCTTTTTATCAAGTTTATAGATTTAGACAAATTTTTTTAGTTCCTCCTTAGAATCATAAATTAATTGCTGAATCTCAGATTCAGCAAAAACAGATTGGTTCCAAATTTTGTGAGAAAAGCAAGCCTGGTAAACCAACATAGAAAGTCCAGAAGCAGCCTTTGCCCCATTGGCAGTAGCTTTTTTTATAAATTTAGTTTCAAATGGATTATATACAGCGTCAAATACATTTTGGCAACGTTTTAAATCCAAATCTGATATAGGAGTTTGGTCAATGTTTGGAAACATCCCAACAGGAGTTGCATTTATTAGCAGATCAATTTTTTGTGGCAACTTATCAATAAATGTAACATTAATTATTTTTTTGGTGACTTTTTTGACATGATTTGCAAGAATTTTAGCTTTTTCAAAACTATGTTTGCGCACAGCTAAAGTCACATGGCAGCCTTTTAATGCTGCTTCAAAACAAAAAATCTTTGCAACTCCTCCACAGCCTAGGATAGTTATATCTCCGTTAAGGTTTAATTTTTCAAATTTTAGTGCATATAAAAAGCCATTAGCGTCTGTATTATATCCAGTGGCACAGAGAGCACTATTTTTTACAGTGTTTACACATTCATATATTTTAGCTTTATCATATAATTTATCTAAGAATTGAACAATATTTTGTTTGTGTGGAATTGTTACATTGTATCCATCAAAACTATTTAACATATCCATAGATTTAGATAAATTGTTAGAGGTTACATCTAAAAGAGTATAATTGGCAGAAATTTTTGAGAGTTCAAATAATCTGTTATGTATAAACGGAGATATGGTGTGAGTAATAGGATGTCCAACAAGAGCAAAAGTTTTTTTCATTAAAGTATTTACCCCATTTATAAAAATTTTTCGTTAATTTTGTTTTTACTTATTGACAAATATTTTATTTATTAATAATATTGGTAATGTAAATCTCATAAATTAAAATATACTTTGAGGATAGATTATAAAAATCATTTTGTCAAGGGTATTTTCACAATAACAAAAAACAAAGAAAGAACATAAGTTATCAATATGTTCTAAAAAATTTTAAGGAGAAATAGTTTATGGTTTTAGAAAAAGTAAGAAAGATTTTGAGTGAGCAGTTTTCTGTCGATGAAAACACTATTACTGAAAATACTAACATAGCAGAAGATCTTGGTGCAGATTCTTTGGATGTGGTCGATATATTGATGTCAATCGAAGACGAATTTGAAATTGAGGTTCCAGATGAAGAGATTGATAGAATTCGAACTGTTGGCGAGCTCGTAAATTATATAAAAAGAAATCAATAACATTTAAAGGTATTTTATTAAGAATTATTTTTTAAAATAAAGCAGGTTTTTCTTTTATTAGATAATCTGCTTTATTTGTGTTTGCTTTTATTATAAAAAAATAATTGATATTTGTAAAATTTCATGATTTTTGTTTTAATTAAACATTATTAATAGATTTTATCGTTAACTTATGGTAAAATAAATATATTAAAATTTTAATTTTTATATTTTTGTATATTTTCCAATTAACGCTATTAGCATCTAAATATTGTTGTAATTAATTTTTGTTCATTATGAAGTTTAATACATAGGAGGCATTGGCTGTGGAAAAAAGAAAGCATTTAAACATGGCTGCACTTATAAACATAGAGCCAGATTTGGTAAAAATGCGAATTTCCAAATTAAACAACGATGGCAATTTAATAGATATCGAAAAATTAGAGTGTCAAACTAAATTAGGACATGAGTTATTTAATAACCAAAAAATAAGTTTTGAAACATTAAGAGAAATTTCAAGCATCCTGAATGGATATAAATGCATATTGAACGATTATAATATAAAAAAATTTAAAATTGTGGCTTCGGCTTTGCTTAATGATATAGAAAATTGTGCATATATTATAGATCAGTTGAGAATACGAAATGGAATGAGTGTAAAAATATTTGAAGACAGACAAGAAAAAAGTTTAGCATATTTTGAAATTCTGAATGTTTTGAAAAAGTCTAAATATAAAAATGTTGGCAAGTCTTTAATTTCTTATATTGGAGCGGGCAACATCAGTTTTTGTATTTATGATAAGCAAAAAATTTTGTTTTATCAAAGCGTAAATATGGGTTCTTCGAAATTGTATGAAATATTAGAACCAGTTCAGGAGTACTCAACAGATTTTAGCCTAGCTGTTGAAGAATACATTGATATAATGATTGATCGACTGAATTTTCCTATAAATAATTCACAAATAGAAAATTTAATCGTTTCTGGAAGTGAAGTAAATTTAATTGCTAGACTATGTCAAGCTAAAGAGACCGAAAATATTTATGAAATTAGCTTAAAAAGTGTAAGTGAGCTATATGACAAAATAAAAAAATTGTCTGCACAGGCTATTAGTGAAAAATATGATATAAGTATAAAAGGTGCACAGATATTGTTTACATCTTTGGCCATATATTGCAAAATCTTTAAAATTACAAAGACTAAAAAAATTTTGTTTCCCAAAATAGAACCTTGGGATGCAGTTATAAAGCAAACTCTATCATGCAAAATAAAAAAGCAGTTTGAAGAACATTTAGCCCTTAGCGCTGTTTTTTGTGCTCAAATTTTATCTTATCATTTTTATTTTAACCAAGATCATATCGATAGTATATATCTTTATGCTACACTTATTTTTGACAGGTTAAAAAAGTTACATGGGCTAGATAAAAGAAAAAAGTTATTTCTGGATTTAGCTATTATTTTACACGAAGCTGGATATTACCTGAACTCAAAAGATCCAAGAATTAGTACCTTTGATATAATCAAAAATTTGGACCTTTATGGATTGAGTGAACGAGAAGCATTTATGGTTGCTAATATTATACGGTATAGTGAATTTACTGTTCCTAATCGAAATGATGCTGAGTATGCACGTTTATCGGATGCTGAAAAACTGCTTGTTTCTAAGATGGTTGCAATATTTAGATTAAGCAATGCTCTTGACAAGTCTAAAAAACAAAAATTAAAAAACATGAAGATAAAAATTTCTAATGAAAATCTTATAATAAATGCAGAAAGCAAAGAAAATGCCTCTTTAGAAACATGGGCAGTAAATAAATGCAGTGAATTTTTTAAAGAGGTTTTTGGCTTAAAAGTTAAATTAAATGTAAAAAGTGATTTATTGTAGGCCTAATGAGAAGGGAGGGAAATCTTTATGGAAAATCAAAAACAATTTCCTTATAACAATAGGGAATTAAGTTGGTTGGATTTTAATTATAGAGTTCTTGATGAAGCAATAAAAAAAAGTAATCCTATTTTAGAAAGATTAAAATTTTTAGCAATATCTGCATCAAATTTAGATGAGTTTTTTATGGTTCGTGTTGCTGGAATTATGGAACAAATAAATTCTAATTACAAAAGAAAAGATCCTTCAGGATTAACACCAAAACAACAGCTTTTAAAAATTAATGAAAAAACTAGAGATTTTTTAAATAAACAGTATCATTGTTTAAAAAATTCATTAAAACCTGCTTTAGCCAAAATAAAAATTTATTTTTTGCAAATAGAAGATTTAAATGATGAACAAAAAAAATATATTGATGAATATTTTGATAAAATAATCTTTCCGGTGCTTACCCCTTTGGCTGTAGACCAGAGTAGACCGTTTCCACTGCTTACAAACAAAAGCTTAAATTTGGCAGTTAGGTTATCTAAAAATAGAGAAACTAATTTTGCCTTGGTTCAGGTTCCTTCTATTTTGCCACGGTTTTTAGAATTACCTTTTAATGGCGATGGAAAGAATTTTATTTTAATAGAAAATGTAATAATGGAAAAATTACCTAAATTATTTGAACTGCATAAAATAAAAGCTTGTAGCCAGTTTAGAATTACAAGGAATGCTGATCTTGAAATTGATGAAGAAGCTGCAGATTTGTTAACTGAAGTGCAACGCTCAATTAAAAAGAGAAAACGTGGAGAACCTGTTAGATTAGAATTATTAAAAAAGTGCGATAAAAAAACAAAAGAATTTTTAAAAAAAATGCTAGCTATAAAAGAAGAGGATATTTATGAGCTGTCAGGACCAATTGACCTTACTTTTTTTACAAAGTTTGCTCAAATTAAAGGATTTGATGATTTTCGCTTTGATCAAATTGTTCCTGTGGACCCTCCGGCAGATTTTTATACTGATGAGAGTATCTTTGACATAATTAAGCAGAAAGATAGATTGGTTCATCACCCATACGAAAGTTTTAATTGTGTTATGAATTTTATAAATAAAGCAGCCGAAGATAAAGATGTTTTGGCAATAAAACAAACTTTATACAGAGTAAGCGGAAAGTCTCCGATAATTGATGCTTTAATAAAGGCTGCAGAAAATGGCAAACAGGTAACTGTTTTGGTTGAACTAAAAGCGAGATTCGATGAAGAAAATAACGTAATTTGGGCAAAAAAATTAGAAAAAGCGGGTTGTCATGTTATATATGGAGTTTATGGGCTAAAAACGCATTGTAAAATATTATTGGTTGTTAGAAAAGAAAATGGTGAAATAAAAAGATATATTCATATGTCTACCGGAAATTATAATGAATCTACAGCTAAATTATATACGGATATCGGATTTTTTACATGCAGAGAAAGTTTTGGATCGGATGCTTCTTCGTTATTTAATACCTTGACTGGATATTCTCGTCCTCCAGAGTATAGTAAGCTTGTTGTAGCTCCACTTAAAATGAGAAATTTCTTTATAAAAATGATTAAAAATGAAATAGAAAACGCGAAGCAAAATTTACCATCAGGAATTATTATAAAGATAAATTCTATTGTTGATGAAGAAATCATAGCTCTGCTTTATGAAGCTTCTCAGGCGGGAGTAAAAATTGATCTGATAGTGAGAGGAATATGCTGCTTGGTGCCTGGAGTTAAAGGGTTTAGCGAAAATATTACGGTTAGAAGTATTGTTGGACAGTTTTTGGAGCATAGTAGAATTTATAAATTTTGTTGCGCAGAAAATCCTCAGTTCTTTATAGGCAGTGCCGATTTAATGGCTAGAAACCTTGACAAACGTGTTGAAGTGATATTCCCGATAGAAGATGAACAGATAAAGCTGAGAATAGATAAAATTTTAAATATAATGTTACATGATACAACTAACGCTAAAATCCAAAATTCTTATACAAAATATGTTAAAATAGATATGCGAGGTAAAGAAAAAATAAATAGTCAAAGGTATTTTGTAAAAGGAGCAAAACAACGTTTAAATGATTTGAAGCAAAAGTATGAATAAAATTTATTAATGCAAGTGTGGAGGAAATATTAATGAATAAAATTGAAAGTTTTAAAATAGATCATACAAAAATATCAAAAGGAATGTATATTTCGAGAATTGACGGAGATATTGTTACTTACGACATACGTATGGTTAAACCGAATATGCCACCTTTTTTAGAAAATGATGGGATCCATAGCTTTGAGCATCTTTTAGCTACTTTTATGAGAAACAGTGAATATAGCAAGAATATAGTTTATGTAGGCCCGATGGGGTGCAGGACTGGTTTTTATCTTTTGGTTAGAGGACTTTCACATGAGGATGTCTTGGAATTAACAAAAAATGCAATGATTTATATTGCAAACTTTACAGGAGATTTGCCGGGGAGTTCTGCAGCTGAGTGTGGCAATTATTTGGACCATGATTTAAATAAGGCTAAAAAATATGCATCAAATATGTCTTATGTTCTGAAAAATTGGTCGGTTGAAAATTTGAATTACGAAAAATAGTATGGGTTTATTTTATGTCTTTAAAGGTTTAAAATAATATGTAAAATCTATTTTTACTCAGGTTTTAACACTAAAAATTATCTGTTTGAAAAATTAAATTTGCTGTGATATAATATTAAAAAATATATCCCATTGGAGGATTTTTATTTATGTTAGAAACTAAATTTTATATTTGTACTCACTGTGGCAATATCGTCGAAGTTATTAATGACTCAGGTGTGCCTCTGATATGCTGTGGACAAAAAATGCAAAAACTTATTGCTGGAGAAAACGAGGATGCTGCAGTTGAAAAACATATTCCGATTGTGTCAGTAAATGGAGATAAAGTGGAAGTTAATGTAGGTGAAGTTGCCCATCCAATGACTATTGATCACAGCATACAATGGGTTTATTTGAAAACGGATAAGGGTATTCAAAGAAAAAATCTTTGTAAAGATAATGCCCCGGTAGCTACATTTTTTGTTGGAGATGAAAAACCTTTAGAGGCTTTTGCTTATTGTAATTTACATGGGTTGTGGAAGTCAAGTTTATCTTAATTTTTAAATGTTCAGGAGTGAAGAAAAGTGAAATTTGTTTGTGATATCTGTGGATGGATTTATGATGAAAATGCGGGAGACCCGGATAATGGAATAGCTCCTGGAACCCGTTTTGAAGATCTTCCCGATGACTTTGAGTGCCCTTTGTGTGGCGTTGGAAAAGATCAATTTTCTGAAATTTAATATAATAAAGGGTTAGTGTCTTGTTGGATGCGAGACACTAATTTTTTGATATGATAATAATAAATTTATAAAATTTATTTGTATGAGGGTTGACATGGAAATCACTAATGACATTTACTACATAGGTGTTAATGATTATGCACTGGACCTTTTTGAAGGACAATATATAGTTCCAAACGGAATGGCTTATAATTCTTATATTATTTATGATGAAAAAATTGCAGTTATGGATACTGTTGATGCAAAGTTTACACTTGACTGGCTAAGTAATATAAAAAAGGTTATTAACGATAAATCACCAGACTATTTGATTGTTCAACATGTAGAACCAGACCATTCTGCAAGTATAAACGATTTTATGAAAACGTACCCAGAAACAAAAATAGTTTCATCGGCAAAGGCTTTTGATATTATAAAAAATTTTTTTGGAGAGAGTTATATTAATAGGAGGATGATTGTTAAAGAGGGGGAGAGTATAGGACTTGGTAAGCATGTATTGAATTTTGTTTCAGCACCTATGGTGCACTGGCCAGAGGTTATTTTAACTTATGATAGTTATGATAAAGTACTATTTTCTGCGGATAGTTTTGGAAAGTTTGGCTCTATTGATGCTAATGAACCTTGGACTCCAGAAGCTCGTCGGTATTATGTGGGGATTGTTGGCAAATATGGTGCGCAGGTTCAAATTTTATTAAAGAAAATATCCAAGCTTAAAATAAAAAAAATATGTCCGCTACATGGGCCAGTTATTAGTGAAAATATTGATGAATGTATATCATTGTATAATAATTGGTCTTTGTATGAGCCAGAAAGTAAAGGTGTTTGTATCGCATATACATCTGTTTACGGCGATACAAAAAAAGTGGTGAATATGCTAGCACAAAAATTAAAAGCGAATAAGTGTGAGGACATAGCTATTAATGATCTTGCACGATGCGATTTATCGAGCGCAATTGCTGATGCTTTTAAATATGAAAATATAGTTTTAGCTACGACAACTTATAATGCAGATATTTTTCCTTTTATGAAGACGTTTATTAATGGATTGCTGGAACGTAATTTTCAAAAACGTAAAGTTGCTTTGATAGAAAATGGCAGTTGGGCCCCATTAGCTGCAAAAGTTATGGAAAATATGCTTGCTAACAGTAAGGACATTATATTTATAAACCCTGTTATAACAATTGACTCTAGTATTAAAGAAGAAAATAAAAAACAGATAGAAATTCTTGCAAATGAACTTTGCAAATGATTGCTATCTGTATAAGCTATTTAATATTTTTATTTTATAAATCACAATAAAAACCATTGTTAAATTTTAAATGCCAGCAATATTTACATTTTTCTGGGGAGTTGTTTTGTCTCCATTCATCCTCTTTTGTTTCTAAAACTTTAAAACTGCCAATTGGTTTGCGGCATGTTGTTTCTAAGCAAACATCAACGGATGCACCACCCGAAACAGAACCTAAATCATTTAATTTTAACTTTTCTTTTCTAAACCTTTCAATCATTTTATAACACTCCTTATCTAATTTGACACCTAGTAATTAAACTTTCCTTTTTATAGCTTTTTAAACATTTATTTGAACAAAAAGCATCCATAAAATACATGTAGAAAAGTAGTTTTATGAATGCTTTTTTTAAATAATATAAGATTTTTTATTAGTAGTAAGGCATGAACAATTAAAAAATATAATAATATCGAAAATAGTTAAACTTTTATTTAAGTAACTTACATTATATTACTTTATTTTAATTTAGTCAATAGTAATATATTATAAAGATTTTTTGTTTTTTTTAGTTAAATATTACTAAGATCATCTAATGAACTAAAAATATATCCGTTTGATTTCCATTTATTTATAAGTTCGTCTAATATTTCTGAATTTGTTTTGGATGTGCTGTGAAGCAATACAATTGCACCTGGATGTATACGTGAGAGTTTTTCGAAGGCGTGCTCTTTAGTAGGCTGTTTGTCTGTTAGCCAATCTACATATGCTAAGCTCCAAAAAATAGTTTTATAACCTAATTCGTGTGCTTGTTTTAAATTTTCTTCATTATATTTTCCTTGTGGAGGTCTATAGTATTTTGACATATCGTTGCCTGTTGTTTCTTTAAAAATTTCTTCGAGTTTTAAGAGTTCTTTTTTGAATGAATCTATGTTTGCAATTTTAGACATATCAGGGTGTGAGAAAGTATGATTGCCTACTATGTGGCCTTCATCTACCATTCTTTTTACTAAATCTGGACTAGTTTTTATGTAATTACCAACTAAAAAGAAAGTAGCTTTAACGTTATTTTTCTTTAAAATATCTAGTATTGTGGGGGTATAGCCATTTTCAAAACCTGCATCAAATGTGAGATATATTTTTTTTTCATTGGAATTTCCTATATAATAGGCATCATATTGTTTTAAAAAATCGCTACTAGCATTGCCAGATGGAGCTTTGCCAGGTTCACTGAAACTTAATCCCCAATTATTATTTATTGCATTTGAATTCGCAGTAGTTACAAATTTGTTTTTTGCAAGAAAATTTGCGTTAATCAATATAGATGCGAGTATAAGGCAAACTAACATTGAAAAAATTATATACTTTTTTCTTAAAACTAATATCAATTATGTGCACCGCCTTTTGTATAATTAAAGAATTATACATATCAATCCGTTACAACCTTCATTTATTATTCGTTCTATAGTTTCTTTTATTTTAGCTCTAGCATCACTTGGCATACGATAAAGCTTGTTATGTAGGCCTTCATTTACTAATTCATATAACGATTTGCCAAAGATATTTGAGTCCCATATTTTTCCGGGATTTTCTTCGAATTCTTTTAAAAGATAATTTACTAGCTCTTCAGATTGCTGTTCGGAGCCAACTATAGGAGTAACTTCTGTTGTAATTTTTGTTTTTATCATATGTATGGATTGGGCAGAAGCTTTTAATCGTATGCCGTATTTTCCACCTTGCTTTATAATTTCTGGTTCATCAAGATACAATTCTTCTGTAGAAGGCATAACAATACCATATCCGGTTTCTAGAACATCGTTGTAAGCCTGGCTAATTTTACTGTATTTTTCTTTTATGGCAGAAAGTGATAACATACAATCCAACAAATCAGTTTCATCAGATAGTTCTAACCCAGTTTTTTCACCTAAGACTTTATAGAATAGGTTAGGTGGAATTTCTGTTAATATTCTAGCGTTTCCTACGCCCAGATCTATTGAAACAGTTTTTGCAGAATTAATGTAATCACAAGAAGTTATATTGTCGGTTATATAATTTATCTCTCTTATTTTAGTTATGCTTTTGGAAAAATTTTCTATTGTAGAATAAATTTCTTTTCTTAACCAATGAGTTTTTTCTAGCGAAGTTAACCATTTTGGCATATCTATTTTGATTTCTTTTATAGGAAATTCAAAAAGAATTTGTGCAAGAATACGTTTAATTTCGTTTTCATTAAGCTCAATGCAGTTAACTGCGAGGACAGGGACTTTGTATTTTTCTGTTAAAGATTTTGCAAGATTTTTAGTTTCGTTTGCTGTAGGGTACATGCTGTTTAATAAGACTATAAAAGGCTTTTTTATTTCTTTTAATTCATTGATTACACGTTCTTCGGCTTCTTGGTATTCTTCTCGAGGGATATCGCTTATGCTTGCATCTGTAGTTATAACAAGACCTATTGTTGAATGATCTGTTATAACTTTTTTTGTGCCAATTTCGGCGGCCATATTAAAGGGAACAGCTTCCTCAAACCAGGGGGTTTTTACCATCCTGGGTTGTTCATCTTCTATGTAACCTAAAGAGCTTGGAACAATATAGCCTACGCAGTCTATTAAACGGACTTTAAAACTAGCATTATCGCCTATTTGTACTTCTGCTGCAGTTTCTGGAATAAATTTTGGTTCAGTTGTCATAATAGTTCTTCCTGCAGCAGACTGAGGTAATTCATCTAAGGCCCGCTCTTTTTTATAGCTGCTATCCATGTTTGGAATAACTAAGCTATCCATAAATCGTTTTATAAAGGTTGATTTTCCGCTTCTAACAGGGCCAACTACACCAATATAAATATCTCCATTTGTTCGTTGAGCTATGTCTTGATAAATATTTTTTTCTTCCAAAATTACTTCCTCCTAAGTTTGCATATTTTGTATTTATTTAAATTTTACATTGGAATGAAAAGCATATTTCTGTTTTGTAATTTGTCTGTGTCTATTTCGTTTTCTTTTTTTATTTTATCAACTGAAGTACAATATTTTCGTGCTATATCCCATATTTCTTCGCCATCGTCTGCATAATAAAGAGTAATAGCGGCTTTTTTATCTTTTTCTCTAGGTTTTTCCTCATCTACAAATATGTCAGTTACAGACATATATTTATTTTCAACGTAAATGAGTGCTCCAATTTGGATCTCTGCAATTATCTCTACTGAATTTTTACCGATAAGACGACAATTACAAGATTTTAATATAACATTTTCTTCGCAAAATATATTTTCAGATTTATTATTAAGTGAATATTCACGGCTAAATTCTATAAGTCGCTCTAAATAAACAGGAATGTCGTTTTCATCTTTGGCCAAAACGCATATATTAATTTTACCGTCAAACTTTATTTTTTGATCTTTAATAAAAATTTTTATGTTAGCAAGATTTCCGCTAGCGTCAATTATTTCAGAAATATTATTATCATTTATATCTATATTGCCTTTTATAAGATTTAATTCATCTAATCTATCTATTATGTTTGATATTGAGATTTTTTCATATTTTGGCTCAGATTCATAATCTATAGAATAAATATCAGTTAAAATATCTACATCTTTTTCTTCGTAAGCTGATACAGTAGCCTCCATCTTGCATTCAAATAATAGTAGGTTGTTCTCACCGTTATCGTTAGGTTTTATGTTTATGTTATGATTTAAAACTTCAATAACAATGTCGCAGTTACAATCGTCCTGTACACCTTCAATGTCCACAATCTGGCTAATAGGGATGCTATGTTCAAAGATTTCTACATTACTATATTCTAAGTCGCTAATATAAACTATTTTTACATTTGCCTCTGCATTTATCATAACTTTATTTTGCAGTGTTTTATAATCTTGCAAGTTTACATTAACAGATGTTTTTAATATATATTCTATATCGGGTTGTTTTGTACCTTTGTCTATGGTTTCTGCTATATTAAAATATTGTTGTCCAAGAGCTAGCAGGTTATTGTGTTGAGATGATATTTTTTTCTTTTCTATTCCTATGCCATCGATATCACAAACAATATTTTTTTCTTTTTTACACTTAACTTTAGCATGAATAGAAAAAGCTCCATGAATATCTAACCTTCTGGGGGTAACAGCTCTGCAGTTAACATATTCTATTTTGGTTTTAGCAATAACAATTGCATCTTGAACCGAATTGTTAAGGTTTATTGATGTAGAAAATGGACAAGTATGTTCACAGCACCTAATTGTTGATTTTTCTTCATCCAGATATATTAAAATGATGTCGGCATTGCCATCTACATAAAGTTTATCGCCAGAAATATTTTTAGAACTTATTTGTGGACGTATTTGACATTTTAAAATATTTTGAATATCAGGACAATAATCTGGTAAACTAAAGTCTAAGTCAACAGGTTGTTCAACAATTCCGTCAAAAATAGTTTCGCAGACAAATAAAGGTTCTTTCTTAATACTGTAATCCATAGGTTTTGACCTCTCTTTTTATATTTCTATAAGTAAGTCTATTCTTGATATAATTTTTTTATGACACCAGTTATTAATTAAAATAAAAAGGTTTCAATTTTCACGTTTTTTCGCAAGAATGTATATAATAAGATAACGACGTAAAAAATTATAGCCACAAAATAAATCGGTGGTGAATGCAATGAATTGCTATGGTAGACAAGGAAAGTTAGCACTTATTTTTGTGCTAGGTCTTGCAATATCGTACTTTGTTCCAATTCTTTTTATAGTAAAACTTCTTGTTATTATATCAATAATGCTTGCTATATGTTTAATGCAATGCTAACTTAGATGGGAGGGTCTTTTTTATGAAAGTTGTTGTTGTTAAAAGTCCTAAGGTCCTCGGATTTTTTTTGAGAAAAATATTTAGAATAAAAAAAGAAGAATTTTAAAATTATAAAAACCACAGAGGTTTAATCTGTGGTTTTGTTTTTGTATTGATTATATACGAATGTTAGAATATAATTATTATAATAAATTTAAGGAGATTTTTATGAATTACATAAGTTTAAGTAAAAATGATTTGAATAAAGAAAAAGATAAGATGCTAAAGAAATATGAAGAGTTAAAAAAGTTAAACCTAAAATTAAATATGGCGCGTGGCAAACCTTCTCCGGAACAGGTGAATTTATCTAGAGCTGCTTTGGACGCAGTAAACTCTAAAACGAACTTTATTACAAAAGATGGATCTGACTGTTTAAATTATGGTGTATTAGATGGCTTACTAGAATTAAAAGAAATATTTACACCGGTTTTGGGAGTAAATAAAGAACAAATTTTCGTTGGGGGCAATTCTAGTTTAAGCATGATGTTTGACGTTATATCGTTTTTTATGACGAGTGGTGTGTGTGGTAGTGAGCCTTGGATAAAGCAAGGACAAATTAAATTTTTGTGTCCTTGCCCGGGGTATGACAGACATTTTGCAATTTTAAAACATTTTAATATAAAAGCAATTCCTATTATAATGACAAATACAGGCCCAGATATGGATACAATTGAAAGACTGGTTACAAACGATAAATCGATTAAAGGAATTTGGTGTGTGCCTAAATATTCAAATCCTCAAGGAATAACTTACTCTGACGAAACTGTGAAAAGATTTGCAAGATTAAAACCCGCAGCTAAAGACTTCAGAATTTTTTGGGATAATGCATATGCAATTCACGACCTTACAGAGACTCCAGAAAAACTTTTAAATATAATGACTGAGTGTGAAAAAAATAATTCTAAAGATTTACCAATAATCTTTTGTTCTACATCAAAAATAACATTTCCAGGCGCTGGGGTTGCTTTTTTGGGAGCATCTGAAAATAATATTAAAGAAATAAAAAAAATGTATTCGGTTAAGACTATTGGTTTTGATAAAATAAATCAGTTGCGCCATGCTAGATACTTTAAAAAATATGAAGGCTTAATAAATCACATGAATAAGCATCGTGCAATACTAAAACCTAAATTCGATATTGTCGTAAATACATTAAAAAATGAATTTGTAGAAAATAAGATTATTTCTTTTACAGAACCAAAAGGAGGCTACTTTGTTAGTGTGGACGTTATGGATGGCTGCGCAAAAAGAGTGGTTGATTTGTGCAAAAAAGTTGGGCTGGTTTTAACTGAGGCTGGAGCAACATTTCCTAATGGAATAGATAACAATGATAGCAATATTCGTATTGCACCATCTTATCCTTCGGTAGAAGAATTAAAGACCGCTATGTCGGTTTTTTGTGTTTGTGTAAAATTAGCTGTACTTGAAAAAATTTTAGAAAATTGATTTTTATAATTTTTCTTGACTAAAAAAATTAATATATGTGTTTTCTCCAATTTTTATTTTTTCTATGAAACCTGTATTTTTATTTGCTTTAAGTTCAAATTTTTCGTTATTTATTTTGCCCATAAAATTAATTTCCTCTCTACCTGAGTAAAATGGCTTTTCTTCGAGGTTATTGGCAATGTAGTCGAGGATATCTATTATTTCCTTTAAGACTGAAGATTTTGGTAAAAGTATTTCATCGGTTTTAAAGCTAAGTCCATCTTTTGATATGGAGCTTTTAGAATTATTACGTTCTATTTTTAAACCATCCAGATTTTCTGGTGCAGTAACGTTTATACTGACAGAATTGTCTGCTTTTCTGATTATATTGGCAGATAACTCTCTTTCATTAGACTTAATGTTTAAATCACTTTTAAATTCTAAAATAGGAGGTTTATTTCCTAAGTTTAGTTCATTATTACAACTAGACAAAAAAAATATTGAAAACAGTAAACCTGCTAAAACAATAAACCTCTTTTGCATATTAATTTACTCCTCAATTTAAAATAAAAAGCAATTAATAAAATTTTATCATAAGTTAAAAATTTTGCCGTGTTCGATATATTATATTATCAAACACGGCATTTATATTCATAAATATCAATATAATTAAACATTTTAATTGCAGCTATAAGCCAAAATGATTACACTTGCATATTTTTGAGTATGTGTAGCACTTACAGAAAAATGCAAACTTTCTTTTTTAGCAAATTTTAGTGCTTTACCACTTAATTTTAAATATGGCTGACCATTTTTTTTCCGTAATAACTCTATTTCGGATAATTTAAACTCGCCCAACCCTTTGCCTAAAGATTTTAAAAAGGCTTCCTTAGCACAAAAATTTACTGCAACGCTTTGAGGTATAAATTTTTTCTCTTTTAGCTCAAAGTATTCAACTTTCCCTAAAATTCTTTCAAGAAATGATTTGTGTGACATAGAGTTTTTTATCCTGTCAATTTCTATTAAGTCAATGCCTACTGAGAACATTACCCATCACCTGCATACTATCTATTTTAATAATTTTATACAAACGCAAGTTGCAGACATACTGTAATTTTAATTTATATCACGTTTTTTAAATGTATAAATCCCAACAGCGGTAGTAATCACAATATAAAGCACTAATACGATTATACCTTGAATGGTTTGAGAATGGTCAAAAAATGCTTCTCCAATAGTATATTGTGTAATAGAAAAATCTAATTTGAATAAATCATGAATTAGTTTGTTTATTAACTGAATGGCACTACTTTCAAAAAATACAAAAGCAAGAAATATAGCAAGTGAAGCGCCTAAAGAACGAATCAGCATAGCCAAAAGAATAGCGACAGAAACATATGCTAAAAGTTGAAGTGAATATTTTGAAACTTTTACGATAAAATCATTGTGGAATTTAAAAAAATCAGGTATCTTATTGTTTATCATTATTTGAGCTGTTATAAAAGAAGTTATAAAAGAAAGCAAAAGATTTATTATTGCAAAAACTATTACCGTTATAAATTTAGATGCATATATATATTCTCTTCTATAGCCTTTTGATGCAATATTTTTAATTGTGCCATAGTTAAAATCAGAAACAGTAAACATTGTTGCAAAAATTCCAATTAAGAAAGTACAGCTAGCAATGATTCCAGGAACAATTTGAAAAAAATTCTGCATAGGTAAAACCATAATTTCTTCAAGATCTGGATTTTCTAATGAAATATTAAAAATCCAAAACATTGATATTGATAAAAGCAAAGAACAAAAAATATTAATACTTGAAATTACCCAAAAAGAAGGGGTTTTAAAGGCTTTATAAAAATCTGCATTTAATATTTTAATCATTTTGGGTGCCTCCAATCACTTTCATAAAGTAGTCTTCTAAATCGACAGTTTTAGTAGAAATAGAATCAACAGATATATCATTTTTAGATAAAGCTTTGGTTACGTCTCCAGGGGTATCGATAAAATCAAAAACTTCCAATGTATTTTCATTAAGGACAGAAAATTTATCCGTAGCCAACTCATTTTTCAAAATTTCGCAGGCACGGTTAACATTATTAACTTTAACTATAAGACTTGATTGACAACGTTTAATAAGCTCTTCTTCAGTAAACTCTTCAATTAGCACACCATCATTAATTATACCGTATCTTGTGGCTAATTTAGAGAGTTCACTTAAAATATGACTAGAAATAAGAATAGTTATTCCCTTTTCTTGGTTTAATTTTTTTAACATATTGCGAATTTCAATAATTCCTTCAGGATCTAAGCCATTTGTCGGTTCGTCAAGAATTAAAAAATCAGGGGTTCCCATCAAAGTCATTGCAATGCCAAGGCGCTGTTTCATTCCAAGAGAAAATTTTTTTACTTTTTTCTTACCAACATTATCAAGCCCAACAAGTTTCAAACTTTCTTTAATTATAGATTTATCTTTAGCTCCGAGCAATTTCCACTGGATAATCATATTTTGCTCAGCGCTAAGATGTGGAATAAATGCAGGTGCTTCTATAACTGTACCGATTCGATACCGTTCTTTGTCTAGGTTTTTATTTTCAAATAGCTCGATTGTTCCGCTAGTGGGAGAGGACAAACCAACCAGCATCTTTATAAGAGTGGTTTTACCAGCTCCATTTCTGCCGATAAATCCGTATATATCGCCTTTTTTAATATTCATGTTGACGGCAGAGACTGCAATTTTTTTTGAAAATTTCTTAGTAACATTATTGGTTTTTAAGACAGTTTCCATAAGGAACCGACCTCCTTAAGAGTTTTATCATATTATTGTAACAAAAATTGATATAGATGTCAATAATAATAATTGCTTATTGTAACACTTTTTTAGCAGCTAGATTTAACACTTTAGAAGCAATAGGCCCCGCTGTTTTAGAACCGTATCCTGAATTTTCTACTACTACAGAAAATGCAAGAGGTGTCTCTTCTTTTGATGAAAATCCGACCATCCATCCATGAGGCTTTTGGTTTTCTCCAACTTCAGCGGTTCCAGTTTTTGCACACACATTTAGCCCAGGAAACATTGAGTCTCCATAATTTGCAGTAACATTGTATCGCATCATTTCTTTTAATTTATCTGCAACCTCTTTTGTCAAGAACCTTTCAACTTTTTTGTTAACTTGATTATGTTTTACAATACAAGGCAAAACAGCTATGCCAGAATTAGCAATAGATCCCATTAGAATAGTACTATGCATAGGATTTAGTAAATCTTTGTGCTGCCCAACGCCAGACCATCCTAAATAATAATCATCTGCATCTGAGACATCATAAAAACTCTTTTTGGTGGTAAGCCTATCAAAACTAAAGTTTTTGTTAAACCCCATTTCATTTGCTATTTTTGTCATGTTGCTTTTTCCAAGATCAATTGCAAGTTTTGCAAAATAAATATTACAAGATTCCATCATTGCGTTTTTTAATTTTATATCTCCGTGATTAGATAGACAAGTAATTTTTTCTCCATTGACCACTTCTGTTTGATGACAAGAATATATTTTATCTTCCATATTATCAAAAAAAGTTAACCCTGCAGCAGTAGTAAGAAGTTTAAAAACCGAGCCAGGAGCAAAAGATGAACTAATAACCCTATTAATATAAGCTCCCTCATATTGACCAGTTTTGTCGTTAGTAACTACCTCAGGATGGTATGGATCAAAGGTTGGGGTACTAACCATACAAACAATTTCGCCGGTTTTATAATTATATATACAAATAGCACCTTTATGATTGCCAATCGCATTTAAAGCAGCCTTGCATATTTCACTATCGAGAGTAATTTGAATATTTTTGCCTTGTTTAAAAATTTTTGGAGTATTAACGCCAAAAATAAAATTATACCCATATAATTCATCGCGATATAGCTTTTGAACTGATGTTGCAATTTGGTCTTCTTTGTCTCCAACGGTATGCAAAACTGCCTTACGAATAGTTTCATCATTATTATAGGTGCGTATATTATTTTTGCTATGTGCTAAAACTACACCATTTCTGTCTAAAATATCTCCAACCAGAGTAGCATTAACTTCAGATAAATGCTTATTTATGGGACTCAATACCCACAAATTAGCTGAGGTAACAAATCGATAAATAAAAAAGCCTATTCCGCAAAGAAAAGCGAATGTCATTAAGGCCAATACAATAGATCGATTTCTAGTGTTTTTCAAAAAGCTCACCTACACTTTATAAATCTAAGGAATAAATTTATTTTCTCTTAAGAGCATAAGTACGCTCGTCTGCAGCCTTTATAAATGCTAACAGAGTAAAAGAAGATATCATACTTGAGCCACCATGACTTACAAAAGGCAATGTAACACCCGTTAGTGGAAGGATATCAGTTGTACCAAAAATATGTAGTGCAGCCTGAGTAATTAGCATTGTCGCTGCGGCACAAGAAGCAATAGAATAAAAAGTAGAGCGGCTTTTAATGTTATAAAAATGAGCAAAAAAAGCAATTCCAGCAATAATTAAAGCCACTACTATAGCTATAATTAAGCCCAGTTCTTCACATATCATTCCCCAAATTAAATCTCCAGTAGCAGAAAAGATATTTTTTAAATAACCATTGCCAACTCCAACGCCTAACAAACCTCCACTTGCACTATAAGTAAGTACCCGAGTTTGTTGATATCCTAGCTCATTTGCTTGCTCCCAAACATGTCCCCAAACAGCAAAACGATCCTTTATGTATGGCTTAAAGGTTAAAATTAAGAATAAACCAAGAGATGCTGCAGAACAAGACAAAATTATTGTGCGCAAACTGCCTGAACGCATAAAGGCTATAATTAAAAATGTTACAAAAAATATGCAAGCAGTACCAAAATCTTTCATAAAAAATAAAAAGACAATACATATAGCAGAGAATATTATGAATCCTGATAAATTTTTGGTAGTTTGCAGTTCGTCTAAAGTAGAAGTTCCAACAAAAATGAAAGCGATCTTTATAAATTCTGAAGGTTGAAAGGAAATTGTTGCAATTTTTATCCAATTTTTAGCTCCATTTATTTCTTTTGCAAAAATTAAGTTAAAAATAAAGAGTGTAATAGCTGTAATTGCAATTAAAAATCTCATTTTGCAAACTAAATCTGGATTTTTAATAAACCAAATCATAAAGCAAAATAAACACATTCCGCTCCCAATAGCTACCAGTTGCAGCAAAGTTTCACCAGGCTTAGCATAGTTTATCAAAGTTAGACCTATTCCAGAAAGAAATATCGCAAGAGTTTCGAGTTCAAATGTACAACGTTTAAGCACAAATATCGAAATTAAAAAAAATGTCCATGATAATACTATAAATACTAAAATCGGAATAAAAGTAATAACTTCAATTTTTTGAGATTTTATTGTAGGTTGAGTGAAAGCTAAAATAATAAATAACGTAACTAAAAATAATTTTCTTGCAGGTTTTAGAGGTTTTGTCTTTTTAGTTAAATCTGAGTTTGAAAAAATTTCACGAGAATCCGAAGTTTTGTGCAAAACAAGAGAAGTAGTACCAAAAGAAATTTTGTCATTAACATTTAATTTTGTTTTCTTTTTTATTCTTTGACCATTTACAAATACTCCCGTTTTAGAGTTTGTATCTAACAAAAACCAGCCATCTTTTCTTCTAAACAACACAGCGTGTTCTCGAGAAGCAGTTGGATCATCAATAATTATATCACAATATTTACTTCGACCTATGCTGTTCTCCCAATACAAAACAGGGATTTCTTGTTTTGTGTGCTCATTTTGTAATATAATTAATCCATTTTTTTTTCGAATTTGATTTTTCATAGATAAAAAGCATGAAAATAGTATAATTAAGCTTAAAATTATAATTATTATTTTTATTGAGAGTTCAGTAAAAAAAATAACATCTATATTCATTTTAGCCTCGCTTTTTTTTATATTAATTTTTCTGTAAATACATATAATTTTAACATAATTATTTGCATAATCAAAGACTTAAATAAAGTTCTCACATTTTTATTAGTACTTTTATTAATAGATAAAGTGTTAGCTTTTATGGTATAATAAAGTCGCAAATTAATTATTTAGGAGGCGGATTATAAATGGAGAAAATTTTTTCTCGATGCGAAATTAGTAATGGTGTTAATTTTAATGTTATCAAAGACGAGCGCTTTAAAACAGGCCGAATTTCTTTTAGTATGTTTTTACCTCTTGAAGAAAAAACAGCTTCGGTATATGCTCTTTTGCCCGCTATTTTAAAAAACTCTTGTCGCAAGTATCCAGACTTTACGAGCTTAAACAAAAAACTTGCTGACCTTTATGGCGCTTCGCTTTTTTCTGATATAAGTAAAATAGGAGATATGCAAGCCCTCACTATTTCAGTATCATTTTTAGATGACAAATTTGCTCTAAATAAAGAAAATTTATCTTCACAATTAACTCAGCTGCTTTGTGATGTCTTGTTTGACCCTTTGATAGAAAATGGAACTTTTAAAGATGAATTTGTAAATCAAGAAAAACGTCAGTTAGTTGAACTTATTGAGTCTGAGTACAACGACAAAAAAATTTTAGCTAAAATACGATGTGAACAATTAATGTGTAAAAATGAAAAGTTTGGAATTAGCCGTTTAGGCGGTAAGGACAGTGTATCCAAGCTCACACCGGATGACGTTTTTGATGCGTGGAAAACAGTTTTAAAAATTGCTAAAATAGAAATTATGGCACTTGGCGATTTGGATGAAAACTCTGCGCTGGAAATATTTAAAACTGCATTTTCTAAAATAAAAAGAGATAATGTAGTAAAATTTGAATCTAAAATAATAAAGAAAGTTGACAAGGTTAAAGAACAGTACGATAATTTGGATATAGCTCAGTCTAAATTAGTTATGGGGTTTAGGACAGGTGTTGCACTTCAGGATGAAGAAGTTATGGCAACTAGAATTGCAGTGGCGCTTTTTGGGGCGACACCGCAATCAAAATTATTTTTGAATGTGAGAGAAAAACTAAGTTTATGCTATTATTGTTCGGCTAAATACGACAGAAATAAAGGTATAATGATAGTTCAAAGTGGAGTAGAGAAAAAAAATATAGAAAAAGCTAAAACAGAAATACTAAATCAGCTAGAAGAAATAAAAAAAGGTAATTTTACAGATTCGGAACTCGATGATACAAAAAAAAGTCTGGCAAATAGTTACCGTACCATTGGAGATTTTTTAAGCGGTTTAGAGAATTTTTATCTTTCTCAGGTGTTTGATGGAGAATTTTCAAGTCCAGAACAGTTTATAGAAAAAATAAACACAGTATCAAGAGAACAAATCATAAATGCTGCAAAATTGATTACATTGGATACAATATATGCTCTGGTTGGCAATGAGGAGGTTAAATAAATGATTTTTAAAGAAATAAAAAGTAGTAGGATTGGAGATAAATATTTTTGCGTTGAGCATTCGTCTGGACTTAAAGTATTTGTTTATCCAAAAAATGGGTACAACTCAACATACGCTATTATTGGCACAAAATATGGATCGATCAATACTAGTTTTAAATGTTGCGGAGAAGCTGAAATAACACAAGTTCCAGATGGAATTGCACATTATCTTGAGCACAAACTTTTTGAGAGCGAAGATGGTGATGCCTTTTCTAAATATGCTAAAACAGGAGCATCAGCAAATGCATATACTTCGTTTGATACTACTTGTTATTTATTTTCTTGCACCAAAAATTTTGAAGAGTCGTTTAAAGTGCTCTTGGATCTAATACAGTCTCCGTATTTTACAGAAGCTAATGTCGAAAAAGAACGTGGAATAATTGGACAAGAAATAAAAATGTACGACGATGACCCTTCTTGGCGCGTTATGTTTAATTTGTTGGGAGCTATGTATCATAAACATCCTGTAAAAATTGATATTGCTGGTTCGATAGAGTCTATTGCACAAATTAATCCAGAAAATTTATATAAATGCTACAACAATTTTTATAATCCCAGCAATATGGTTCTTTGTGTGGCAGGAAATGTTGATCCTAATAAGGTCTTTAAAATTGTTGACGAAATGATTAAAACAAATAATAATAAAGTTCCTGAATGTGTTTTTCCGGAAGAGCCCTATAATGTTGCAACAGACAGAGTGGAACAGCATTTTGATATTGCTTTGCCTACTTTTCAGCTTGGCTTTAAAGAAGAAGCGTCTAAAAGCCGATTAACCGAAGAACAACTTGCTCAAACAGATATTATACTTCAGGTTTTAGCTTCGAGATCGTCAAGGCTTTATAAAAAATTGTTGGATGAAAATTTGATAAATGATTCTTTTGGATATGAATATTTTGAAGGCGAGAGATATGCTGCTGTTATTTTTTCTGGAGAATCAAAAGATCCAGATACTGTTTCGAAGCTTATTAAGGAAGAAATAGAAAAATTTCATAAAAATGGAATTGATAGAGAAGATTTTGAGCGTGCCAAAAAGTTGGTTTACGGAAGAAATGTGGCAATGCTTAATAGTCCAGAGAATATTTCGAATGCTATTTTGAATTTGACTTTTGCCAATAGAGAACTATTTCATGCAATTGAGTGCATTGCGAATACTACAATTGAGCAGGTTAACGATAGATTGAAATATCAGTTGGACAATAAAAATTCTTCGTTATCGGTTGTGCTACCGCTGAACAGTAAAAAGGAAAAATAGGTATGTATTCAAACATTTATAATATAAATTTTCCAGGATTAAACTTAAACTTTAAAATTAACCCGATTGCGTTTAAATTTAGCAATATTACTGTACGCTGGTATGGCGTAATTATTTGTATTGGTTTTATCTTAGCAATTTGGTATGTGCTATCTAATTGCAAGAGGTTTAATATTAACTCTAATTATATGATGGATGCCGTTATTGTTGGATTAATATGTGGAATTATCGGTGCAAGATTATATTATGTTGTTTTTTTTAGTGGAGATGTCTATTTGAAAGACCCTATAAAAATTTTGTATATAAACGAAGGCGGAATTGCAATTTATGGCGGAATTATTGGTGGAATTTTGGGAGGACTTTTTATGGCGAAAAGAAAAAAAATTAATATTATGTCCGCACTGGATTTAACTTCTTTAGGGCTTTTAATTGGACAAGGTATAGGAAGATGGGGCAATTTTGTTAATCAAGAGGCTTTTGGTTCTAAAACAGATAATATTTTTCGTATGGTGAGCGAAAACACTGGAGGAACACCAGTTCACCCTTGCTTTTTATATGAATCAGTTTGGTGTATATTAGGATTTTTTTTGTTACATTTATTTAGTGTTCGAGCTAGAAAATATGATGGGCAGATTTTTTTGATGTATCTTGTTTGGTATGGCACAGAACGCTTTTTTGTTGAGGCCCTGAGAAGTGACAGTTTATTTTTGCCAGGAACAGGTTTGAAAATTTCTCAACTAATAGCAATAATTACGGCATTGAGTGCTGCGATTATTTTGCTTAAATTTAAAAGTAAAGTACAGCATGATTAGTACTTAAGACTAATTGTGTACAATATGTGTAGCCCTTTCGTTAAAAAAATAATATCTTTAAATGATAAGATTTTAATAAACCTCATCTAATCTATAGTTATTAATTGATTGCAGATTAGAAAGGGCTACACGACGGCGGACAACTTGATTTTTTTATACTTTTTGAGGTGAATTTTAGGGTGTTATTTCCAAGAGAACAAATTAGAAATTTTAGCATAATAGCACATATTGATCATGGAAAATCAACATTGGCAGACAGAATTTTAGAACTAACGGAATCTGTGTCTAAACGAGAGATGTCTGCACAGTTGCTAGACAATATGGATTTAGAAAAAGAACGAGGTATAACAATAAAAGCGCGTGCAGTAACACTACTTTATAAAGCAGAAAACGGAAAGGAATACATCTTTAATTTGATTGATACTCCTGGACATGTTGATTTTAATTATGAAGTTTCTCGTGCACTAGCAGCTTGTGAGGGTGCAGTTTTAGTTGTAGATGCATCACAAGGAATAGAAGCGCAAACACTTGCTAACACATATCTTGCAATTGAAGCAGGGTTAGAAATTATTCCGGTTATAAACAAAATAGATCTGCCAAGTGCTGATACAAAACGTGTAAAAAATGAGATCGAGGATGTTATAGGATTATCTGCAGATGAAGTTCCTTTAATTTCGGCAAAAACTGGTCTTAATGTTAAAACTGTCCTTGAGTGTATCGTATCTAATGTTCCGCCACCAGATGGAGATCCAGAAAAACCGCTTAAGGCATTAATTTTTGATTCTTATTATGATGCGTATAAGGGTGTAGTTATATATGTTAGAATAAAAGATGGTAGAGTAAAGCTGGGGGATACAATAAGATTAATGGCTACTGGTGCCGAATTTGTTGTTGTAGAATGCGGATTTTTGCATGCAACGAATTTAGAAAAAAGAGATGAATTAATAGCTGGAGAAGTTGGATACATAACAGCGTCAATAAAATCTATTAGTGATGCACGTGTAGGAGACACAGTAACAAATGCTCAAAATCCTGCTCCAAAACCTTTGCCAGGGTACCGTACAGTAAATCCTGTGGTTTTTTGCGGGGTTTATCCGGTTGATGGTACCAAATATGGCGATCTTAGAGAGGCGCTTGAAAAATTGCAATTGAATGACGCCGCTTTAACTTTTGAACCAGAAACGTCTGTAGCATTAGGGTTCGGTTTTAGATGCGGCTTTCTAGGTCTTTTGCATATGGAGATAATTCAAGAACGATTAGAACGAGAATATAATTTAGATATAATTACAACAGCTCCAAGCGTGATATATAGAATAACTAAAACCGATGGAGATGTTGTGTATATTGATAACCCGACAAACTATCCAGAATCGGGCTTGATCCAAAAATCAGAAGAACCGGTTGCAAACGCACATATATATGTTCCAGCTGATTATGTTGGTAATATTATGGAGCTTTGTCAGGAACGTAGAGGAATTTTTAAAGATATGAAGTATCTTGACAAAGATAGAGTGGACATTCAGTATACACTGCCACTTAATGAAATAGTCTATGATTTTTTTGATAAACTAAAGTCTAAAACAAGAGGTTATGCTTCTTTTGACTATGAAATTATCGGATACGCTGAGTCTGATTTGGTTAAGCTTGATATTTTATTAAATGGAGATATTGTGGATGCATTGTCGTTTATTGTGCATCGAGAAAAAGCTTATCAGCGGGCAAGAAAAATGGCAGAAAAATTAAAAGAAAAAATTCCTAGACAATTGTTCGAAGTGCCGATTCAAGCTTGTATAGGAGGGAAAGTGATTGCAAGAGAAACAGTTAAAGCTATGCGTAAGGATGTTTTAGCTAAGTGCTACGGTGGAGATATTACAAGAAAGAAAAAATTGCTAGAAAAACAAAAAGAAGGTAAAAAACGTATGAGGCAAATTGGTACTGTTGAAGTACCTCAGGATGCGTTTATGTCTATATTAAAACTTGACGATTAAAAATATTTTTTTATAATAACTATGCAGATAAAAATACGTATGAAGGGCTAGGCAAACCAAAAAGAACTAAGTTCTTTTTGGTTAATGTTGTTCTATTTTTGAAACAACTAGTTGAAAAATTTTCGGCTGCCGAACCAAATATTAGCAATAATTAATTTTGGAGAGATGAAATGAAACCTATAGGATTATATATACATGTTCCGTTTTGTGAAAGAAAATGTCCGTATTGTAATTTTTTTTCAACAACAAAAATAACAAATGAAATAGTTGACAGATATACAGATATAATTTGTAATACGCTAGTCAAATATAAAGAAAAAATAAAATTATCATTTGATACAGTCTATTTTGGCGGAGGTACTCCCAGTTTATTAGGGGATAAAAACCTAATAAAAATAATAAAAACAATAAAAAATAATTTTAAATTATTTGGAAGTGAAATAACTTTAGAAATAAATCCGACAACTTTGCCAATTGTAAATTTAAAACAGTTAAGAGAAGAAGGTTTCAACAGACTCTCAATAGGTGTGCAATCTACGATAGATAGAGAACTAAAAACATTGGGGAGACAATATTCTCAAAAAGATATAAAAAATACAATAAAATTAGCAAAAATAGCAGGTTTTACAAACATTTCGCTTGATTTAATGCTCGCAATTCCAGAACAAAGTATAAAATCTTTAAAACAGTCAATAAACTTTTTTATTTCGCAAGATATACAACATATTTCAGCATACTTATTAAAAGTAGAAAAAGGAACTCTATTTTATAAAAACAAAAATAAATTAAATTTAAAAAATGAAAATGAAGAATCTGAGATGTACTTATTTTTAGTATCTGAGTTAACAAATAATGGATTTAAACATTATGAAATATCAAATTTTGCCCGAAATGGCTATAAAAGTAAGCATAATTTAAAGTATTGGAACAGCAAAGACTATTTAGGAATAGGACCTTCAGCACATTCATTTTTGGCCGGCAGGAGATTTTATTACCAAAGATCATTACAAAAATTTTTATCTGGTAACTCAGAAGTTATTTATGATGGTAAAGGAGGAACAATAGAAGAATACATTATGCTTAGACTGCGCCTGTCCGATGGCATAAAGAATAATTTATTTAAACAAAGGTTTGGCATTAATATTCCACAAATTTATTTTGAAAAAGCTAAAAATTTTCAAAAATACGGCTTAACAGTTGTTGATAAATCTAGTATAAAGCTTACTAATAAAGGCTTTTTGCTTTCAAATGAATTGATTTCTAGAATTTTATTATAAATTTATTCATTTTTATCGTAATATATTTCTTAAAAATTGACGTTTACCCTGCCAACATTTGCAACAGGTGCAACAACAAGTTGAAAATCCATACCAACAACCATTTTGCGACTTGCAAGCTTACAAATCGATGATTCATAAGCTAGTTCTGGAATATTATTTTCTTGACTTAAATGTGCCAAAATAAATTTATCTGTACCATTTTTTACAAAATTAGGCAATTCATCTGCACAAGCCTCGTTTGAAAGATGACCAGAATTAGACAAAATTCGTCTTTTTAAGTAATAAGGATATTTCCCATTCTGAAGCATTTTTATATCATGATTTGATTCGATCAAAATAACATCTGCGCCAACTGAAGCTTGTCTGATTTTATCCGTAATATATCCGATATCGGTAGCAATAACAGCCCGCTTATTATCTGGCGTATCTATTATGTATCCTACACTTTGGCGACTATCATGTGGAGTCTCAAAGGGTTTTATATGCATGCCACAAACTTCAACTCCACTAGAACTTATAACGCTCGCAAGAAAATTATTTGATAAAATACCTTTTTGTTCCAAAGCGGATATTGTTCCATCAGACGCAAAAACCTTTATTTTATGTCTAGAAGCAAAAACTTTTAAGCCCTGAACATGATCATAATGTTCATGCGTAATAAAAATTGCTTTTATTGAGTCTGTACTAATATCATTATCATACAAGGATTTTTCAATTTGCTTTGCACTTCTTCCAACATCTATCAAAACCCCCACTTTGTCTGTTCCAACGTAAGTAGAGTTACCTTTGCTTGAACTAAATAAAGGGCATATGCGAGACAAAAAACTACCTCCAAAATTTAAAAATCTAAATTTAATATAAACCAAATTATGACAATACTATTTTTCAAAATTTATAACGCTTTTAACACAGAAGCATCATCTGGAACATAAACTTTTTTAATATCTGCACCAAGAGCAGAAAGCTTTTCGACAATATTTTCGTAACCTCTTTCAATATGTTTAACATCTTCAATCACCGTAGTTCCATAAGCGGCAAGGCCAGCAATTACCATAGCAGCACCGGCGCGCAAATCCAACGCTCTAACGCTAGTTCCTGTGAGAGCGGAAACTCCCTCAACAACAGCAACCTTTCCGTCAACAGAAATTTTGCAGCCAAAGCGATTTAATTCATCTGTGTATCTAAACCGATTATCCCATACGTTTTCGTTTATAATGCTAGTGCCATTAGCAATTGACAATAAAGCCGTAATTTGAGGTTGCATATCGGTAGGAAAGCCAGGATGAGGCATAGTTTTTACGTTGCATTTACGAAGAGCGCCATCACTAAAAACCCGTAATGCATCGTCAAATTCTTCTACATGGACTCCGATTTCTTGAAGTTTTGCAGTAATAGCTTCAAGATGCTTAGGAATAACATTTTTTATTAAAACATCTCCTCTAGTAGCAGCAGTCGCAATCATATAAGTCCCTGCTTCAATTTGATCTGGAATAATAGAATACTTAGTTCCAGATAAATACGATACACCTTTTATTTTTATTGAGTCTGTACCAGCACCACTTATCTCTGCTCCCATAGAATTTAAGAAATTTGCAAGATCAACAATATGAGGTTCTTTGGCAGCATTTTCAATTATAGTAGTGCCCTCAGCTTTCACTGCAGCCAGTATAATATTTATAGTTGCTCCCACAGACACAACATCCATGTAAACAGAGCTGCCCACTAGCCGTTCCGCTGAGACATTAACAAGCCCGCCCTCTATAGAATACGTAGCTCCCAAAGAAGAAAAGCCCTTTAAATGTTGATCAATAGGTCTTACACCAAAATCGCATCCACCAGGTAAAGATACTGACGCTTTATGAAAGCGACCAAGTAGCGCTCCCAAAAGATAACAAGAAGCCCGCATATGTCTAACGGAATCAGAAGACGAAACATAAGAATTTATATACCGAGTATCAATTTCAAATGTTGATTTATTTATCATTTTAACTTTAGCGCCTATTTGCTCTAAAATATGTGCCATTAAAGTTACGTCGTTTATATTAGGAATATTTTCGATCTGACAAACTCCATCAGAAAGAATAGCAGCAGGAATTATAGCAACAGCAGCATTTTTGGCACCGCTAATATTTACTTCACCTTTTAAAGGACTGTGACCATTTATGAAAAATTTCTCCAATTCTATGCCTCCTGTAATTTTTAGATAAACAATTGTTAATTTTTATGCAAAATTAACTAATAATTAATATATTTTAACATAAGCTTTTTACTTTAATAGTAATATAATACTTATAAAAAGTCAATAAAAACACCAAAAAAATCCATATATTTTTTAAATTTTAAGAAAATATAATCCATATAAATATTGGTAGTCTTTATATTTTACAGCTTAAAAAATTCTGTTTACGAAGGGGATAATCTTTATTGACAAAAACAAAGACTATAATAAAAACTATAAAAAATAGTTAAACACAATATAAAAGGCAAAATTAATTGATATTTTTATTATTTTATGCTTAAAAGTTAGGATTTGTCATTGTTTAGACAAATAATTTTTTACATTTTTCGCGCCCAATATTTTCTGTCAAGACTACGATATTGTATAGCTTCGGCAACGTGAGATGATTTTACTTCTTCTGAAAAGGCAAGATCTGCAATGGTTCTAGCAACTTTTAATATTCTAGAATAAGCTCTAGCAGACAACCCCATATTTTCAAAAGCTTTCTTTAATAGATTTTCTGCATTTTTAGTTAAAATACATGTTTTTTGAAGTAAGTCTGGAGTAATTTTTGCATTTGATGAAATATTTTTTCCTTTAAATCGATCTAATTGAATTTTTCTAGCTGTATCCACCCTATTTTTGATTTTGACAGAACTTTCTGAATCTTTTTTTGATGCTAGTTCGGTGTATTCAATTGGAGGAACTTCAATATGAATATCTATTCTATCTAAAAGAGGTCCAGAAACTTTAGAAAGATATCGTGTAATAGATTTTTCAGAACAAATACAATCCTTTGTAGGATGGCCATAATATCCGCATGGGCAAGGATTCATCGCGGCAATAAGCATAATCGAACATGGGTATGTAATAGTTCCATTTACACGAGAAATTGTAACTTTGCCGTCTTCTATTGGTTGCCGAAGAATCTCCATAGCACTGCGAGAAAATTCTGGAAGTTCATCCAAAAATAAAACACCGTTATGTGATAAAGAGATTTCTCCAGGTTTTGGAATAGAACCGCCACCGGATAATCCTATTGCAGAGATTGTATGATGTGGAGCACGAAAAGGCCGAGCAATAATTAGTGGAGTTTTGCTATCTATTAAGCCCGCAACAGAATAAATTTTTGTGGTTTCTATAGATTCTTCCATCGTCATCGTGGGTAAAATTGTAGGGATCCTCTTAGCTAACATACTCTTGCCAGATCCAGGAGGTCCAATCAATATAACATTGTGCCCACCTGCAGCAGCAATCTCGAGCGCTCTTTTTGCCTCATATTGCCCTTTTATTTGAGAAAAGTCTATCAGATTATCTATACAAGACTCTGTATTGAATTTTGGTTTTGCTGGTAAAATTATCTTTTTACCGATTATATGAAAATATAACTCTTTTATATTGTGCAATGGATAAATATTTAGATCGGGTACTAAAGCAGCTTCAATAGAATTTTTAGCTGGCACAAAGAGGTTGTTTATTCCGAGCTCTTTTGCTTTTATAGCCATAGGCAAAATCCCTTTAACGGCACATAATTCACCACTGAGAGATAATTCTCCTAAAAAAGCGGTATTTTCTATTTTAGCGTTTAGCTGTCTAGACGCCATAAGAATAGCAACTAAAATAGGAAGGTCATATATAGAACCTTCTTTTTTTATATCTGCAGGTGCAAGATTTATTGTAATTTTATTTGTAGGAAATTCAAAACCGCAATTTTTTAAAGCAGATTTAACTCTGTTTCTTGATTCTTTTACCGAAGCATCTGGCAGACCAACTACGTCAAAAGAGGGTAGGCCGGTAGCTAAGTCGGCTTCAATTGTTACTAAAAAAGCATCTAATCCAATAAGCCCAAGACTTTTTATTTTAGCAACCATAAAAATTAACTCCTTCAACAATATTTCACTAAATAAAAATAAAAATATTTGTTATATTATATAACATGCACTAAAATTTTTCAACTTTTGAATTATATCCTGTTGACATAGGTAGATTTAAAAGATAATATTTATTAAAAGATAAAATGAAGTTAGGAGGCAAAATTTTGGAGCTAAGTAGATTAATAAAATTAGTACAGATATCTATCTTTTCGTCTGTTGCGTTTGTTATATCTTTTTTTGAAATACCTTTATTTTTTGTGCCTAACTTTTACAAACTCGAATTTAGTAATGCAGTTGTTTTAATAAGTGGATTTTTCTTAGGGCCTCTAGCAGGATGTGCAACTGAATTATTAAAAGTAATTCTTAAACTTGCAATAAAAGGTTCAGCTACGTTTGGCCTTGGAGATTTGGCTAACTTTGCTATAGGATCAGCGCTCGTAATACCAAGTGCAGCCTTTTATAAAAAAACTAGGACTCTAAAAGGAATCTACATAGCTGTATTGTTAGGTTTGTTCTGCATGATTTTGCTCTCTGCTATAGTTAATTACTTTTTATTAATACCTGCATATGCGCAAATATTTTCAATTTCAGAAGATAAAATAATTTCTATTGTCAATGCTATTAATCCACTTGTTACGGACAGACTCACTTTTATTCTTTTTACTGTTTGTCCGTTTAATCTAATAAAAGGTTTAGCAGTTTGTACTTTTACGTTATTAATTTATAAGAAGGCATCTAGTATTATTAATCGATTGTCTTATAAATTTGTAAAATAATGTAATTTTTACTCTTTACAAAATTTATCAAGTTTTGTATAATAAAATTGATTTGTATATGCAGCCTTTTTAATTGAATACGTTGCTTATCAAGAGTGATGGAGGGAACAGACCCTGCGAAATCCGGCAACCTACTTATGTAAGGTGCTAAATTCTGCGGTAAAAGCCGAAAGATGAGTTCTTTTATTTATCCGGTTTTTACCGGATATTTTAATTTTATATCAAAAAGGAGAAATATTTTTATGTCGAAGCACTTTTTTACTTCAGAATCAGTAACAGAAGGTCATCCTGATAAAATTTGTGACCAGATTTCGGATGCTATTTTAGATGAAATATTAAAAAAAGATAAAGATGCACACGTGGCCTGTGAGGTTACTGCTACAACAGGAATGATTCATGTTATGGGAGAAATTTCTACATCATGCTATGTTGATATTGCTTCTGTTGCCAGAGAGGTTGTAACATCAATAGGGTATGACAATACGTCATCAGGATTTAACGGAAAAACCTGTGCGGTAATAACTTCGATTGATGCACAGTCAGCAGATATTGCACTGGGTGTTAATAAATCGTTTGAAATTAAAGAAGAAAATAAATTTAATGATAAAAATAATATTATAGGTGCAGGAGATCAAGGTTTGATGTTTGGCTTTGCCTGCAATGAAACTCCAGAATTAATGCCGTTACCGATATCACTTGCTCACAAATTGGCAAAAAAATTAACTTATGTAAGAAAAAGTGGAATACTTTCTTATTTACGTCCAGATGGCAAAACACAAGTAACAATTGAATACGATGATAATAAACCTATAAGAGTAGACACAATTGTTATTTCTGCACAACATAATGAGTTAGTTGAGCTTGAGCAAATTAGAGAAGATATAAAAAAAGAAGTTATCTTCTCTGTTATACCTAAAAATTTAATTGATGAAAAGACAAAAATTTTTATAAATCCAACAGGCAGATTTGTTATAGGAGGCCCAGTGGGAGATAGCGGTTTAACAGGTAGAAAAATAATTGTGGATACTTATGGCGGCTATTCTAGACATGGTGGGGGAGCTTTTTCTGGTAAAGACCCAACAAAAGTCGATCGTTCAGCAGCATATGCGGCGAGACATATAGCTAAAAATATAGTGGCAGCAGAAATAGCAGATAGGTGTGAAGTTCAACTTGCTTATGCAATTGGGGTTGCGCATCCGGTTTCTATTATGATTGATACTTTTGGAACGTCTAAAATGTCAGATGAAAAAATTGCTGCTGCAGTCAAAAAGCTTTTTGACTTAAGGCCTGCAGCTATTATTGAAAATTTAAAACTTAAACGGCCAATTTATAAAAACTTAGCAGCATATGGTCATATGGGCAGAGAAGACCTTAATGTTACATGGGAAAAACTTGATAAGGTTGAAGCCTTAAAGAAAGAATTGTCATATAAAAAATAAAAAATTAACCAACTTGTTATGCCTTACATATGTTAGTGGTAGAGGTGATATATATGTTGGAAGTCGCTTTTAGCATATTTACATCGTGTTTAGCTGCTTTAGGTTTAGTGGAGGTTTTTAGATTCATATTATTTTTGTTTTCTTTAAAAAAAGACAATACCTCTGAAAGTATATTGATTATTCCTGTTTATGGAAAAGATGAAAAAATTGAAATAAAGTTACGAAGTGAAATTTCAAATGTGAATTGGTACACAGAAGGTAGGCACCGATCGATAATTTGTTTGGATTTAGGTATGGATAAAGAAACCAGAAAGATATGTGAGATTTTTAGCCAAGAGTATGATTTTATAGAAAGCTGTTCGTTAGCAGATTTTAATAAAATTATGGAACAATCGATAATTACTTAAGATGATCAAACTTTTGGTCATCTTTTATTTTTATGATATAATTTATTATGTTGATTTTATAAAAAGTTTTTGGGAGAATCTTCATGTTGCACTTTATTTTTGGACGAGCAGGTTTTGGCAAAACTACGAAAATACAAGAGATAGTTAAAGAATGCTTGCAGAGAAATTTTAAAAAAATAATGTTAATTGTTCCAGAGCAAAGCTCTTTTGATACAGAAAAAAATATTTTAAATTTATTTGGTCCACAAATTGCAGCTAAAATTCAAGTTACAACATTTACAAGACTTGTTGACTTAATATCGAGACAAGACGGCAGATTTTTGGGCAAAAAAATAAATAATATCGACCGAAATTTATTAATGAGTTTAGCAATTGATAAAGTTGCGGATAAGTTAGAAATATATTCTGGACAAGTAGGAAAAACAGAATTCATAGAAATTATGGTTTCTGCATTATCAGAATTTAAAATGTGTAATATAACTTGTAGTGCTCTTTTAAATGCTCCATTAAAAGAAGACTTGATTCTCAAAAAGAAAATATACGAAACAACTCAAATTTTAGAATCATATGAATCTCTATTAAAGGATGCTTATATTGATCCACTGGACGACCTTACACGTTTGGCAAATCAAATATGTAAGCTAGGTTTTTTTTATGATTATACTGTGCTGTTGGATGGGTTTGACGGATTTACTGCACAGCAATTTTCAATTATCGAAATAATTTTAAAGCAAAGTAAAAATTTTTATATAGCTTTATGTACGGACGAAAAATCTTTGCTTCATAACAAATTAAACTTGTTTTCTGGAGTTAATAGAACAGTAAACAAAATTTTAAAAATAGCTCAAAAAAACAATATTAAAATAGGAAATACAATTTATTTAAAATCACCGCAAAGATTTAAAAGCGAAGGATTAAAAAATTTAGAAAGTCAATTTTTTTGCTCAAAAAAACAAGGTTTAACACAAAAAATAGACGATGTTTTTATATTTAACGGAAATACAAAGTATAGTGAAGCAGACTTTATTTGTAGAACAATAAAACGTCACATTTGTGAATCTAATTATAAATATAGCGACTTTGCAGTAGTAACTAGAAACGATGAAACATATAAAGGCATTTTAGATGTCGCTTTTGAAAAATATGAAATACCATATTTTATGGATCGTCGAGAAGATATAGATTCTAAGCCATTGATGCAGCTTGTGTTAGCTGTGCTTGAAATAATAAATGGTAATTTTTGCGCCGAAAGTATATTTAAATATTTAAAAACTGGTTTATCAGGATTTAGTATGGATGAAATTTATGAATTAGAAAATTACTCTCTTTTTTGGAATGTAACTGGGGAACGTTGGCTTCATAATTTTACTTCTAACCCAGATGGATACTCGCAGATGAACAATAAGTCTGAAGAAAAACTTTTAAAAATAAATAATCTAAGAAAAAAATTCATAACTCCGTTTATTAAATTGAAAAAAAAATTAATTAATTCTAATGGTGTTTTTATTACAAAATCTCTTTATGAGTTTTTAGAGGAGATTAAAATACGTGAGAATTTAAAATTGTTTGGAGAAAATTTAGAAAGATGTGGCCAAAAAAATTTATCTGCAGAGCAGGTTAGACTATGGAATTTGCTTATGGAGATATTTGATAAAATGGCAAACATTTTAAAAGACAAAAAGATATCAATAAAAAATTATGCTAGACTCTTAAAACTGGCAATAAAATCTAGTGATATTTCTTTTATTCCGCACGGAATTGATGAGGTAGTATTTGGTTCTATAGACAGAATTCGTCTAGCTGAAGTTAAATTTGTTTTTATTATTGGCGCAGTCGAAGCAGAGTTTCCACGAGTACCAGTTGCCACAGGAATTTTTAGTGACGATCAACGAAAAAAATTAATTTCGCTTGGATTTCCACTGTATGATTCAATTGAAGGTCTTGCAATTAACGAAAGATTTTTAGTATATAAGGCGATAACCTTACCGAGCGAAAAATTATATATAACTTGGTCTAGCACAACAACTTTGGGAGGGAAAAAATCCGCATCATCAATAATAAAAGAAACTAAAGCTATTTTGCCAAAGGTCGAGTGTTTAGATGAATATTCTTTTAATTTAGAAAATGAAATTTGGACAATTAAACAGGCTTTCGAAGTCTGTGCAAAACATTGGAATGACAATTCAAGGTTTTCTCAAACATTAAAAGAGTATTTTAGCAATCTTAGTGATAATTTATCGTATGGAAAAAAAATAAAATCAATAGAAAAAGCTACACTAAACTCGCCTTTTAAAATTGATGACGAAAAAAAATCCTGTGAGCTTTTTGGTAATGATATAAGAATTTCAGCATCGCAAATAGAAAAATTTTATCTATGCAAATTTGCTTATTTTTGTAGATATGGCCTACTTGCAAAAGATCGTAAAAAAGCAAAATTCGATGCATTACAGTATGGCAATTTAATCCACTTTGTTTTTGAAAATATATTGAAATACTATAAAGCCGAAGAAATTTTAAACTTCTCTGAAAAAAAATTATTAAGTGTGGTAAAAATTATTCTAAACGGCTATATTGAAAATAATTTAGGTGGCTGGACGGATAAATCAGCACGCTTAAAATATTTACTTAAACGAGTTGCCAATACGGCGTTGCCACTGGTTAATCATATGGCAGAAGAAATTTCTCAGAGTGAATTTTCGCCAATCGCTTTTGAGCTAGATCTTTCTAATAATGATAAATTTAGCCCTCTAAGGTTGAAACTATCAGATGGCACAAATATATTTATAAATGGCAAGATAGACAGGGTAGATTTAATGGAAAAAGACGGAAAAACTTATTTTAGAGTTATTGATTATAAAACTGGCCATAAAGACTTTTATTTGTCAGACATATTATATGGGTTAAATTTGCAAATGCTTTTATATCTTGAAGCATTGTGTTCTAATTTGACTAAAAAATATAAAAAAGCTATACCTGCCGGATTTTTTTATTTTCCTTCTGTATCTACCGTTTTAAATTTAGATCGCTTTGAAAGTTTGGAAAAATTAAAAAACGAAAAACTTAAAAAATTACGCATAAAAGGATTAATATTGAACGATAATGCAGTGATTTTGGGAATGGAACCTGATGGCAAAGGCCTTTATATTCCTGTAAAAATGGAAAATAATAAGCCTAAAAGCTATAACTCTCTGTTAGATGAAAATCAACTGAAAGACGTTATGGCATACATAAAAAAATTAATTGAGTTTATGGGAACTAGTCTACACTCCGGGGATATAACTGCAGAACCTACAAAGGGAGCTTACGATGCCTGTGAATTTTGTGAGTATAAAACGGTTTGTGTTTCACAAAAAAATGAAACCATTCGAAAAGTTGAAAGACTTGAAAAAGAAGACTTTTTTAAAAAATTAAAATCTGTCGAAAATGCGGGGGACTTGGATGAGCAAAAATGAATGGACTAAAAATCAATTAGATGCAATAAATGTAAAAAGTGGTCCTGTTTTAGTTTCAGCAGCAGCTGGAGCCGGTAAAACAGCAGTTTTGGTTGAAAGAGTAATAAGACTTTTGACAGATATAAATAATGCATGCGATGCGGATAAATTATTAATAGTAACCTTTACAAAAGCAGCTGCAGCAGAGATGAAAGAACGAATTTATAGCAGAATCTCTGAGATGCTTAGCTTAGATCCTGAAAATATAATTTTGCAACGTCAACAATTATTGCTTTCAAATGCACATATAAGTACAATTCATAGCTTTTGCAACGACATAATAAAAGAATATTTTTATAAAATAGACAATCTTTCTCCAGATTTTAGAATTGCAGATGAAAATGAAATGATCACTTTGAAAAATGATGCTGTACAATTAGTTTTAGAGGAGAAATATAAAAAAGCTTCAAAAGATTTCTTGAATTTAGTAGAGACTTTTTCTTCAACTCACGATGATCAAAATTTGGTTAGCACGATTTTAAAAATATATGACTTTATAAGAGCACATCCTTTTTCAAAAGAGTGGTTAAATGATAAGTTAAATCTTTATAATCAGACTAAAAATATAAATGAAACGGTATTTTCACAAATTTTATATGATTATGCAATAATGTCACTAGCGTATTGTGAAAATTTGACACAAAATTCTTTGAATTTAATAAACGGTTTTGATAAATTAAAGGCAGCTTACAAAGAAACACTTTTTCAGGATAAGCATCTAATTAATAATTTACAAGCTGCAGTTAACACTAAAAATTGGAACAAAATATCATCTGGCCTAAAACTAGTAAGTTTTTCTACGCTAAAAAGAGTATCTGGGCATAGTGAAGACACAATAAAACAAAAAATTTTGCAAAGCAGACAAGAAGTAAAAAGTATAATAAAAAATTTAACACAGTTGTTTTTTCAAGATGAAAAACAGTCTTTAAATGATTTGGACTTGATTAGACCGATAATTTCAGAATTATTCGATCTTGTAAATTTGTTTAGCTTAAAGATAAACTCTTTAAAAAATGATAAAAGCATTGTAGATTTTGCAGATTTAGAACATTTAACTTTGCAGTTATTGATAAAAAAAACAGAGAACGGTTTTGAAAAAAGAGATCTGGCATATGAACTATCTAAACGCTTTGAATTTGTTATGGTAGATGAGTATCAGGATACAAACGAAGCTCAAGATATGATATTTAGATCCGTTTCTAATAATGAAAAAAATTTATTTGTGGTAGGAGATGTAAAACAGAGCATATATGGATTTAGACAGGCTATGCCGCAAATTTTTTTAAGAAGAAAACAAAAATATCAAATGTTTGATGCAAAAAAAGAAAACTATCCATCTAAAATTATTTTGGATAAAAATTTCAGAAGCAAAACGGGAATTATTGGAATAATTAATTTTATGTTTTCTCAGCTAATGTCTAATTCTGTTGGAGAAATAGAGTACAACAAGGAGGAAAAACTAGTATTTGGCGCTGATTATGAAGAAAAAAATAGAGTTTCTGCAGATGTGGAATTAAAAATAATAGATATATCAGATAGTAATACAGGCGAAAGTATGAATGTATTAGAGGCAAAATATGTATCTGAAATGATTTTAAAAATGATAGGAGAAAAACATAAAATAAAATGTGGCAAGATAGAAAAAACAGTAACATATGGTGATTTTTGTATTTTGCTTAGAAGTGCGAATAAACATTCATCAGAATTTGTTGAAACGCTAAGGTTATATGGAATTCCTGCTTGGGCGGATACTTCAGGAGACTTTTTTGAAACAGTTGAAATTATAACGATATTGTCTTTATTGAAAATAATAGATAACCCTATCCAAGACGTACCCTTATTGTCTGTTTTGATGAGCCCAATTTTTGCATTTACTCCAGATGAATTAAGTGAAATAAGGATGATTGACAGAGAGTTGCCAATTTATTTTGCTATTAAAAAATACTCAGATTTTGGACATGAAAAATGTAAAAATTTTTTGAATATTATTAGCAAGTATAGAAACTTAGCGGCAACGTGGCCATCAGATAAATTAATTCAATATATATACGACGATACAGCCTATATTTATATAGTTCAGGCAATGAGCGATGGTGAAACACGAATAAATAATTTACGTCTATTGCTAGAGCATGCCAGAACTTGCGAAGCATCTGGGTATAAGGGGTTAACTGGTTTTATTAGGTTTGCAAGTAAACTAGAAGAACAAAAAATAAATTTATCGACAGCAAACCCTTTGGCGGAAAATGCCAATGTAGTAAAAGTAATGAGTATTCATAGATCTAAAGGACTTGAATTTCCAATTTGTATTTTGGCTAACTGTTCTAGAAAATTTAATAAAGACACCGGAGCCGCTTTGCTTCATCCAGATTTAGGACCAGGTGTAAAATTATTAGATCGCGAAAATATGCGCAAATACACAACTATTCAAAGAGATGCAATAAAATTAGACATGGATAAAAAATCTATTTCAGAAGAATTAAGAATTCTCTATGTAGCAATGACAAGAGCAAAAGAAAAACTAATTATGATTACGTCTTTAAAAAATATAGAGTCTACACTGAGCAAATTGAGCTTGCAGCTTACAAGTAATTTACAACTGCCCTCATATGTTGTAGGAAATTCTAGTAGCTTTTCTGATTGGATTTTATTGTGTGCATTAAGACATCCTAAAGGCAATTGTATTAGGCAATTGGCGGGCATACCATCTATTGTACCGATAGACGACGAAACTAACTTAAAAATTGATATTATAAACTTAAAAAGTAGGTCTATCTTAGGATTTGGGAACAAAGCTCCAGATAATAAAGAAAAAATAATAGACAAAAAATTTTTAAATGAAATCAATAGCAGAATAAATTATGTTTATAAATATCGTGAGTTATCAAAAATACCTTCCAAAATAACAGTTTCAGAATTAGTTGCAAGTAAAGACAACTTAGTAGATCTAGATTTTTCTAAAAGTCCTGCATTTTTATTAGAACATAAGCCAACACCAGCACAAAAAGGTTCTGCTATGCATATTTTTATGCAATATGCAAACTTAGAAGAAGCTAAAAAAAATTTAGATAAAGAAATAAATAATTTATTAAATAAAGGATTTCTTTTAAAAGAAGAGAAATCTGTTTTGGATAAAGCTAAGATTTCAAAATTTTTGAATAGTAGTTTATGTAAAAGAATTTTAGCATCAAAAAATGTGTTTAGAGAATTTAGGTTTACAGTAAACATTAACGCTTCTGAGGTTATTTCTGAAATAAATCAAAAATTTGGTGATGAAAAAATAGTCTTACAAGGTGCAATAGACTGTGCTTTTGAAGAAAATAATAGTTTAGTAATCATAGATTATAAAACAGATAAATTAAGTTTAGAAGAACTAAAAAGCCGATATGAAAAACAATTAACACTATATTCAAGAGCTTTAAGTGAATGTGCTGGAAAAACAGTTTCTGAAAAAATTTTATATTCATTTTATACAGGAACACAAATCCTTTTGTAGCTTTTGCATTGCAAATTACTGTTTGTTATGATATCATATAATTAAATTTTAACGTGTATCTTGGAGGTTGTTTTATGAACGCATTACAATTAACCCTTGGAATAATTTTATTAGTTTTTTCTGTTGCAATTATACTAGTTGTTTTGCTACAAGAAGGGCATCAACAAAATGCCGGTGGAGCGGCAGCCGTTAAAGAAACTTTTTATACAAGGAATAAATCACGTTCTTTAGAAGTATTTTTAGAACGTTGGACTAAGTTTATCTCTGTAGGTTTCTTTTTATTGGTTGTGGCTCTTAATGCTGTTCTGTTCTTTATGTAACTATTTTAAATTAAGTTTTAGCTGACTTGTGTATAATTTTTTCAATTTTTATAAAATTTAATGAAAAGCTATTTTTATTTAAATATCCTCTGTCACGATTGTCTGTGAGGAGGATATTTTTGGAATATTTTATTTTTGAAAGAAATAGGGGATACATTTGAGAGAATTGAAAAATGATATACTTTCTTATATTAATTTGCAGACATGTGCTGTGCCAATAAAAACAGTTTATAATGAATTAAAATTAGATAACGTTGATGCATTAAATGTTGCTATTAGCGAACTTATAGCTGAAGCAAAGTTAATATTAACAAAAAGAAATAAGATTATTTCTCCAAAAGCTTGTGGATTTGTTCCGTCTAAAGTTATTTCGTATAATAAAAGCTATGTGTTTGCAAGGCCTATTTTTGGTGGTGAGGATATATATGTTCCGATAGAAAAAAGCAAAAAATGTATGCTCGGTGATATTGTAATGCTTAACCGGATAAAAAAGTCTTCAAAAGGCAAAAGTGCTGTGATAGAAAGAATTGTTTCACAGGGAAATAGAATAATTTCTGGACGAGCTATACGTACAAAGCGTGGTGTAGACTTTGTTGCAGACAGTGGCTATAAACATAATATTCCGATAAAGAAAAATAGAACTAAAGGTGTTAAAAATAATGATAAAGTTTTGGTAAAACTATTTACAGAAAAAGATAGTAAAAAAATTTTTGCACGGGTGATTAAAGTTTATGGACAAGCTCAAAAAGCAAAGATTTGTGCAGATGCAATCATAGATGCAGAAGGAATCCCTTGTATTTTTGACGATGCAGCATTGAAGGAAGCAAAAAAATTGTCTAAAAAAGGAATTAAAAACGATGAAATTGAAAATAGGCTTGATTTGAGAAAGGATCTAATATTTACAATAGATGGAGAAGATGCCAAAGATTTGGATGATGCAATATCTGTAAAAAGGTTGAAAACAGGTTGGCTCTTGGGAGTCCATATTGCAGATGTTTCTCATTATGTCAAGTCTGGATCACATCTGGATAAGGCGGCTTTAGAACGAGGAACTTCCGTCTATTTTGCAGATAGAGTTATTCCGATGTTACCAAAAGAGCTATCAAATGGGATTTGCTCTTTAAATGCTAATGAAGACCGGTTAACTTTTTCTGTTTTTTTAAATATTGATAGAAAAGGTAATTTGAAGAATTTTGAATTCAAAAAAAGTATTATAAATTCTAAAGTTAGAGGAGTTTATTCTGAAGTAAATAGTATTCTAGAATTAAAAGCATCTGAACAGATAAAGCAAAAATATTCTTTGATAGAAGATTCTTTATTTGAGGCATATGAATTATCAAAAATCTTGTATGAAAATGCTCAGAAGCGAGGTAATATGGAGCTTGAAAGTGTAGAAACACAATTTAAGCTAAATAAAAATGGTGTCTGTGTGGATGTAAAAAAAAGGACTATTGGAGCTGCCGAAACAATGATTGAGCAGTTTATGATTATGGCAAATCAATCGGCAGCTTTGTATGCTAAAAATATGCAGATACCATTTGTTTATCGTGTGCATGAGGGGCCTTCTCCAGAAAAAATTAACCATTTGGCCCAAATACTGTCGCTTTTTGGCTTAAAAGCTAATAAAATCCGGCAAGGACTAAAAATAAAAGATCTTTCTGAGATTTTAATAAAAATAAGGGGCACAAACATGAGCAGTATAGTATCTAATCAGGTTTTGCGAGCTATGTCTAAAGCCCGATATTTTGAAAAGCCTCTAGGACATTTTGGCTTAGCTTTAAAGGATTACTGCCATTTTACGTCTCCTATTAGAAGATATCCGGATACAGCGATCCATAGGATTTTGTCTGATTCGGTTGCTGGAGTTGCGGTAAAAGATATCGAGAAAAAATATAAAAATTTTGTGAAGGATGTTTCGGCCCAAAGCTCTCAATGCGAGATCAGAGCAATGAAAGCAGAAAGAGATACAGAAAAATGCTATATGGCAGAGTATATTTTGGCACATATTGGAGAAACTTTTGAGGGCAAGATCAGCGGAGTTATAAATACGGGAATTTTTGTTGAGTTGGATAATGGTGTAGAAGGCTTCGTTGGAATAGAATGCCTTCCGGGAAATGGATTTGAGTATGATGGCGTCATGAGGTTTATTAATAAAAGAACTGGAGTAACTATGTCTGTTGGAGACAGAATTAATATTAAAGTTTTGTCTGCAGATGTTTCTTCAGGCAAAATAGATTTTATACCAATTTAATATGTATTATTTTACAAATGTGGATTGTTTTTGAATATTTGTCAGAATAAATGGCAAGCATATATCATATGAATAATTAAATCTAGAATTTGAAATCGTTTTTGATTTGAAAGGAAGGTTTTTCTTATGAATGCAATTATGGGAATTTTGAAAGGAAAAATTAACAATGAGCAAAAAAATATATTAAACTCAAAAAAGATACGATTTTTAAACGAAATAAAAGAAATTTGTGCTCAGATTAAGTGTAATGAAATGTGGTTCGAGATGGAAGAAGATGATGATTTGATTGAGGCTAGTATATATCAAAGAGAAGCCTTAAAGGCAAGATATAGATATCTATTGAGACAGGCCAAAAAATAATGTTTCTATAAAGTGCTAAAATAAAGAGGAGAATATTTTAAACTATGGACTGGAGATTTTTGCTTATTTGTGTTATAGTGTTTTTGTTATTGTTTTTCATTCAAGTGATTGTTAGAGCTAAAAATCCAATAAAAAGAATGTTAATTTCTATGACAAAAGGAGTTGCAACGTTATTTGCTGTCAACATTATAGGAATTTTTACTGGAGTGACGCTACCTATTAGTTTACTGTCTTTAGCAATTGCTGCTGTAATCGGTATCCCTGGAGTTACTGCTATGTTGATCCTTAACGCATTTTTATAAGGTATATTATTTTCACAAAGGAAGCGATTTTTTTTGAAATGTCCGTATTGTGGGTTCGAAGAAAGTAAGGTTATAGATTCAAGACCAACAGAAGATGGCGAAAAAATAAGAAGACGCAGAGAATGTCTTAAGTGTGCGGCAAGATTTACTACCTACGAAATGGTGGAAACTATGCCTATAATAGTTATAAAAAAAGATAAGTCTAGAGAGCCTTTTAAGAGAGTTAAAGTTCTAAACGGAATGTTAAAGTCTTGTGAAAAAAGACCAATATCGTTAAATGTTATTGAGAATAGTGTGAATAAAATAGAGTCAAAAGTTCAAAACTCCATGGTAAAAGAAATAAATTCTAGCGATATTGGAGAATATGTAATGGCAGCTTTAAAAGATATTGATAAGGTAGCTTATGTAAGATTTGCTGCAGTATATAGAGAGTTTGATGATGTTAATAGTTTAATGGACGAACTGAGACGTTTGTTGGCTGATAAACAATAAATTTTGCGTTTTAATTCTATTTTATTTATAATGTATTGTATTATATTATTTTTTTGAAGGGGTGTGCATGTTTATGCAAAGTATTACAAAAATGAGTTTTAATGAGTTTGAAAAAATTTTGAATGACAATGAGCTTGTATTTGTCGATTTTTTTGCGTCTTGGTGTGGCCCATGCAAAATGTTTGCACCTATAGTTGAGCAAGTTTCGCAAAAATATGAGGGAAAAGTGTCTGTTTTAAAAGTTGATGTGGACGAAAATTCAGAAATCGCAGAAAAATATTCTATACAGGGTGTTCCTACTTCGATTTTGTTTAAAAACGGTAACATCGTAGAAAGAATAAGCGGAATGATTCCACTTAGCCAGTGTTCAAGTTTAATAGAAGAATATTTAAACTAAACTTTTATTTTTATAAAATTAGCAAGTTTTAAAAATAAAAGGAGTTTTTTGATGACTAACTTTAAAGAAATTGCCTTAAAAAGTCTTTCTGTTGCACCATTTTCTCTCATTGGCGATTCATGGATGCTTATAAGTAGTGGAACGAAACAAAAATATAATATGATGACTGCAAGCTGGGGAGGGCTTGGAATATTATGGAATAAACCGGTTTCATTTATATTTGTTAGGCCACAGCGGTATACATTTGAATTTTTAGAAAATAATGATTATTTTTCGTTATCTTTTTATGATGAGGGATACCGAGATGCTTTGACATTATGCGGAACAAAGTCTGGACGTGATATTAATAAAACAGAGGCAATAAAGTTTAATCCAATATTTGATCAAGAAGCTCCTTATTTTGAGCAGGCCAATTTGGTTTTTATCTGTAAAAAAATTTATGATCAGTTTATCAATCCAGAAGGATTTATAGAAAAAAACATAAAAATGAATTATATTAACGCCGATTATCATAAAATTTATGTTGCTGAGGTAGTGAAAGGGCTTGAAAAAACTTGAAAAAAACAGTTTTGATTACAGGAGCCTCTCATGGAATTGGTAAAGCAACAGCTATATTGTTTGCAAAACATAATTATAATGTGATAATAAACTACAACACTTCTGAAGACGAAGCTAAAAAAATTGAAGTAGATCTAATTAAGCAGGGGGCAAATGCTTTAGCTATAAAGGCAGATGTTTCTAGGCAAGATGAAGTTAAAGAAATGTTTGGAGTTATAAATGATACTTTTGGAGATATACATGTTCTTATAAATAATGCTGGTATATCCTCTCAGAAATTGTTTACAGATGTTGCAGAGGAAGAGTGGGACAAAATCTTTGATGTCAATATTAAAGGAATATTTAACTGTACTCAGTTTGCATTAAAAAGTATGATTAAAAATCATTTTGGAAAGATTATTAATATTTCGTCAATTTGGGGCCTAACTGGAGCTTCCTGCGAAGTTGTTTATTCTGCCACTAAAGCAGCTGTCATTGGTTTTACAAAAGCTTTAGCAAAAGAAGTTGGGCCATGCAATATAAATGTCAATGCGGTTGCTCCCGGAGTTATTGATACACAAATGAATAAAAATATGTCTGTTGAGATTATGTGTGATTTAAAAGAACAAACTCCACTAGGTGTAATTGGTACCGGTGAGGATGTTGCACAGACTATTTTATTTTTAGCATCTGATAACTCAAAATTTATTACAGGACAAGTCATAAGTCCTAACGGAGGTATTGTGATTTAGACTAAGTTTAGAAGTTTAGCTGTAGTTGCAACAAGAAAACAAGTTAATATTCCTATAACGGTTGGAAAAATAAAAGCTACCGCGGTCCATTTAAGGCTGCCGGTTTCTTTTTTTATAGTAAGGCATGTTGTTCCACAAGGAAAATGCATAAGAGAAAACAACATGGTGCATACAGCAGTAAGCCACGTCCAACCATGGTTAATTAATAACAAATGAAATTCTTCTAGACTTTCAAAATTAGTCAATGTTCCTGTGCATAAATAGCTCATTATAATTATCGGAATAACAATTTCATTAGCAGGAAAGCCTAAAATGAATGCCATAAGAATTATACCATCCATGCCAATTGATTTTGCAAATGGCTCTAGAAAATTTGAACAGTACGAAAGAACACTATATTCTCCAATAAAAATATTAGACATTAACCAAATTAATAACCCTGCAGGTGCAGCCACAAGCACGGCTCGGCCCAAGACAAAAAGAGTTCTATCAAATACAGAGCGAACGATTACTTTTCCTATCTGGGGGCGTCTATATGGTGGCAATTCTAAAAGAAAAGAAGATGAAAATCCTTTTAAAATGGTTTTAGAAAGTAATTTCGATGTTAAAAAAGTTACAATAACTCCAATTAATATAGTTCCTGTAAGTATTAAAGTCGATATCAATGTTTTATATGGCAATGCTACAGTTCCTGCAAAAAACATTGAAATAATTGAAATTAATGTTGGAAATCTTCCGTTGCATGGCACAAAATTGTTTGTTAAAATTGCAATTAAACGTTCACGCGGAGAATCTATGATTCTGCAGCCAATAACTCCACAAGCATTGCAGCCAAATCCCATGCACATGGTTAGTGCCTGCTTTCCGTGTGCATTAGCTTTTTTGAAGAACTTATCAAGATTAAAAGCGATTCGCGGCAAATATCCAGAATCTTCAAGTAATGTGAAAAGCGGAAAAAATATAGCCATAGGTGGCAACATTACAGAAACAACCCAAGCAAGAGTTCTGTATATTCCTAAAACAAGCAAATTGCTTAACCATTGAGGAGCCCCGATGAAGGTTAACGATTTTAACAGCTCATCCTGTAAAAAAAATAATCCATCTGCAATTAAATCTGAAGGATAATTTGCACCAGCTAGTGTAATCCAAAAAATAACAAAAAGCATGGATATCATTATTGGGATGCCTGTAATTTTGGATGTTAGTAATTTATCTATTTTTCTGTCTTTTTGAGTGTATTGTTTATCCTCCAAAGTTACACTTTTTTTATAAATCTCTTGAGCTTTTTGAAACACACAGGCGACTAACTCGTCGCGTATTAAATCTCCATTTAAGTTATCCGCAAAAAATTCTTGATTTATTTTATTTAAAGCTTGTTTTAATTTTTGATTTTCCATTATATCAAACGAAAGATAATTATTTAGCGTTTTATGCAATTTTTCGTCCATATCAAGCAGCTTTATACTTAGCCAACGAGGATTCAACTTGTCTTTTATTAAATTTTTAACGATTGGTTCAAATTCAACTAAAGCGTTTTCTATTGTTTTATTGTATAAAACTTTTATATTGTAAGTCTTTTTATTGTTGATGCCAATCTCAAAGATCTCATTTTTTAATTCTTCTAAGCCTTTTTTATTTCTAGCATTTGTGCCAATGACTGGGACACCAAGTTGTAATGACAGCTCATCAATATCTACAATTATTTTCTTTTTTTTCGCTTCGTCCATTAGATTCACACAAATTATAACCTTTTTTGTTATTTCTAAAATTTGCAGAGCAAGATTTAGGTTTCGCTCAAGGCATGTTGCATCAACCACTATAACAACTAAATCCGGCTCTCCAAAACAAATAAAGTCTCTTGCTATTTCTTCTTCAGTCGAATTTGCCATTAAAGAGTATGTTCCAGGTAAATCGACTAAAACAAAGTTTTTGCCTTTATATTTAAATTCACCCCTTGCATTAGAGACAGTTTTACCAGGCCAATTTCCAGTGTGCTGATTTAGACCAGTTAATGCATTGAATAAGGTGCTCTTTCCAACGTTAGGATTTCCGGCAACGGCTATTATAGTATCTTTTTCATACTTTCTTTTTATTTTTATATCTGGCAAAGTCCCTCTTGCTTTTGCATTTTTGCTAAACCACATAAATTATCTCCTTATATGATATTGCTATTTTATAAATAAATAAAAACTAAGTAAGTGAAAATTATTTCTAAATATAAATTTTAAATTAAGATTTCTACGTTATAAAATATCTTTTAGAATAACTCATCAAATATAAACTTTTATTAAGTCTGAAGTGGTTGTACTGTCTCGACTATACATTTTTCTGCATCTTCTGAGCGAAGAGCTATTAAAGTACCACAAACAAAATAAGCTGTCGGGTCGCCTCCAGGACTTTTTTGAATAGCTTTTATAGTTGCTCCTTTTATCATTCCTAAATCTAACATTCTTCTTCGTGCATCATCTCGAGAAAGCAATGAAATTATAGTTGCACTTTTTCCTAACTCTAGTTTGTTCAATGTAAGAATACGCTTATTCACTATTGCTTCCTCCACTTTAATAATTTCTTTAGTCTCTCTAATTAATATATTCAAAAAATGTAGAAGTGTTAAAAGCTGAAATGGTCCTGATGAAATATCAACAAAAAAGTTGACAATATAATAAAAATATAATATAATATTAATAAATGTTGAAAAGGTGTGATTTTTGTGTATAATGATTTTAATCAGCAAGTGGGACAGTGGGCATTAGTTTTTTTAGGATTTTTTATTGTTATTTTAATTTTATTAGTTTATCTTCTAAATGGTTTTGGGCTTATGAGAATTGCAAAAAGGAATAATATAAAACATAGTTGGTTGGCGTTTGTTCCTGTTGCCAATTATTATATATTTGGCAAAGTTGCGTTCTCCGACAATATTAGGCCAATTTTATTCCTTTTTTTGAATATAATCTCCATGATATTTTCAATAAATGTTTATTATACAACGTTTTTTTCATTTATAAACGGCAATAGCTCATATCCATTAAATAATATTTATTTAAATATTTTTAATTGGATATATTTGATTTTTTATTTTTATGTAATGTATAAAATATATAAAAAATACAGCAAAAAAGCCACTATAATGCTTGTATTCTTGGTGCTAACTTGTGGCATTTTAAACCCTATTTTCTTGTTTTCAATTAGAAATAATGAAGTTATTTCTTCAGATTAATATTTAAAGAAAATATTGATTTGAATTTGTGTTATCTTAATTTAATATATTTGCTAAGAAGAAAATTTAAAATTCAGTTATTAAAAATAAAAAAATCAGTTCAAGTAGTGACATTATTTTTTAGCCAATAAAAAAGTTTCTAATTCAACTTAATAATATATAATTTATTTATATTATACTTTTAATAGTGAAAATCGACGAATAAAAGTTGAAAAAATTTTTTAGTAGATTTTAAAACTCAGATTCTGGAGTGGGTAGAAAAAATATAAAATAATTTTATTTTGATTAAAAAATGTCTGAAACATAGCTGAAAAATATATAAAATTATGAAAGGATTATTTTTAAAGCGATATTTCTCATAAAAAAATTCTGGTTTTATGTAAATCCAACAATTTTTGATTTATTCTTTAGTTTTTTATGATGGCAAGATTATTTAGAACAGATACTTTATGAGTTATAAGAAGAGCTCATAAAAAGCTTACAAAATTCAAAAAAACTGAATTTATAAGTGATAAAAACAAGCAAAAACAGCGTAATTTTTTAGTAAAAACTCAATTATCAAAATTGTTTCGCAACTTTTGAAAAAGCCTTCATCCTTTTACCTCTGGCGTTTTAAAACGGAAATGTTGAAAAACGTCAAAATCCGACAACATCTGATAAATTTATACCTATTTGCCTGTGTGCCAACGGAAATTTTACTGTCTCGCGGGAGTAATTATGTTTTTGACTTGATAAAAAAGTTTTTCGGTAATTAAATTAGAAATAAAAAAAGAAGTTAGTTCAAATACTAATGTCATTTAGTATTTGGGCTATTTTTATTGAGATTTTCTTAAACAAATGTTAAGTTTGAGAGGATTTAAAGGTAATGCTGATTTACTTTAATTTTATATAAAATTTATAAATTTTATGCATTTTTGGTTTTAAAAGGAAATTTTCCACATTATGTATTGACTTGATGTGAAATTGGATATTTATTATCTTTTTATAGATTTAGCCTAAGGATGTAAGCAGAGATTATTATGAAAAAATTATTGGCATTAACATTAATGTTTTTATTGTTTTTTGAAACGAAATACTGCAATGTCCTCAGCATTATGGTGGAGAAAAGAAAAGCTTCAAAGTCCTGAAAATGTTTGTGAGAAAATTAACAAATGTGCACAATATAAGGACATAAACTGTGTGATAGCCGAAGGTATAAAAATTTTGAAGGCAAAATTAGACAATAATGTTGATTTTAGAAAAGCAGGGCAAAATTGTGAATATGATTTATGGATTTGGAATGATTTAAATTTAAAAGATTTCTATCTTTCAATGGGAACGGATCTACAAAGGGCGAAGGAAGGTGTCGCCTTTAATGAAATCTTACGAAATGTTACATCCAGTATTAAAAGTATATTTGATACAGATGATGAAATATCAGAGAAAATTG
>CALWIK010000006.1 GCA_944380725.1 uncultured Clostridia bacterium
TGGCAAAAAGTGGCGAAAAGCATGGGAAATCTTGGTGACGGAAGTACTGAGCAAAAAAAAACACAATAGATTTTTAAAACTTTCCTGAAATTCCTGATGGTGGTGTGGTAAAATGATATTGTGATAAGTTATGCTAAAAACTTTTGGAGTGAATTAGTAATGATTAAAAGAGAAGAGATTTTCGAATATGTAAATCAAAAGTTCGGCACGAAACCAGAGTTTTTATGGCCAAAATTTCCAAGCTATGCTGTTTTGAGAAACACAAATAATTCAAAATGGTACGCTGTGGTAATGACAGTTGAGAAGAAAAAATTAGAATTAGAAGGAGATGAAATCATTGATATTTTAAATGTCAAGTGCGATCCGATAACAATAGGTTCTTTGCTGGATGGAATCGAATATTTGCCAGGATATCACATGAACAAATCTAATTGGGTAAGTGTGTGTCTTTGCGAAAATGTTAGCCAAGAAGAAGTGTTTAATTTGATTGATTTGAGTTACGAAATGTCTCAGAAGAATTCAAAAAGAAAAATAAGCACGTATAAGTAATGTGGATGCTATGCTGTTTAGAGTGCACTTATAATTTTGAAATTTTTGGTGGTTTCAAATTGTAAATTTAGAAGTACAGTTTTAAACAAAATTCGACAAATAAAATATATTATAATTTAGGCGAATATCTAAAATAGGAGCGCTCAATATGTTAAAAAAAGTATTTAGCTTAGCAGTGGTATGTAGTTTATTTTTTTGCGATTTTTGTGTCTTTGCAATTGAAAATCCGCAATCACAAATTGATTATTGCAAAGATAATTTTGGAAATGTAGTTGATGTAAACTGTGCTACGAATGCGCTCATCCTGAATTTGAAAGAAACTGGTACAAATAAAGCAAATCTGTCAGACATCGGATCAAATAAAGAATATAGCCTATATTTATGGATGTACGAAGATATTTTAAGCTTTGCAGATTTTATGGAATACTCGTTAGCAAATATGAAAATAAATGTCGATTTAAGTGATTTAGTTGATGGTACTAGAAAAATTTTAAATATTAATCAAAATGAAGCCGTAGGTGTTCTTAACAGATGGCTTGACAACACGGATTCTTACGTGAATCAAAAAGAGTTACTTTCAGACCTAAAAGAAAATATTCGAAAGGAGATCTATGTAGATACCATAAAGCAGGTAGGCAAGAAGATAAAACAAAAAGAGTGGGTGAATAATGACTTGCTATTAGCTAGATTTAATTTTAATCCGCTTAATTACAGTGCGTTTGTAAAATTTCAAAAAGAAGGATTTAATTACAATAATAAAACTATCGCAGCAGTCTTTGACAAATTATCAAAAAAATTAGATGATATAATAAAAAAATACGCTATAAAGTAGAGACAGACACATAAAGAATGGCTATACAACTTTGTGTGGCTGTTTTGTTTTGAGAGCAAGAAGTTTTTTTGTATAAAAATATACGAAATTTTCGTCAAACTAACAAAAAAACATACTTAATTTTTATTAATTATATGTTTTTATACAAAAACATCCAAATTTCTTTTCTAGAATAATTCTCTTAACTTTTTATGTTATTATAGACAAAAGCAAAGATTAAATTTAAAGAAGAAAAGAAAGGTGGAAATTATTATGTTAAAAAAATTTTTTGCTTTTATATTGTCCATAACAACTTTATTTTCATTTGGAGAACGTTCGTTTGCTTATGAAGATAATTCTACTGTTTTAGAGGAAAAGAAAGACGAAAAAAGTTATGCTTTATGCGAATGCACAGAAGCATTAGCCCCAAATGAGATTCTATTAAAACTTACTCCTGATGTTATTAGTAAAATGCGAGTTTCTGAAATAATACCAGGGATGAAAAAAGTTTTCTTTGAACCAGCAGAAAAGTTGGAAAGAGAGATTGCAGATTTTAAAAAAGCTAATGAAATTACTTTTGGAAAGTGTATTAGAACTGTGCTTGAGGCTGTTTTGTCGACTTCAATAGGAGGAGCTTTGGGCTATTTGGCGACATCTATATACGAAAAATTCAAAACGAAACCGAAAGTGGAAGAAAATAAGAATAAAAGCATTGCTAAAAATGTTAAAATAACAAAGAAAGATATTACTATACTTAGTGCTGTAGGTTGTTTATTGTGTTTTATTGTTAAATATTGTTCATTTAGAAATAAAAAGGCCGCTGAGTTTAAAAAATTAATGGATGATTTAAAAATTAAAGATATAAAAAGATCTATAGGTCTAGGTGGATTAAGAACTATTTTTGAAGAGAACCATGATGAATTGCCCCAAAATGCGAATAAAAAACATTTGCTTTCTAAATTAAAAGAAGATTTAGAAAAAGCGATATTAGAAGAGGAAAGAAAAAAGGATAATCGATATCAAGATCTAATTGGAAATTGAAATTTCTATGATTCTATAAAGTTGCTTTAAATTAATACAAAAGTAAAATTCATTCATTTTATAGAAACACATAATCCTAAAGCTGTGAAAAAATCGAGATATAAAAAGCTTTCTGATTAAGAATAAAAAATTATCAGTCTGTTGGCTATTTAACGAGTCTGGAAAATATTCCAGGCTCTAGTTTTTTCAATGGGAGTTTGAGGAAATGAAGAAATCATGTCAACATTGCGGTCGAATCCACGAGGAGGGTTATGTATGCAGTAAAAGGCCTAGCAAAAATAAAAAGAAAACAGATGAGGCCTCGAGGTTTAGGAGTACGTCAACATGGCAGGAGAAAAGGCGAAAAATCAAAGAGCGCGATAATTATCTCTGCCAGGTGTTCATTAGGGATTTGTACGGAGCCAGGTGCAAGTACAACTACGAAAACTTACAGGTTCATCACGCGGCGCCGATTGGTCAAAATCAAGAATTACGGCTTGAAAACAGCAATCTTATTACGCTTTGCCCAATGCATCATGCTATGTGCGACCGAGGCGAAATTCCTTATGACGAGGTCAAAAAAATAATTACTGAACAAGAAAGGACG
>CALWIK010000007.1 GCA_944380725.1 uncultured Clostridia bacterium
TTTTACATTTAGGGCTCTTGACAAAATTCTTGATGAGCTAGGCTTAGACCCTGATGAAGATAAGTTGCGTGAAGAATGGCAAAATCTCGAAAAAGAGAGAGTTTCCTATTTTTCAGTTTTGAAAAACACATTAAGAATTGGCATTGGTAGCTTAATTGGTGCATTGGGTGGAAATGAGTTATATAGTTTAGCACGCTCAGAACGCAAAAAACATCATAAAGATAGAATAAAGTTTCTAAGAAGACCAGTCAGAACAATATCTAAACTGGGTGTTGTTGCAATGATGCTCATAGGATCTGCATTTATAGGCTCAATAACTTCAATTTGGTTAAAAATAAAGCATGACATTGCAGAAAAGAAAGAATATGAGATTTTTGATAAAGAATACAAAATTTACAAATTGAATTCAAAAAAGGCAGTTCCTTTAAATCGTATGCTGAAATATATTAAAGACTCTAATTACTTGTTAGACGCTGAAACGCTTTTTTATGTGCATGCAATGCCAAAAGAGGTTTGGATGTTTTCTCCTGGAACTTTAGAAGGCTTGAATTATACAGAAGAAGAAAAAGCTTCTTTTCCAGAGAGATTAAAAAAGTTAGCGCAAGATATAGAGAAGAATTTAGGGCGCAGATTAGAAAAATAAGCACAGTAAAAAGGACCGAGGTAAATGATAATAAAACTAACAATATCGTTTTTAGTTTCGCTTAGCTTTATCTTCACGATGCCTATATTTATCATGTCAAAATGTTCTGCACTTGATATGACGCATGATTATTATGAAGAACGTAAACTGCTAAACAATAAAATGGTTTATCTGATATGCAAAGGCCATGAGGATGATGAATGTGAAAAATATTTATTTAGATATGAGCAGGCCCCAGCGCTTATCGAACGCCTTAAAGAACTAATAAAAGAAAATAATTACAAAAATACAAAAGAAGTTGTTCAAAAGATTGGAATTGGAGTGACCGGGTTAGCTGGTACAGGTTTAGGTTTTTACTTTTTCCCGCTCTCAACGATTGCAGTTACAATGATTGCAACGTTAGGTCTTTCAACGACTTGCGCTGTGCATAAAGAGATTATAGAGCCATCTGGTGAGGCTATCGGGATTATAATTGCTCCAGGGAAAAAAGGGTTCACGGCATATGCAGTGTCTTTTTTGGCAAAACAAATAATAAAGTTTAAAAATTGGGTTTCTGGAAATGCTACAGCTGTTAATGCAGATAAAGGCTTGGTTGGTAATGTACTAAATATTTTGTGCGGGGATGCTACAAAAGAAAATCAAAATTACGGTGTAATAGAAGGCATTAGGCTCCTAACCTTTGGAAATATAACTAATAAAAGTGACTTAAAGAAAATAAAAAAGCACGAACTTTATAGCAGGCTGCTAAAAGACTTTTATGCTCAGATAAAAAATGGTGATTTTAAAGGTAACGATATAATAGTATTATCTACAGATTTTACGGACCTAGATAATGTTAAAGGAGAAATTGGCTTTTCCAAGACAAATATAGATCTAAATTATAACGAGCCTTTAGAGGAACATTTTAAAAATATATAAAAAGATTATAGCAAAAAGACCCACCGTTTTAATCTAACGGAGGTCTTAATTTTATTTATAAGGATAAAACCTTAACGTCGTTCAATGTTTTGCTCGATATATTTCAATGTCTTTTTGTGCTGTCTTTATAGCATTTTTCAATGTAACTGTTGTCTTTTATACTTTCAAAAATCTATTCCGCATTGGCCTTTAAGTGTTCTATTAACGCTTTCTGCACTGCTGTTTTAAATTTTCAATAGCTTTATACTTAAAAAGAATAAAATAAGGCATCGTTAAAAGAAGAAAAATAAAAATATAAAATTTCTAATGTATAAAGATTTAAATATAACTTTTATCGACAAATATTTACATAGAATAAAAGTGCAGTATTATATCATTGGTTACAAGATTACCTTTGTAGTAGAGGAGAAATGTAATTATGATAAAAAAATTAATTAGTACAATTTTATGTATGATTACGTTGTGCCATATGGGGAATTTTTACTCATGTGCATTTAGTTGGCCGTGGGCAGAGGCAGAGAATAAATGTGTAAACCCTAAAGACGTTAAAATTGCATATGATAGTTGTTTAAATGATTTGAAAGAAGGGAAAGGATTTTGCAGCCAGCTTAAGGTTGGGCCAAAATGTGGAACTGATTTGTGGTTTTGGGATTATGTGCAGATTAAAAAGGCGTTATCGAATCTAAAAAAATGCTCTTTGAATACAGAAAACACGATAGATGAGGAAAATATCATAAAAGTTGCAGATACTATCGAAGCTTTATTTAAAACTGATCCTGAGATGTCCAAAGAAATCTCAAAACATTGGTTAAGTGAAAGTATAATTATCAAAAAAATTTCGAAAATCAAGCTCCAGACAAAAAAAAATAATTTAGCAGGAGCTGGAGGTTGGTTTGGCGCCGGGGTTGGAGGTTTGGTTGGAGTTGCTGGAGCTGGAGCTTTTATACCAGGTGTAGGGCAAGTTTTGCTAGCTGGACAAGCTATAATATCTGTTGCCTGTATAGCCAAAGGAATCTTTAATACTTATATGGCTGCACAAAATAACACTGACAGTACAAAACTTTACTCAATGGCTTTTGACAAAATTTTAGCGGGTATTATGAATGAAAATTGGAAAAAAGGTGACATAGTTTCACTAAAAACTAATTCCAAACCCGGGAAAGATTGTGGCGAACATGTTGATTTTATAAAACTAGGTATACATTACGATGAAAATACTAAAGAAGAATATGAAAATATGTTTAGTAAATTAAAAGAAGAACTTATTGATATAGTGGAAGGAAAATGTTGTTAAAATATCAATATTTTTATAAATTAAGAAAGAACTCTGAATAAAGCAGAGTTCCTTCTATCGTATTATTTAAAATGATTATCGTAAAAATTGGTTGCAGTATAATAAAGCTCTTTAACATCGTCGAAACTTTTCCCGTCTCCTTTTTTATCGAAAGAGTCTGGATGAAGGGTGGCCAAAAGTTTTCTAACAAGGGCTCTAGTATCAGATAAAAAGCCTGAATCTCGATTTATAAATTT
>CALWIK010000008.1 GCA_944380725.1 uncultured Clostridia bacterium
AAACTCTAAAGAGAAAAATAAATTTTAGGGCGTGCTATCGGATTATACTTAAGAAAATTATTGAACTTTTCCCACGTTATTCGTCTTTGACTTCTTTTGTTCAGCGTTTTATATAGTTCTCTCGTGATATACCTATAAAACACTTCTAGCTTGTGCAGATTTCCGGTTATCCCATAGTATCTGTAATGCCCTATTAATTTTATGTTTAGCTTCTTTACAAGTTCACATTTATTAATATGCATATTTTTGCGTAACCACTCTTTAGCTACCTTCATCTTTGATGACAGCTTCTTTTGAGAGGTTCTGTACATTACTATGTATTTTCCTGTTCTGCTTACTCCATTTATAAGTGTAAAACCTAAGAAATCAAATTTTGTTTCTCGTTCATTCCTTCGGGCAAACCTTCCAAAGTGAACTATTTTCGTTTTATCTTTTGAAAGCTCTAATCCGAATTTTCTGTATCTTTCTTCAAGCATTTTATAAAATCTATTTGCCTCATTTTCGTATCTAAAACAACATACAAAATCATCTGCATATCGAATCATATATGATTCTCCGTTAAATTTCTTTGTAACCTCTTTTTCAAACCATAAATCCAGTACATAATGCAGATATACATTCGCAAGTATCGGTGAAATCAGTCCCCCTTGTGGGGTTCCTTTATCACTTTCCATATATTTACCTTGCTCCATTATTCCAGCTTTCAAAAACCTCTTGATATATCTTATAAAATTTTTATCTTTTGTATCATGTTCAAGAAATTTTATGAGCCATTCATGGTTTACATTATCAAAGAATCCCTTTATATCTGCGTCTACTACAAATCTTGTCTTTTGCGTCATTATTACTGTGTCTAACGCTTTTATCGCATCATGACAGCTTCTTTTCGGTCTGAATCCGTATGAAAAGTTCTTGAATTTGGGCTCATATATGGCGTTCAGTATGTTGGCCATAACACCCTGTACCAACCTATCTTCATACGCGGGTATCCCTAATGGCCGCAGCTTTTGACTTCCGGCTTTCGGAATGTTTACCCTTTTCACTGGCAGCGGTCTGTATGCAAAGTTTTTCATTTTCCTGAGCAATTTTTCAATATTTTGCTCTAGATTCTCTCCATACTCTGTTTTATTTACTCTGTCTATTCCCCAAGCCTTCTTGCTTATTTGCAGCTTGTGCTGATTTAATAGGTTTTCTTTGTTTATTTTGGCCATCAAATTTTGTACCGTTTTGTACTTCTTAGAATTTTCCGCTATCTTTAAATACGCATTTTCCATTATTTCCCCACCTCTTTGTGTGATAATGTTTTATATTCAAAGTCAATTTTGTGTCAACCCCTTCCCCCTACGGTCATTACTCGCTTCCTCGGTACTATGAGTTGATCCGACTTCTTACATATCATTTGAGCAGTCTTGACTTATTTCATTCTTGTACCACTCATACCTTTCGGAATATGCAAGATCTCTCCAGTCCAGTTAAACATATTCGTGTCAATCTCGCCGTGCACTTTAGCCCCGGCAAAAACGAAATTGTCTCACCATAACAATATCTCGTTATTGCCTGCTATCACTACGATGACATCGGCTTCTGCATTTAAGGAAGCTAACGAGGCTTACAGCTTCACTCTTTCGAATTACGGCTCGATTGCTCCTTTGCCTACGCTTAAACTAAAATGTCACCATTTTAGCTCCAAGACTAAGTATCGGTTGTTGGTTAGACTTTACCGAACAGGGTTCCCACCTGCTATATGTTTACCAGTTACCTGGACGCACCATAGTTACTTCCACGCGAGAGCAAAACCCCTGTTAACACACAGCCAACGTATGGAATCTGCGAGTTTAGATTAAAATGAGCTGGTAAATCTAGATTATAAGCTACTGCGATAACTATGCCTAAAGCTATGCTAAATAGCATTTGCCAGCAGAAATTTTCTTGAATGAAAAACTGATTAAAGTATGTAATAATCGCTTCAATCAGAATTGCGAATGAAACTATTTCAAAGGTCTTGTTCCCCATCCCTTTCACCTCCATTTTGTTTTGAACTCAGATAAAATCGCGAGCAAAATTTCTTGAAATTCGCAAAAGGCTATGTTCACGAATTGGTCTGCGCGACCACGCGTATGAAGGCGTCGGTGAACCCGGCATCTTTTGCTTTTTGTAGCTGTTTTTCAGCGTTTTCTTTGCTTGCATAAGCTCCAACCTGAACATAATACTTCGCGCTTAATGAGGGCTTTAATTGAGCTTGATTTTCTTTTATTGATACTCCCAACGTTTTTAAAATACCTTTTGCATAAGCCACTCCGAAGGCTTTTTGCTTTTCTGGAGTATCTGCCATTTTTGCGTCTTCTGCGTTATCGACGAAACATCCCTCGCAAATCACTGCCGGGCAAATCGTATCGCGGATAAACGCATAACAATCATTTCCGCTTGAACTTATCCGAGTTTTACAGCCTCGAGAACTCTGACCGATTACTTTAACTTCTGCTTCAATATTTTCCGCCAAATCTTTACTTGGACCGCCTTTGTAGTGATAATACGCCTCAAATCCCTTGCCCCCACCGGAATTATTGTGAACGTCTATTGCTAAATCCGGCTCAAATGCATTGCATTTCTCGATTTCAGCCGTCACAGGGTCATTTTCATCTTTTGTTCGTGATATCGAAACCTCGACCCCATGTGCTTCTAAAAAGTCTCGGCAGGCCAAAGCTTCAACCAAATTAACTTCTTTTCCCAGCAAATGTCCGACTGCACCAGGATCATTGCCGCCATGACCTGCTCCTATAAATACTTTTGCCATAAAACTCCATCTCCTTTTAATTTTCTAATAGACAGGTTTAACTTCCATTTTTTTGCTCTGCCGAAACCAAAAATTTTTGTCGATGATTTTTAGGTTTTATAACTTCATATAACGCGTAGAATAAGACAAACCTTTTTGGCTCACATATATGTTAAAGTACTTCTAAGCAGTCAAAACCTTGTCGGGCACTGTAAATTTATATGTGATCTCGATTGTAGATTCAAAAACTGTCTAGTTGCGAAAGATATTGATTCTCACTAAATACTCATTTCTCTCTTAGACAACGGATTTATCTATCCTGCATTTAAAACATGTTTATAATATTTTGCAATACAAAAAAAGCTTAGCAGCGCCCGACGACTTGCTGATAAGCTTTTTTACAGAATTATTTCATACTAAAACTTTTTTTGCATTATACGCTAACCATTGAAGTGGACAACCTCCTGAGCACACCGCATTTTCATCACAGTTAACACATTTTTGAATAGGATATTCTAAAAACTTTCTATATAGCTTTATTAAATCACTGTTATACCAAAAATCTTTAAAATCTTCTGGAGTAGAAAAATCTTTTCCAAATTTGCCAATCTTAAAGTTAGGCAAAGAATTACACACAATCAGATTCCCTGTTTCATCAAAAATTAGCCCTGATCTCTTTTGAACATGGCAACCAAATCTCAACCTATTACTTTTAACTAAGTAATCCATTGTACCTTTGGGCCACAAACAATTAGGAAAAGATTGTTCTATTATAAACTGTCCGTGCAAAATTTGGTCTAATTTAGGAATTTGTCAACAAGCATTTCTATAGTCTCAGATTGAGCTGGCATATGATCTTTAATAGGTATGCCATCATCATTGATCGTAGGAACACAAAAAGATAGTAAAAGCCACTTTGTAGAATCCGTTGCAACAAGACCAGCTATTTCTTCAATATTTTCTAAATTCTCCTTCGATAAAACTACCGAATAACCTACAAGGATTTTCTTTAATGAAGAAAGATTTTTAATTGCTGCTTTAATCTTCATGTATGCATTTTTCACCTTAGTAGAAGCAAAGTACTGTTCCTCTGAACCACCCTTTAAAGAAAAACCAATACTATCTAACTTAGAACCTTTTATTTTATTAAAAAAAGAAATATCTGAAAAACGGTAACCGTTGGTAACTAAAGTAGATTTCATATTCTGTGTAGAAATAAAATCTATTACATCAAAAATATTCTGATAATATGTAGGTTCTCCACCAATCAGCATTACTTCTTGTATTCCTAAATCTGCTCCGAATTTTATTATTTTTTTTGCTAGCTCTAAAGGCATATCTCCATTTTTATTATATTTTGTACTTTTTGCATAGCACCAAGGACATCTGAAATTACAAAATCTATTAACAGTTAACCACATGCCAGTCAAATTTAGGTTCATATAAACACCCCTTTTAACATGCTGAACAGTTACAATTTCCTGCTTTGATTTGCTTTTTGTTTTTTTCCGAAAAGTCTAAAATTACTCCGGATAAGTCAGTTAAAAACCGTAGTCCAGTTAGGTTTTTTCGATATCGAATCGAAACCCCGCGGTCAGCTGCAAGCTGGGATTTCATCTGTAAACGGTGTCTTTTCTAAGATTTTTGATATCGCAAGCCTCCCATCCCAAGTAGGACGTGTGTCTTCGATGAAGTAATCTAGTAAATCGTAGAAAATATGGCGGCAATAAAACACCGGGTTCCCCAGCATATCGATGTCAGTGTTATAAACCCTGAAAAGCTGCGGATTCTTGGGCATTGGAGCTTTTATAATCTGCTCAATTTCAATTTCTGAAAATCCCAGCGGCATCGTAAGTTTCAAAGAGTAATCGCCGTTTAGTTCTTCACTCCCAATCGCTTCAATCGGCTGCAGCACACGGATTCCGTTGTGTGAAAAATCAGTTTCATTTTTTTCCGTAAAGGTTGATCATTATATCCCTCCTCGTTTATTTGGTGTAAACAAAAAGGCTAGATACATCGCTGTATCAAGCCTTTAAGTAAGTTTTGATCTGCTTTTTATGCTGTTTTAAATTTGAAATACGCTTCTTGCCCAAATTTAATCATGAATGAAGTTAGCGTCATTGGAATCACATTATATAAATTCCTAAAGAAAATGTGCCAATTATCATGCCTCATTGCAAAGTCTGAATACATTCCCGGCACATCTATGCCTGTTTTCTTGTATAGGAAGAATAGTGGAAATAACCATGCACAAAACGTTATGAATGATGATGTTTTTATTAACGGGTAAAACATAACGAAACTCTTCAAATCATAAACAAAGAATTCGACCATATGCATGGCTATATTTTTGGCCAGTTGCATTTTTGAAAAACTTTGTTCGCCCTCAAAGTCTTCTTCATCGAAAGTATCCAGATTGTATTCTTCTTGTTTATTTGGGCTTACTTCAACCAATTCGGTTAATTTGTTTTTTTTATTCTCTGTGTTAAAAGAGGAGTCTTTTTTCTCATTGTCAAGCCCCTCTTTAACAGACTTTACTTCGCCATTACCAGGCACACTTGTCGTACCAACAAACATAAACTCAGCCTGTACCGGATCTTTTACTGTCTCAGTCTCAGCCCTTGCCCCTGCCACTGGTGTTTGTGGCATGGTTTCTGCATATATATCCATGCTAAAATTAAGCAAAAGGCCGGCTGTTAACAGAAAACAGAATATCTTTTTCATTTTGG
>CALWIK010000009.1 GCA_944380725.1 uncultured Clostridia bacterium
GTAAATATTCTTTATATTTGTTACCTTGCGTCGTTATAAATTCACGCTCGGAAAATTCTCCTACCGTTAAAACATCTTCTATTTTTCTCAAAACATCCTTATGTTCTTTTTCCAAGCCTTTAGCTATATCTCGGCTGCTAACTAACAATTTCCCATTTTCGTTTTTGATGTTTACATTTATTAATTTATTCATTTTCTTCTCCTCCAAATTTATTTTCTATATTCGCAATTTGATTTGTGTTCGGAGTGTAAACTTCCTTTGTTTTCGGATTAAACAACACATCCTGAAGACCCAACTTAATAAAATTAAGTCCCAGCGGTTCTAGATTTTCTAAAGTGCGCACCTCATCTATCTGCATTAAGTTCGAATCTAAAGCCGTTTTGTAAGCCTCAAACCGAGTTTTTATATCGCCTTTTATTATCTCTTTTGTGTCGAACGCAAAGAAAAAAGACTTCTTCTCTTTTTCCAGGAGTAAGTCTCTGTTTAATGCACATTCTATTGCCACCAGAATCGGCATTATTGCGGTTTTTATAAAGGTTTCCCAATCCCAATTTTTTGGTACTCCAAAAATATCCAGAATCGAATCATTCATCGATTTTTTGCTCTGACTCAATTGCATCTCAACGCTGGTATTGCTGGCTTCTTGAAAGGTCAGCCCGTCATTTAAAATTATGACATTTTCTTCGTTGTTGGAGTAAAAATTATGCCAGGCACTTTTTAACGCATCTATTGCTTCCCGCGTTAATCGACTTTTGGCGTTTATGAATCCTTTTTTATTCCCACCGGTTGAAACCAAATTTTGTTCGAATTTTAGCGTTGTGTAGGCGACTCTTAAAAGTTCTCCATTTTCTTGAATGATCCCACTGCCAAAGGCTCCGTCCTTGGTTGAGCGCAAAATTTTCAAAAACTCGAACGGTTTGTAAGTTTGACCTTGAACCAAAATGTTGTAATCCTTGAAAATCGGGTCAAAATTTTGATTCACTGTAACATTTTTGCAATCCACATAATGTAAAGATTTTACAAAATTTCTCTGCTTGTTTATGTATGCATATGCGTTGCCAAATAGCAGATAATCCCGAACCAATGCCTTTTTGAACTGCACTCCGTCCAGGGTATCTTTTGTATCTTCGTTTAAAAGTGTGCACCTGGTATCATCTGGAATTTCAACCATTTTTCGTTTGCCGTCGATGATTTCTTCTTGATAAAGTTTTATCGGTATCATTGAGACTGTTTCCGAAATTAAATTCACACACTGTGCAACTGCCGGAATATTTAAGGCTTGCTCACAGCTGATGGTTTCCTTATCTAAAATCGCACTCAAAAGCACGTCATCGACGTTTGGTTTTATTTCTTCCATATTTCTTTTTCGGAATTTTAACCAACCCATTGTTTTCACCTCCTCGATTTTCTTTGCGTTAAAGAAAAGCTTGCAAAAAACGAATTCGCGAACAAAATTATTCTAAATTAGAATAAAAATTTTCCCTCGATTTTTCTTTTTTCGAAAATTAAATCTATATTACTTGCACCACCCAATCATCGCTAAAAATTACGTCTTGCTGCAACAGATAAACCGCATTGATAAGTGATACTACCATGTCCACCTTGCCCTGGGATTTTTTCTTTGTAACATACCGATTCATGTTGGTATCGTAGGTACAGCGCGCATTTTCAAAGTTAATTTCAAGCAGATTATTTTTTTCGTACTCAAACTCGCCGTTTGTGATTTTTTCTGACAACAATTTAGTTGGCGGGTGCAATGTATCACTGTGTTGCCGGATTTCGACTGTGTTATATTTTTGATTCCACTTTTGAGCCGAACTTAATGCATTGTACCGATCGTATCCAATGGCGCGAATCGTGACCCCATATTTTTCTTCTATAGAAAATACAAAATCTTCCACAACGCCATAATCAATGGTTTTGTTTCCACAAGCAATGCATTTGCCTCCTGCTATAAACCGGCGATAATCAAGTTTTTCAAATTTATTTTTTTCTTCAATTCGCCCTTCTGGCACAAAGCAGACAACGTCAGCTAAAATCTTTCCATCTTCTTCTGCACAAATTGCAACCGCCGTATTGTCGTTGCTCATTGACAAATCCACTCCCACATAGACTTCTCGCCCTCTCCAGTCGATTTTGTTAACCCGGCATCGCTGCAAATCTTTTATATCCACAAAACTTTCTGTTCCTGATCCCTGATAAATTATATTGCAGTGTTTTGTAAGAAAATTTTCTCGTGAAGATTCAATTGAAATGGCTCTAGCTCGCTTCTTTAAAAGGTCTTCCCAGATTTCTGGAATCTCCAGTGCAACCGGATTAGCGTGTTTTAAAATCATGTCATCATTTGCCCAATTTTCGGTGTTGTCAGGTTCATAGAGTAGGGAAAAGACTGTATCATCGGCCTGAGTTCCATCTAAGACTCTTTTGGCATAATTTGCTTCGTCCTCAAACGGATTATTTGCAGTTGGATACTTTGTAGAAATTATGCACCCGAGTTTGTTCAAAATATTGAGCTGTCCAGACCGCATAGCCTCAATCGCATAAGAGTTTGGCAATGCTCCAACTTCATCGGCTAAAAACACGTTTGGTAGCTTGCCGTCCATCCTAGAATTGCTGTAATTTAATGGGATATATCGGTTTTCATTTGGTAAAAACTCGATATAATCTCTTAAAACCTTGAATCTTGGCTTTTCTTGATGCAAATAAATCAGCGGACTTGACTTTAAAATTTCCTCAATCGCAGTCTTAACTTCGCGTGACAAAGCCCCATCTGGAGCCACTGAATAGAATTTGCTGAACTTTGGCTCCAACAAAAAAAGCAACACAAAAATGGTTGCTATCGTAAAAGTTTTAAAATTTTTTCTGCCGATTTCCAAAATCACGGTTTC